>MNUQ01000012.1 GCA_001871085.1 Desulfovibrionaceae bacterium CG1_02_65_16
CACCACGTGGCGTAGGTGCTGAACTTGTAGCCGCGCTGATACTCGAACTTGTCCACCGCCTTCATCAGGCCGATGTTGCCTTCCTGAATCAGGTCGAGGAACTGCAAGCCGCGGTTGGTGTACTTTTTGGCGATGGAGACGACGAGCCGCAGGTTGGCGCGGATGAGCTCCTGCTTGGCGCGCATGGCGGCCAGATTGCCGCGCTTGATGCGCCAAAGCACTTCCTCAAGGTCATCCACGTTGTGGCAGCACTTTTCCTGCAGGCGGGTGATGATCTCCATTTTGCCGGAGAGCATCTCCTTGAAGGAGAAGAACTCCTCAACGGTCATGTTCAGCATGTCGGCCGCGCTGACGGGATTGATGTCGCGGGTGTCCACGCCCTTGAATATGCGCACGATTTCGTCGCGGTTCTTGCCCACGGAGAGGATGTAGGCGGACAAGTCGCGCTGGCAGTTGTGCATCTGGTGCACATAGTCGGAAACCGTCTCAATGATGCGGTCGATCAAGGTCTTTTCGATCTTGATGTCGCGCAGGCGGGTGACGATGTCCTCCTTGTAGACCATGATTTCGTGCTGCACGCCGAACACGCGTCGGTCGAGCTGGGCGCAATAGTCCAGCTTCTCGTATATCTTGCGCTTTTTCTTGAACAGCGCCTTCACCTCGTCGAGTAGGAAGATGACCCGCTGGCGCTGGTTCATCTCATCCTCGGTGGGGTCGTCCTCCTCAATGGTCTTGACCACGTCCTTGAGCTTGATACGCGTGTTTTTGAGGTCCTCGCCCACCTGCACGAGCTCCTCAATGGCCACGGGCACCTCGACAAGGGCGTAGAGCACCTCCATCTCGCCGTTCTCAATCTTTTTGGCGATGGTCACCTCGCCCTCGCGGTCGAGGAGGGGCACGGCGCCCATCTCACGCAGGTACATGCGCACGGGATCGGTGCTGCGGGAGGAATAGTCCGCCGCGTCGTCGCCCTCGCTCGGCACGAGATCCAGCTCCTCGTCGGTGTCGGTGGTGTCGGCGGTGAGCTTTTTGCCGTTCTCCTCCGAATCCACGATGACGATGTTCATCTGGTCGAAGATGCTCATCACTTCTTCGAGCTGGTCGGGCGTATTCATCTCTGTGGGCAGCGTCTTGCCCACTTCCTCAAAGGTCAGAAATCCGTTTTTCTTGCCCTTGGCTATAAGGAGCTTGATTTGCTGGATTTCTTTGAGATTATTCATTCTTCCTCCCTGCTGGGGGCATTGAGATCCGTCAGAGCCGCCATAAGCCGTTTTACTTCTACCGCGTCGCCCTGGCTGCTGGCGAGACGGATATGTTCCATCAGTTCTTCGCGTGATTTGCGCACGCCCGCTTCTTCGATGCGGCGGCACACATGCTGCCATTCCTGGGCAAGTTCATCACCTTCCGGCTTCTCCTTGGACCGCGTCTGCGTCCAGAAGCTTTTTTCGGCCGCATCAAGCAGGGGCAACACATCTCCCCCGTTCACCTGCGCGAGCTTGCGCCACAGCGCCTGCCCGAAATCCGTGGTCAGCAGCCGCTCAAATCCGCGCCGCGCCAGCTCCGGAATATATTCCGGGTACTGGATGGGGAAGCGCAGAAAATAGCGGTCATCACGCTCATCGCGTCCCACGGCTGGCATGCGTTGCGCCACACCGCCGGACAACGATGGCCGGGCTTCAGTCTGATGCGCGAACGCCCTGCCCTGCGGGCCTTGAGGACCGCTTCCGCCCAGTCTGCCCTGCCCGCCGCCGAAACGGCGCAGGTCGGCCTCGGCGAGGCCGAGCCCCTGGGCCAGACGCGGGATGTAAAAAGGCCGCAAGGAATTATCGGCCAAATGCGCCAAAAACCCATTGGCCCAGCTGACAATTTCCCTGGGGGCGAACCCCTCGCGCACAACGGAAAGACAATAGTCGAGTCCGTCCTGCGCGGCGTCCAGGCAGGCGTCGAGCCCTTCGTTGCCGTGCTTTTGCAGCAGGCTGTCCACATCCTCGCCATCTGGCATACGCACCACGCTGCACGAGACGCCATATTGCAGGATCATCTCCGCGCTGCGCAGCGCCGCCTTGCGGCCGGCCGTGTCTCCGTCAAAGATCAGCGCCATGCGCGAACAAAAACCAGCAACCCGCTTCACCTGATCCTGGGTGAGCGCGGTGCCGAGCACGCCGCAGGCGTCCTTGTATCCAAACTGATGCAGCGACAGCACATCCATATACCCTTCCGTGAGTATTGCCCGCTTGCTGCGGGTCATGGCCTGGCGGGCCTGGAAGAGACCGTAGAGGTGTTCCCCCTTTTTATAGATGGGAGTGTCGCTGCTGTTTAAATACTTGGGTTCACCATCAGTAAGTATTCTTCCGCCAAAGGCAATAACCTGACCTGATAAATTCTGTATTGGGAATATGAGCCGGCCGCGAAAGCGGTCGTAAATGCGGCCGCGCTCGTTCTGGGAAAGCAGCCCCGCCTGCACGGCTTCCTCCGGCGTATACTCGCGCCCCCTGAGAAACGTCGCCAGTCCCTGCCAGTCGTCCGGACTTGCGCCCACGCCAAAGGCGGCCACAATCTCGTCATTCATGCCGCGACGGCGCAAATACGTGCGCGCCGCGTCGCCCACGGCAAGATTTAAATTGCGGCGATAATATTCCTGCGCAACCCCATGCATATCCAGGCAGCGGCGCTTGAGCTGCTGGCGCGCGTCGTACTCCGGGTCCGGCTTGTAAGCCTTCAGCTCTATGCCAGCCTCGGCGGCAAGCTGCTCCAGCGCGTCCTTGAACTCCAGTCCGTTGACGCGCTGGTAGAAATCGATCACATCGCCGCCGGCCTGGCAGCCAAAGCAATAAAAAAAGCCCTCGGCCTCGTTGACGCTGAAGGACGGCGTTTTTTCCTGATGGAACGGACACAGCCCCATTTGCCGGCCGCCACCTGGACGCAACGCCACATAGCGACGCACCACGTCCACGATGTTGAGCCGCTGCTTGAGCGCCTCGATGACCTGCCGGTCCATTCCCTCCGCCTCCCCTCGCAACGCTATTTCAGCGTCGCTTCAGTCATGCCGTCTCCGCCGCGGTCCTCAGTGGCCAGGGTGAAGGAGGCCACGCCAGGCGCGGTGCGTAGGTATGCGTGGATCTCCTTGCGCAGGGCGCCCGTGCCCCGGCCGTGGACAATCTCCACGCCGGAGGCCCCGCGCAGCAGCGAGGCGTCGAGGAACTGCGCCAGGGCGGCAAGGGCCTCGTCGGAGCGCTGACCACGCAAATCAATGCGCGGCGTATACCCCAGCTCGGCCGTCACTCCGCCGGCGCCGCCGGAAGCGCTCCTTTCAGCCTTGCGCGCGGCCTTGCCGTCCTGCGTCAACTCGGCAAAGGCCACCCACATGGCCACGCCGGAAAAATCAACCTTGACCTGCCGCTTGCGCTCGTCCCGCTCCAGCACCACGCCAGTCTTGCTCCAGGCCTTGTAGCACACGCGCTGGCCCGGGGTGAGATCGGCCCAGTCAAGGGTCGGGACGGCAGGCTCCACGTCCTCGCGCACGGCCGGCTCCAAGCGCTCGCGCACCTCGGAGAGCTTTTTGAGGGCCTGCTTGCGGCCAATGCGCTCGCTCTTCCACTCGCGCAGAACGGTCTGCGCCTGTTCGCGCACTTCGCCAAGCAGCTTCACGCGCTCCTTCTCATAGCGCGCCTCAAGGCCGTCGCGTTTTTTGCGCAGGGCCGCGCGCTCATCCACAAGCGCGTCGTTCTCCCGCTCGCGCCGCACGGCAAGCGAATTCAATCGGTCCAGCACGGCGCTGGTGTCGTTGCCATCCAGCAGCAGATACTGTTCCGCGCGGGAAAGAATGGCTCGAGGCAGACCATGCTCGCGCGCAACGTCCAGCGCAATGCTCGCCCCCACCTGATCATAGGCCAGGCGGAACAGCGGCCGTTTGGTCTTGGGGTCGAACAGCACGCTGGCGGCGCGCACGCGCTCCGTGGCCAGCGCGTATGCCTTCAACGCCGGAAAGTGTGTGGCGGCGAAACTTGTGGCCCCGCGATCCAGCAAGCCATCGATGACAGCCTGGGCCAGCGCAGCGCCCTGGGTGGGGTCGGTGCCGGCGCCGAACTCGTCGAGCAGAAAGAGCGTCTTGTCGTCCACATGGTCCCACACGCGGGCGATGTACTGGATTTGCGCGGTGAATGTGCTGACGTGCTCCTCCAGGCTCTGCTCATCCCCCAGGACCACAAAGATGTTCGTCCATAGCGGCAGTGACGAGCCCTCGGCCACGGGCACGGGCAGGCCGGAAAAAGCCATAAGCGCGATGAGGCCCATGGTCTTGAGGCACACCGTCTTGCCGCCGGCGTTGCCGCCGCTGACAATGAGCGCCAACTGCCCTTCCTGCAGCTTGATGTCCAGCGGCTGCGTATGCGGATTGTGCAAGGCCAGCAGTGGGTGCCGGGCCTGCAGAAGCCGGGCGGGCACGTCCCCGCCGATGTCCAGGGCGCGTGCGTTTGTGGCCTCGGCCAGCCGCGCCTTGGCCATAAGCAGGTCGATCTGCACGAGGCTCTCGTAGCTGGCGACCACGCCCGGGCGCTCCTGGCGCACAAGGCCTGTCAAATATTCCAGAACCTTGCGCTCCTCGGCACGTTCCTCACGCTTCAGCTCCTGCAAGGTGTTGTTGATCTCCACCAAGAACATGGGCTCGAAGTAGCAGGTTTCGCCGGTTTGCGAGTAGTCGTGGATAATGCCCGGGAAGCGGTTCTTAAAGTTCACCTTGAGGGGCAGCACATACCGATCGGACGAAATGGTGATGTAGTCGTCCTGCAGGTAGTGCGAAATATTTTCCGCAAGGACGAAGTCCTTGACGCGCTTGCTGCACTTTTGATGAATGCCGCGGATTTCCTGGCGCACGGAGAACAGCCCGGGGGAGCTTTCGTCCTTCAGGCGACCGTCCTGGTCCAGGCAGCGTTTGAGCCCGCTCCAGCTGGCCTGCGGCCAAGGCGCGCCCGCCACGACTTCGAACAGCTCGTCCCAGCCGCGTTCGCCATAGGGCTCCAGCAGGTCACGAGCATGACGCGCCTGCTCAAGCGTCAGCGAAAGGGCAAAAAGAGCGTCAAGATCAAGAATGCGGTGCGAGATGTCCAGCTCTGGGAAAAAGCTGGCGAAATCGGGAAAAGTGGCAAGATGGAAGCCGGACTCGCCAACCCAGCGCAAGGTCTGGTCAAGCAGAGCGAGCTGACCGCGCACGGCCTCGGCCGTGGCGAGCGGACCAAGGGCGAGGCAGGCCGCGGCGCCGGGCTCGGAGACGGCAAAGCCCGAAAGTTCCCGCAGAACCTTCGGGAACTCCAGCAAATGCAGGGTTCTGGATTCCATGCAGACCGCCGGTCTTAGGAGGAGAGTCTGGCCCGGACGGCCTCGCTGGCCTTCTTGCCGTCGTAGCGACCCTTGTAGGCTTGCCCGAGCGCCTGCATGACCTTGCCCATATCCTTGGGGCCCTGCGCGCCTGTTTCAACGGCGAGGCGGGCGATGGCCTCGGCCAACTCGGCGTCGGTGAGCGGAGCGGGCATGTAGGCTTGCAGCACGACAAGCTCGGCTGCCTCAACGGCCGCAAGGTCGTTACGGGCGTGCTTCTCGTACTGGTCGATGGATTCGCGACGCTGCTTCATCTGACGGGAGATGATTTCAAGCAAATCATCGTCGGTGAGCGGACGCAGAACCTCGACTTCAAGATTCTTGGTGGCTGTCTTGAGATGCCTCAAGACAGCCACTCGAACCGTGTCTTTGGCCTTGTAGGCCGCGATGTAGTCGGACTCGATGCGTCCCTGGATGCTGGTCATCCGTCAATCCTGGACTTGCGCATCTTCTTGATGAGGCGCTTTTTGGCGGCCGCCTTCTTTTTCTTTTCCTGAACGCTGGGCTTTTCGTAGTGCTGACGCTTCTTCAGCTCGGAAAGGACCCCGGCTTTTTCGACCTGCTTTTTAAAACGACGCAGGGCGATTTCAAAGTTATCATTATCATCCAACAGAATACCGGGCAAATTAATCACCTCCCCGAACGGAACTGGTCAAACAAGAGAGGAACTCCCTACTCCATCCCCATGCGGAATGCAAGAGAATGAAAGGAAGAACAAATCGGACCCCCCCGACGTGAACCGGGAGGGTCCGTTGAACACGCGTCAAAGCCGAAACCGGACAGACCTAGTGGGAGTGGTTGCACTCGCCGCGCGAATCGATCCAGCTCTTCAGGATGCAGTAGCCCATCCCGGCGCAGATAACGAAAAGCACGATATACAACACACCGAAAAACACCGCGTGGTCGGCCTGGAACCAGGGCAAATCCTGGGGCAAGGGACTGTGAACGGTTTCACCGCGAAGCATCATAAGAAGGCCTCCAATTTACTTTACGGCGTCCTTCAGCAGCTTGCCGGGGCGGAACTTGACGACCTTGGTGGCCGGAATCTTGATCTCTTTGCCAGTGCGGGGATTGCGGCCGACACGGGCCTTGCGCTTCTCAACCTGGAAGGTGCCGAAACCGGTGAGGGTCAGCTTGCCTTCCTTAACAAGGACATCCTCAACAGCACCGATGAAAGCATTCAGGGCGCGCTCAGCATTGGCCTTGGTAAGGTTGGCCTTTTCTGCAATTTTGACAACCAGTTCAGCCTTCGTCATGTGTCCTTCCTCCTCAATTGGTGGGTCACAATTTGCGGCCCGGTTTTGCATATCTGTCCGAAATTCAGAGTGGTCAGGATCGTGTTGACAGAATGCGCAACTCCGGGCGCTCCTTCCTCTTTCCGCAAATCGCCCGAAGGGGAGCCAAACCCTGCGCCCGCCTCGATATGCGACTGCACTGGATAAACACCAAAGCAAAACGCAAGTCAAGCAAGAAAATCAAAGGGCAAGGCTTTTGACAAGGCCTGAAACCGTTCTGGCGCAAGCGTCTCCGGGCGTTGCACCGGGTCGATATCGAGTGCGCGAAGCAATGCGTCATAATCTGGAATATTGTTTGATTTCAGTATGGTACCCAACTGTTTGCGCCGCATCTGGAAGCAGATACGTAGTGTGGCCGCAAGCCGTTTGCCTTGCTCGGCGTCCAAAGGTGTGGGCAACAAAAAAAATCGCACAACAGCGGAAGTGACCTTGGGCTGAGGGCGGAAAACCTGCGGCGGCACCCGGAAAAGCAGCTCGGCGCGGGCGTGGCTTTGCACAAACACCGAAAGCGCGCCGTACTGCCGCCCGCCGCTTGGAGCAACCAACCGCTGCGCGGCCTCAAGCTGAACCATGAACACCGCGCGTTCAAAACGGGCCTGGCTCACAATATCCCATATTAAAGGAGAGGCTACATTATAAGGAAGGTTGCCGAAGATCTTCCAGCCATCGTCCCCGGCGAGCCCGGTCCAGGGATAAGCCAGGGCGTTGCCCCGCACCACCTCGATCTGCGGATGCCTCGCCGACAGCGCGTCGGCCAGGGCATCGTCAAGTTCAAGGACCACGTAGCGCCCCGGGTCGCGCTTCAGCGCATGCTCGGTGAGCGCGCCTCGGCCGGGTCCTATCTCCAGCACCTTGTCGCCGGGGCGGATATCCACCGCCTCCACTATTTTCCGCGCTATGTTCGGATCGCAAAGAAAGTTCTGCCCCAAGCTCTTTTTCGCCGGAGCGAAACCAGACGTGTGCCGCGCGTTTTTCATGTGGTAGCCCTACCAACAGCGCTCATGGTTGACAACAGCTTTAGTGACTCTGTAAGACCTTGCATCATAAGCAATAAGGAGCCGTTCAATGGACCTGAGAAGCTACGTCCGCGACGTGCTGGATTTCAAACCCGGCATCACCTTCTTCGACATCACCCCCCTGCTCGCTGATCCCGCCGCGTTCCACTACGCCATTGACGCCCTGGCCGAGCGCTACAAGGATTCCGGCGCGAACAAGATCGTCGCCGCCGAGGCGCGCGGATTCATCTTCGGCGCCCCGCTGGCCTACCGGCTTGGCGTGGGCTTCGTCCCCGTGCGCAAACCTGGCAAGCTGCCGTACAAAACCACCTCCGTCAGCTATGAACTGGAGTACGGCTCAGACACGCTGCAAATGCACGTGGACGCCTTGCAGGCGGGCGATCATGTTCTGATCATAGACGACTTGCTGGCCACAGGCGGCACCACGAACGGCATGATCAAGCTGGTGCAGAACTCCGGCGCGGATGTTGCCGGCATCGGTTTCCTCATCGAGCTCGGCTTCCTTGACGGGGAACGCAAGCTCGAAGGCATTCCCCACGAATATCTTTTGAAACTGTAGGAAGATACGCATGGCCAGCATCGGCATCATTGGCGGAAGCGGACTCGACAACCCGGATATTCTCAAGGACGCGCGTGACGAGGTCGTCGCCACGCCCTATGGCGAGCTGCCCTCGCCCGTGCGCCGGGGCACCATCGCCGGGCACGACATATGCCTTGTGGCCCGGCACGGTCGCGAGCACACCATTCCGCCTTCCCAGGTCAACTCCCGCGCCATCATCGACACCTTGAAGCGACTGGGCTGCACGGCCATTTTGAGCACCACGGCCGTGGGTTCCCTGCGGGAGGAAATCCGCCGAGGCGACCTTGTGGTCCTTGACCAGTTCATCGACTTCACGCGGCGCCGCGCGGTGACCTTTCACGAATCCTTCGCGCCGCACGCGCCGGTTCACTGCCCCATGGCCGAACCCTTCGACGTTGACCTGCGGGCGCTGCTCAACGCCTCCTGCCTTGCGCTGGGCATTCCTCATCACAAGACCGGAACCGTGGTCACCATCGAGGGGCCACGCTTCAGCACCCGCGCGGAATCGAACATGTTCCGCCTTTTCGGTGCGGACGTCATCAACATGAGTGTGGCGCCGGAGTGCATTCTGGCCAACGAGGCGGGCATCCCCTACGCCTCCGTGGCCATGAGCACGGACTACGACTGCTGGAAGACCGACGAGGCCCCCGTGACCTGGAACGACATCCTCGCCATCTTCAGCCAGAACGCCCGCAAGGTGACCGACGTGATCATCCGCACCATCGGCGCGTTCGGCGCAGCATAGCGGGCTGGCCGCAGCGGACGAAATCAGCCAGAGGAAAGGCTCTGGCTCTTGACAACCAGGCCTGTCCATGTCTAAAGGTTCCGTCTCTATTTTTTGATGACAATCTGGCGGCAGCGCGCGCCGGACAAGGAGGAACATACCATGGCTGATGATAAAAAGAAGGCCGGCGCTTTCGACGGCGCCGTGATGACCGCCGAAGGCTTGTCGTTCAAGGGCGCCATTTTCTCGCCCGTTGTGGAGAACTGCAACGGCTGTGAGCGGGTGGCTCCTTTTGAAGACAAGACCTATTGCCCCGCCTATGCCGATCCGTCCAAGAAGTGGACGCGCGGCATCTGCAACTTCGCCACCCACGTTAAGGCCACGGTGGACAAGGAAGGCAAGACCAAGGTGAACCCGCTGAAGGCGTCCAAGCGCGCCGCCAGGGGCCGCTAGCCCACGCAAGGCGAACAAGGCGGGGGCGACCCCGCCTTTCTTTTCCCCGCCACGCACAACAAACAGGCGCGTCCACGCGCCGCTATCGGCACACGGAGCACAGCATGCTCGCCGCACTCAACCGGCACCTCGAGTCCTCGGCAAAGACCATCGTTGATTTGCAGCGCTCCCTTGTGGCCATTCCAGCGCTTGGCCCCCTCAACGGCGGCCCGGGCGAGACGGAGAAGGCCGCATTCCTCAAGAAGTATCTTGAGGACATGGGTTTTCAGGACGTCCGAGAACTGCGCGCCCCGGACCCCGCAGTGCCCTGCGGCTACCGCCCCAACCTCGCCGCTGTCATCCCCGGCCGCAACCCGGCCAAGACTTTCTGGGTCATCTCCCACACGGACATCGTGCCCCCGGGCGATCGCTCCCTGTGGAACTCTGATCCGTACACTCTGAAGGTTGATGGCGACGTGCTCATTGGTCGCGGCGTGGAGGACAACCAGCAGGGCATCGTCTGCTCGCTCATCGTGGCCAAGGCCCTGCTTGAGCTGAACATCACCCCGGACATCAACTACGGCGTGCTGCTCGTGGCCGACGAGGAGACCGGCAGCAAATACGGCCTGGATTATGTGGTGAAGGCCCATCCGGAGCTTTTCGGCCCGGACGACCTTATCCTCGTGCCGGACTTCGGCGGCCCGGACTCCGAGATGGTCGAGATCGCCGAAAAAAGCATTCTGTGGCTCAAGATCGTGGTGGAGGGCAGGCAATGCCACGCCTCCACGCCAGAAGCCGGGGTCAACAGCCTGCTTGCCGCCGCGGACTTCATCACCCGCATCCCCTCCCTGCATGACCGCTTCAACGAACGCGACGGGCTCTTCAATCCGCCCCACTCCACCTTCCAGCCCACCAAGAAGGAAGCCAATGTGGAGAGCGTCAACATCATCCCCGGCCGCGACGTGTTCTACGTGGATTGCCGCGTCATGCCCTGCTACCTCCTTGAGGAGATCGTTGACGCCATCAAGGGAATCGGCGCGGAGATCGAGGCGGCGCACGGCGTGCGCGTCAGCTACGACTACGTGCAGTTCGAGCAGGCGGCGCCCGCCACCTCGGCCGACAGCGAGGTGGTGACACGGCTCCTGCCGCGCATCCGCGCCGTGTTCGGCAACCAGCCGAGACTGCAAGGCATAGGCGGCGGCACCGTGGCCGCCTATCTGCGCAACGCCGGGCACAAGGCCGTGGTTTGGGCCACGCTGATGCACAACGCCCACCAGCCCAACGAGCGCTCCTCCATCTCCGCCAGCATCAAGGACGCCAAGGTCATGGCGGCCATGCTTTTCGACGAATAGGACCATGCCCATGCACACCATGCCCGCCCTGCCGGAGGTTCTGGACCTCATCGTGGTGGGCGCGGGACACGCCGGTTGCGAGGCCGCCAGCGCCAGCGCGCGCCTTGGCCTCGCCACCCTGCTCGTCACCAGCAATCTCGACCGCATCGGGCACATGTCCTGCAACCCGGCCATCGGAGGCTTGGCCAAGGGCCATATGGTGCGCGAAATTGACGCGCTGGGCGGCCGCATGGCCCAGTGGGCCGACGCCGCGGGCATACAATTCCGCCAGCTCAACCAGAGCAAGGGTCCAGCCGTGCGCTCCACCCGCGCGCAAATCGACCGCGCGGCTTACATGCGCGTTGTGCAGGCGGAACTGTTCGCCCAGCCGAATCTTTGGATCGTGCAGGACATGGCCACCGATGTGCTGGCCGAGGGCGGCCGCGCCGCAGGCCTGCGCACGCGCGCCGGCCAGACCTTCCGCTCCCGCGCGGTGCTGCTCACCACAGGCACCTTTCTCGCCGGGCTCATGCACATCGGTCTGACCCACTTTCCCGGCGGACGCCTGGGCGACGCCCCGGCGCTGGGCCTGTCCGACTCGCTGCGCAGCCACGGCTTCGAGCTGGGCCGTCTCAAAACCGGCACCCCGCCGCGCCTGCTGAAAAGCAGCATCGATTTTTCCGCCATGACGCCCCAGCATGGCGACACGCCGCCAACGCCTTTCAGCTTCATGAGCGACGGCGTGCCCCTGCCCCAGGCCGACTGCCACCTCACCTACACCAACGCGGCCACCCACGCGGCCATCCGCTCCGGCTTCGACCGCTCTCCGCTGTTCTCCGGCGTCATCCAGGGAACCGGCGCACGCTATTGCCCCTCGGTGGAGGACAAGATCGCCCGCTTCCCCGACAAGGAGCGCCATCAGATTTTCATTGAGCCGGAAGGACTGGATAGCCCCGAGGTGTATCCCAACGGCATTTCCACCAGCCTGCCGCTGGACATCCAGAAGCTTCTGCTCACCACGATCACTGGTCTTGAACGCGCGATCATCGCCCGACCGGGATACGCCATCGAATACGATTTCGCGCCGCCCACGCAGCTGTTGCCCACGCTGGAGTCCAAGCCATTGCCCGGGTTGTTCCTCGCCGGACAGATCAACGGCACCAGCGGCTACGAGGAAGCCGCGGCGCAGGGGCTTTGGGCCGCGCTCAACGTTTACTGCGCGCTAACCGGTCGTCCGCCCTTTCTGCCCCGGCGCGACCAGGCGTATATGGCTGTGCTGGTGGACGACCTGGTGACACGCGGGACCATGGAGCCCTACCGCATGTTCACCTCCCGCGCGGAGTACCGGCTGCTCCTGCGCGAGGGCAACGCCGACGCGCGGCTCACGCCCATGGGCCGGGAGCTGGGGTTGGTGGACGACGCCCGGCAGGCGCGCTTTGCGGGTAAGGCGAAGCGCCTGGCTGAGCTGCTGGCCGCCTTTGAGGCCGTGCGCATTCGCCCGGACGCCCCAACACGCGACATTCTCGCACGCATTGGCGCCACGGCTCCCGGCAAGGCGATAAGCCTCGCCGCGCTGCTGCGCCAGCATCAGCTCACCATCGAATCCCTCGTCCCCTTCCTGCCGGGCATCGCCAATGAGGACCCCGAGGTGCTGCGCGAGGCGGAGACGCAGATACGCTACGAAAGCTACCTCACACGCGAGGCGGAACGGGTGTCACACAGTCGTAACCTTGAGGACACGCCCCTGCCGCCGGACATGGCGTATGCTCTTGTGTCCGGCCTGACGCGCGAGGCCGTTGAAAAACTGACCAAAACGCGCCCGGCGACGCTGGGTCAGGCGGGCAGGATCAGCGGCATAACGCCGGCGGCGGTGTGCTGCCTGGAAATCGCCCTGCGCAAGCGCGCGCGTCAAGACGCCCAGGCCCAGTCGACCCGTGATTATTGACATTGCCGCAAGAGCCACCTACTTTTGATTGTTGCGCATCCTCTTGAGTGCGCCAAACCTGTCAAAACGGTCTTAAGGACCGCGGACATGAGGAGCCCAGTCTTGGACGAAGGGTCTAACGGCACAATACTGTCGGCCATTCGCAGCCTATTCCGAAAAAGTGATTCCCCCCTGGACGAAATGTTCAAGGATGCGGTGGCCGATGGCGAGATTAAAAGCGACGACGTGCGCATTCTGCAAAACGTCATTGAGCTGGAGGATCGCCGCGTCAGCGAAATCATGATCCCCCGGCCTGACATCATCTGCGCCGAGCAGGACAACACGCTCGCAGAGGTGGCGGAGCTCATCATCCAGAATGGGCATTCGCGCATCCCCATCTACCGTGAGAACCGCGACCACATGGTCGGGGTGGTTCACGCCAAGGATGTGCTCGGCCCCCTGCGTCTGCCCGCGGACGAGCAGCCGCCGGTGGACGATGTCATGCGGGCGGTGCACTTTGTTCCCGAGACCACGAACCTCAAAAGCCTGCTGCACGACATGCAGTCGCGCAAGATCCACCTCGTCATCGCTCTTGATGAGTACGGCGGCACCGCCGGCATGCTCACCATGGAGGATGTGCTGGAGCAGATTGTGGGCGAAATTGGCGACGAATACGACGCCATGCGCCCCGAGGACGTGCAGGAACTTCCCGACGGCAGCCAGATCGTGTCCGGCCGCGTGTCGCTGGATGAAATCAACGAACGATTCGGCCTTGACCTCTCGTCCGATCTGGTGGAAAGCATCGGCGGACATTTGAGCGAGATCGCAGGACATATTCCAGAAAAAGGCGAAACCTTCGACCTGGGCGGCTGGCGCTTCCAGGTACACGAGGGGGACGCCAAGCACATTGAAAGCCTGCGCGTGCTGCGCGCGGAATAGGACGGCCGTCTTTGCTCAATCCGTTGCTCTGGGCCATAGCCGCCATGTTCGGCGCGCTGCTCGGCTACGCCAATCCCTGGGTGCAGTTCCCGCCGGCGGCGCTGCTTTTGCCCTTGTCGGTGATGCTGCTTGGCTTGGCCGCCCCCACCACCAGGCAGGCCTTCCGCTATGCCTGGCAAGCCGGCTCCCTGGCATCCCTGGCCTGTCTGTACTGGGTGTTTTGGCCCATTGAGCACTACGGCGACGTGAACTGGGCGCTGGCCCTGCCTGTCCCCGTGCTGCTCTCCATGGCCATGGGCTGCTACTATGGGCTCTTTGGCCTGGCTGCGCGGGCCTCCTCCCGCCTTGCCACCGCGCCGGCCGCTCTTTTTCTGGGCTTGGCCTGGACAGCCATGGAGCTGGCGCAGGCCACGCTGCTTTCCGGATTTTCCTGGCTCACGCTCAGCTCCGCCTTCGTGGCCTGGCCGATAACCGTGCAGGCGGTCGCCTACGTGGGCGCTTACGGCCTGTCTGGACTGCTGGTGGCGGTGCTGGCCGGTTTGGTGCTGTGCGGCCGCGGCAAGTCGAGCCTCATCGTCTCGGGCTTGGCGCTGGCGGTCATTTTAGGCATTGGCTGGCAGCGCATGTCCACCTATGCGGAAACCACGCCCGCGCACACGGTGGCCGTGGTCCAGGGCAATATCGACCAAAGCGTCAAATGGGAGCCGCAGTATCAGCTAGCCACGGTGCAAAAGTACCTGCGGCTCAGCCGGCAGGTTGCGGACGCCGCATCGCCGGAGCTCATCATCTGGCCGGAAACCTCCATGCCTTTTTATTTCCAGGACGCGGGCCCTTTGCGGACGCCGGTGCTCGACTTTGTGCGCGAGGGCGACGCCGCGTTGGTCCTGGGCTCCCCGGCCTACCAGCGCACGGATGGCCCACGCTCGTTCATTCTCTTCAACCGCGCGTTCTTGCTTGATAAACATAATCCGGCCCCCTTGTGGTACGATAAAGAGCACTTGGTGCCCTTTGGCGAGTACATGCCCCTGGCGGACATTTTGCCCCTGCAGAAGCTCGTTTCCGGCGTTGGCGACTTTGTGCCCGGGCAAAACGAGCGGGCCCTCAAAAACGGCAACCTTTCCCTCGGCGTCCTCGTGTGCTATGAGGCTATTTTTGCAGGACTTGCTCAGGACCGCGTGAGCCAGGGCGCAAACCTGCTCGTGAACATCAGCAACGACGCCTGGTTCGGCGACACAAGCGCGCCGCACCAGCATCTGCAGCTGGCCGCGCTCCGGGCCATTGAGCAAGGGCGCTACTTGGTGCGCAGCACCAACACCGGCATTTCCGCCTTCATCGACCCCTTGGGCCGCATCACCGTGGCCGGGCCGCAGTTCACGGAGCTTGCCGTCGCCGGCGTCGTGCATCCGCATGCGGAGTTCACGGTGTTCCATCGCATTTACGGGTACCTGCTGCCGGGCTTTGGCGGTTTGGCGGCGCTCTTCATCGTTCTGCTCATCCTTGGCGGGAGCGACTCCGCCAAAAAACTTGGCCAGGACTAGCGCCTGGCGGTACAGAAAGAACCATGCTGCAACTTGCCGAACTCAAATCGCAGGGGCAAACCCTGCTGGAACAGTACGAAACGCTCTGGGGGCGTCTTTGACTCCGTGCAATCGCGCGAACGCCTGCTAGAGATAGAATCCCAGCTCTCCAAACCCGGCGCCTGGGACAAGCCCGAGGAGCTGACTCCCGTTCTGCGTGAAAAAAGCGCCGTGGAGTTCCGCCTGGGCATGTATGACGCCCTTTCGCAGGCCCGGCAGAACGCCCTGGAATGGCTTGAGCTGGCGCAGGAGGATCAGAGCCAGGAGGCGCTTGAGGCCCTTGCGGAGAACCTGACCGCCCTGCAAACGCGCCTGGGCGACACCGAACTCGCCATTCTGCTCAACGGGCCAGACGACAACAGTCCGGCCATTCTGGAGATACATCCCGGGGCCGGCGGCGTGGACGCCCAGGACTGGGCGGAGATGCTGCTGCGCATGTACTTGCGCTGGGCGGAGTCGCGCTCTTTTCAGGTGGACGAGCTGGACCGGCTGTACGGCGAGGAGGCGGGCATCAAAAGCGTCACCCTGCAAATCAACGGCCCCTACGCCTATGGTCTGCTCAAGGGCGAGGCCGGCATCCACCGGCTCATCCGCATCTCCCCCTTCGACGCCTCCGGCCGCAGACACACGGCCTTTGCCTCGGTGGACGTGTACCCGGACATTGACACCAACATCGAGATTGATGTGCGGGAGGAGGATTTGCGCATCGACGTGTTCCGCGCCAGCGGACCCGGCGGCCAGCACGTGAACCGCACCAACTCCGCCGTGCGCATCACCCACCTGCCCACCAACATCGTGGTGCAGTGCCAGAATGAGAAATCCCAGCTCAAGAACAAAGCCTTCGCCATGAAGGTGCTTAAGGCCCGGCTGTACGAACGTGAGCTCAAGGCGTTGGAGGCATCGAAAAAGGCCGATTACGCCAGCAAGGACGCCATCGCCTTCGGCAGCCAGATACGCACGTACACGCTGCAGCCCTATCGGTTGGTGAAGGATCACCGCAGCGGCTACGAGGACAGCGCAGTGGACGCCGTTCTCGACGGTCGCCTGGACGACTTCCTGCGGTCCACCCTGCTGCGCGTTCATGAGGAAAGGAAGGGCGGCAATGGCTGACGACGGTCTCCTGCGCGAGCTTGCCGGCATTGAAGACGCGTGCGGCCACGGCGACGCCGAGGCCTGCCCCGATGGCCCCCTGTGCCTGTTGCGCGTTGTCGATGGGCTCGACGCCAAGTCGTGGCTGCGCCTGAAGCATGACCTGGAGCTGACGAACTGGCAGGCCGCGCCCCCCGCCAGACTGACGCGCTCCGGGGAGTTCGCACGCGCCGCCGCCGACGCCCTGCTTAACGAATTTCTGCTGGACGAAATGGAGCGCGCGCGGTTGTGCCAACAGCCCCTGGCCCTGGCGTTCATCGCCCCGGAGGAGCCAAGCGCGCTGGACACGGTGTTTGATCTGGTCAACGCCCAGCTGCGGCGGTTCGACCTCGCCGCGCGGCTGCGCACGGGGCTTGTCGCCGTGGTGCTTTCCGGCACGCCGCTGGCCTCGGCGGAGCGCACCCTCGGAGCCATGCTGCGACGCATACGGCAGGTCAGCGAACCGAGCCTTGTGTGCTCGGCTGGGCTGGTGGGCTACGGCGGATTGGCGGAACTGCAAGCGGGGGCGCTCATCAAGAGCGCGCAGGCCGCGCTGGACGAGGCGCGCCGCCTTGGCGGCAACCGCCTGGAGGTGGCCCCCAGCGTCGACGCGGTGCTCGCCTCACGCGAGACGCTGGTGCGCGCCAGCGAAAAGCATTTTCTCTTCACCGGCAAGAAGCTGCCGGAATAGCACGGAGAACCATGAACGCCATCAATCCCGGCAAAACCGTCAGCCTCTGCGTCATGAGCGGCAAGGGCGGCGTGGGCAAGACCAATCTCTCGCTCAACCTCGGCTTCGCCCTGCGCGACATGGGCCACAAACTGCTGCTCATGGACTGCGACCTCGGGCTGGCCAACCTTGACGTGCTGCTGGGCCTTGCCCCCGAAAAGAACCTGCAGGACATGCTCGCCGGCCAGGCCACCGCCGCCGAGGTGGTGCAGACGGTGGAGCCCGGGCTGGACATTTTACCCGCGGCCAGCGGCGTGCCCGAAATGGTCGAAATGGACCAGAACCAGCAGGGCGCGCTCTTCGACAAGCTCACCGACCTTGTGGCCGGGTATGACTTTCTGCTGCTGGACCTTGGCGCCGGCATCAGCGGCACGGTGCTCTCGCTTGCGCGCATGGCGCAGATGCGCGTTGTACTGGTGACTCCGGAGCCCACCTCGCTTACGGACGGCTACGCCATGATCAAGGTGCTGAACGCGCGTTACGGCGTGCGCGACTTCCTTGTGGTGGTAAACCAGGCCACGGCGCAGGAGGCCAAGGAAACTTTTCAGCGTTTGAATCTCGCCTGCAAAACTTTTCTCGGCTTTGAGCTTCTGTCCCTTGGCCACGTGAGGCTGGACCGGACAATGACCCAGGCGGTCATCAACCAAACCCCACTGGCCCGGCATGCCCCGCAATGCCCAGCCATAAAGGATATCGCCATGTTAGCTGCGCGTGTGGCGCGCTATCGCGAGGAGAACCTGGAGACCATCTCCCAGCGGCAGGCCCTTAAGCAAATTCCTTCTGTCACAAGCTGACGAACCCCTTGACGGAAGCCATGTATTTTCGGCATATTGCTAGTAGATGCTGCGAAGTACCCCCAAACTTGCCTGCGGGGGTTATCCTGAACTGCCCAACTCAACGGAGCGGTCAATGAACAAGAGCGAACTGATCAAAGCGTTGGCGGACGAGAAGAAATTGCACATTGACGATGCCACCAAGGTGGTGAGCGCCTTCTTCGACTCCATCAAGGACGCCCTCGTTGCCGGGGACCGTGTGGAGATCCGCGGATTCGGAAGCTTCAAGGTGAAGGACTACGAGGGCTACACCGGACGCAACCCCAAGACGGGAACAGTGGTCGAGGTGCATCCCAAGCGGCTGCCCTTCTTCCGCCCCGGCAAGGA
>MNUQ01000038.1 GCA_001871085.1 Desulfovibrionaceae bacterium CG1_02_65_16
GGCCAGCGTGTCGCGTCGCGCCGTGCCGAGGCGCGCCCCTGCCGCGTCCGCCGCGGAGGATATCGCCGCCGCGCTGAAAGCCGCTTCGCGGGAGGGCTCCGCGCAGGAATCGCCGCCGCCGGCGGAGAAGCGTGAGCCCGCCGCCGGGCGCTGCCGCGTGGTGCTCGATAACAAGCAGGGCGGCGCGGCGCTGGTGGCGCGGCTGGTGCGGCTGGAGGACGGCGAGGCCCGGGTGGTGCGGGAGTTCGCCGTGGCCGCGCGCGGGGCCACCACCGTTGGCGGCGTGCAGCCCGGCACCTACGAGGTGCGCTACCGCAACCCGTCCACGGGCGTGACCATGAAGACCGAAAGCTTCACCCTGCGCGAGGCGCAGACGCCCGACGGCGTGAAGTCCGACGTGCTGACGCTGACGACGTATAATGTGTCGAACGGGAATATGCGGACGACGCCGATTGGTGAGGGGGAGTTCTAATTGGGGAGTAACGGGTAAATATTCAATTTGTAATTTTGATCATCGATGAAGGCTTTATACAATTTTACATGCTTGAAATTGTGATTTGCATTGATGAGATCGACTATGGTTGTCTCTGTTTCCTTGGTAGCCATTGCCCCAAGTAAGATACCTGTTATACTACTTTTAGGAAGGTTGAAAAGGTGAATAGCTAACGGACCATCACCCGTGACGGTATTCGCGGATGCTAGTGGTAAAAGCATTCGCCATTCTTGCTCATAGAACCAGTCTATTGACTTGTGAATAAATGGATCGAAATTTCCCATCGTTTCAAGTGTAAATCTGGGCATTTCCTCCACATATTTTACTTTGTGCAGGCGTTGAAAATTAGTGGGATCATCATTTGCCTTATTAAAAAATTTGGAAGTCGGCTCAAATTCTATAACGAACCCACGGTGAGAGTTCGCATAGTGTGCCCACATTAACAAATTTATTGGATTTTCTGAAAGACATAACATGCCAATGGACTTTGCTAATGCACGGTGGAGCATAAGCTTTATTGCAGGTATATTTTTTTTGACAAGTTGAGGAAATTGATTTTTTAAATCTGGTGTTATGCTTTGGAAAATGCGGAGCGTTTCATTAAGGCTTGTTTTGTTAGTTTGCTTGCTGTATTCTTCAATAATTGTTTTTGTCAGCATTGGTTCAAAGTCTTGAAGTAATTTTTGTTCAGAGGATAGCTCTGTGACGTTTGGTTTTAGTTCAAACGGGTCATTTAACGACAGAGGGGACGAAAATCTGATTTTGCAGTTTTGTATAATATCAATACGCTCTTCGTTGACGTATTTATATAATTTCATGCCATTGCCTCCACTCTCAGACTGTTACCCCTTCAGCACTTCCATCAAATACTGCCCATACTCGTTCTTGAGCATGCAACAGGCGAGCTTCTCCAGCTGCGCCGCGCCGATGTACCCCATGCGGTAGGCAATCTCCTCCACGCAGGCGATGCGCAGGCTCTGGTTCTCCTGCACCATGCGCACAAAGTTGGCCGCGCGCAAAAGCGATTCGTGCGTGCCCATGTCCAGCCACGCCCAGCCGCGGCCGCAGAGCTCCACGCTGAGCTCGCCGCGCTCGCGGTAGGCGTTGTTCACGTCGGTTATCTCCAGCTCGCCGCGCGGTGACGGCTGGAGTCCCTTGGCGATTTGCACCACGTCGTTGTCGTAGAAGTACAACCCGGTGACGGCGTAGCGCGACTTCGGGCTCTCCGGCTTCTCCTCAATGGACAGCACCTTGTTGTGCGCGTCGAACTCGACCACGCCGAAGCGCTCCGGGTCCTTGACCGGGTAGGCGAAAACGATGCCGCCTTTCTCCAGCGCGGCGCAGCGGCGCAGCACGCCGGAAAGTCCCTGGGCGTAAAAAATGTTGTCGCCCAGCACCATGCACACGGTATCATTGCCGATGAACCCCGCGCCAAGGAGGAAGGCCTGGGCAAGGCCGTCGGGGCTGGGCTGCTCCACGTAGGAGAAGCTGAGGCCCAGGCTCTTGCCGTCGCCCAGCATCTCGTGAAAACGCGGCAGGTCGGCCGGGGTGGAGATGATGAGAATGTCGCGGATGCCCGCCAGCATGAGGGTGGAGAGCGGGTAGTAGATCATGGGCTTGTCGTATACCGGCAAAAGCTGCTTGCTGATGACGCGGGTGAGGGGGTGCAGGCGCGTGCCGCTGCCGCCGGCCAGAATGATGCCCTTCATGCTTGCTCCGATGTTGCTGTGCTGGGGCGCGGTTTACATCGCGCGCCGGGGTTGCTAATCTCTGGGGTTGATTATCCTGTTTGGCCCGTGCCTGGCAACCGCCGCGCGCGTCCGCAACGGGCAAGGCCGCCAAGTAATAGACAGACAAGGAGCCCGCATGTTTCTCCAGGCTGGACCCCCGCTTTTTTTGTTGGCCATCGTGGTTATTGCGCTCATCGGGCTGTTCATCGCCGTGCCGGTGAGCTTGGTGGCCTCGGCCTTCGGCAAGCTGGGCCTTACGGGGGCGCAGGGGCTGGCCGTGTTTCTGCTCACCATCGTCGGCAGCGGCTGGAACCTGCCCCTGTGGCGCGGCACGCGCCTGGTGCGCGGCGACCCCGCCCCGGCCAGCCGCATCTTCAACTTCAAGGGGCAGATTGGCCGCGTGCGCTTCGGAAGCGGAGGACGCGGCAATGCTCCATCTGGCGGTTCATCTGGTGGCCAGGGCGGCGGCCTCAACAGCGGCTCCTTCGGCGGGCCATTCGGCGGGCCATTCGGCGGGCCATTCGGCGGGCCATTCGGCAGTGGTTTCGGCATGGGGCAGGGGCAGGACCTGACACTTTCCGAGCAGGTGGTGGCGGTCAACGTGGGCGGCTGCCTGGTGCCCTGCGCGCTCTCGGCCTGGTTCCTGTGGCAAATGCAGGTTTCCGGGGTGCTGGGCGGCTGGCTGATTCTGTGCCTGCTCATCCCCTCGCTGGCGTGCTATCTGCTGGCGCGGCCCATGCCCGGCGTGGGCATCGCCGTGCCCATTCTGTTGCCGCCGGCCGTGGCGGCGATCACGGCCATATTGGTGGCCCCGAATTTGCCGGGGCACGAGTCGCTGGCGCCGCGCGCGGCCTACATGGCGGGCACCCTCGGCACGCTCATTGGCGCGGACCTTGGGCACCTGCTTAACCGCCGTACCCTGGCGCTGCTTGATGCGCCTTTGCTGTCCATCGGCGGCGCGGGCACGTTCGACGGCATATTTCTCGCAGGGATCATCGCCGTGCTGCTGGCGTAGCACAAAGGAGTCGGCATGAGCGATTTGACGTTGCGGTTTGGCAAACACGCGGGCGCGACCGCGGGTCAGCGCTTCTTTTTGTCCTGCGCGCCGCTGCCGCCGGAGCTGCCCTGGGCTCACCTGAACATTGCGGATGTCCCGCCAGCCTTGCGCGCCGGGCATTTGCTGCGCGGCGAGCAGGAGGAGCACCGGGTGCTGGGCCGCTTTTGGTGGCCGGGGCTTGGCACCCGCGCGGACGCCCCGTGCTGGCTGGCGGAGACCCTTGTGCCCGCACCGGCCGGGCTTGACGATGTGCGCGAACTTGCACTTTCGCGCAACGGCTTTGCGCTTGCCTGGGTGACCATGAGCGACAAGGGCGCGGCCGGTCAGCGCGAGGACGCCTCCGGTCCGCTCATCGAGGAGCTGGCGCGCGGGCAGATGGAGCTGTGCCTTGCGCGCGGCTTTGTGCTGCCGGACGACGAGCGCTCCCTTGCCGCGTTGCTGACGCAGTTGGCGCTGGCCGACGGCTTTGATTGCATCTGCACCACAGGGGGCACGGGCGTGGCCCCGCGGGATGTAACCCCGGAGGCCACCTTGCGCGTCATTGAGAAGCGGCTGCCCGGGTTCGAGCGCGCCATGACCGTGACCAGCTTGGCCAAAACCCCGCGCGGGGCGGTTTCGCGCGCGGTGTGCGGCACCCTTGGCGGGGCGCTCATCCTGAATCTGCCGGGCAGCCCAAAGGCCGTGCGCGAATGTTTGGGCGCGGTGCTGCCCGCCGTGGCGCACACCATAGAGAAGCTTCAGGGCGACCCTTCCGATTGCGCAACCGCTTAAGCAAAAAGACGTTTTATGCTTCTTGCGGTCCGCGATGGGAAGGACTATAAACACGTGTTTGAAAGCTGCCGATACGATTTGAAACGCGGACTCCGCAGCAGTATACAACCCGAGCAGCGACAAGGATTGCCCACAATGCGCACCAAAGCCTACCGTCATATTTCAGCCTTGGCCGTGGCGCTGTGCCTCGCCGGGCTTTCGCCCTATGCGGCGCAGGCCCAGGCTCCTGGTCAGACTTCGGCCCAGGCCCCGGTTCCGGCGCAGCAAACGCCGCCCGCGGTCGTTCCGGCTTCGGCTCCGGGCCAGCAGGCCGGGCAGGCCAAACCCATCCCCACCTCCTTTACTTTGCGGCAGGCGGTGGAATATGGCTTGGCGAACAACCCCACCATGGTTTCGGCCCGGGCGCAGCTGCTGGGCAGCGAATACGCCAAAAACGCCGCCATGGCGGACTTTCTGCCCACGGCCACGGCCTCCTATGGGGTGACCAGCTACGATACCCAGCCCAAGTCCGGCGGCACCAATTCCTCCGACCAGACGCTCTGGTCCAGCCAGCTCAACCTGCACCAGCCGGTGTTCACGGGCTTTCGCCTGCTCTCCACTTATCAGAAGGCCAAACTCACCAAGGAGCAGAACGAGGCCAAGCTCACCCAGACCGAGCTTTCCCTCATCAGCTCCATCCAAACCTACTATCTTTCGCACCTCAAGGCCAAGATGGATGTGAAGAGCGCCAACGACTCCGTGGAGCGCCTGAAGTCGCAGCTCAAGGTCACGCAGGCTTTTTACGAAGTCGGCCTCAAGCCTAAGCTCGACGTGTTGCAGGCGCAGGTTGATCTGGCCACCTCGGAGCAGACCCAGCTGACCAGCAAGAACGCGCTGGACACCACCCGGGCCAAGCTGAACTCGCTGCTCAACCTGCCGCTGGAAGCTCCGGTGGAATATGCGGGGGAGTTGGCCTACAGCCCTTTTTCAATGAACCTGAATGATTGCCTGACCCTGGCCTACAAGAACCGCCCGGACATCCTCATTGGCGTTAAGAGCGTGGCCATGGCCGAAAAGGATCAGACCATCGCCGGCAGCTCCTTCTACCCGGAAGTGAGCGCCGACTACAACATCTACAAGAAGGGCGACAGCCCGGACATGCAGAGCAGCAAGTATCTTTCCAACCAGGGACGCAATTATTGGACCGTGGGGGCCAACGCCTCGTGGACCTTCTTCCAGTGGGGCAGCACGTACAACACGTACAAGAGCGGCGGCGAGACCGTGAACAAGCTGCGCGCCGATTTGGAGAACACCAAGTTGGGCGCCGGGTTCGAGGTGAAGCAGTACCTTTTGAGCCAGCGCGAGGCGGCCGACCGCATCGGCGTTGCGCGCAAGTCCGTTGAGACCGCGCGCGAGAGCTACCGCATGGCCCTTGCGCGTTATCAGGCGCAGGTTGGCACCAACACCGATCTGCTCACCGCGCAGGCTTCGGTCAGCAGCAGCGAGGCCCAGCTTTCGCAGGCGCTGGCCGATTATGAGACCGCCATCTCCAACCTTTACGTGGCCATGGGCGAAAAGAACACGCCTTTGGACATCCGCTAGCCATGGGTGGTTTTTCATCCTGCCGCTGGCAGCCCGGGGCCGCGGGGAGCGGAGCACGGCTGCTGCCAGGGCTCAAGTGCCCGGAATGCGGCGGCGGCATAGCGTTGAACAAGGCCTGACGAGAGGTCACCCTGCGCTGCACGGGTTGCGGCGCCACCTATAAACTCCAGGATTTTGCCGAGCAGATGGATGATGACTTTGAGGAGGAGCTGGGCTTTGTGCCCTTGGACAGACTGTGATCCCGCCTCAGGTCCACGACGCGCGCCCGGGCGTTGGGCGTCGCGCTGGTTGAGTCTTCTGGCGCGGCCTTTTGGGGCCGCGCTTTTGCTTGCGCTGATTCTTGTTCCCGCGCCGGCCCCGGCGCAGCAGGCTCCTGCTCCGGTCCAGGGCGTCTGGGATCCGCTCATCCGGCGGCTTGCGGCCGACGGTTTCGATCAGCCGATGCTGACGGCGCTGTTCTCCCGCGCGGAGGTGCGCTTCGACCCGCTGATCATGGCGCGCAAGATGAACGCGCTGATTGAGGTCAAACTCTCCACGGACAAGCCCAGGCCGGAAGCGCCCGAGCTGTACCTCCGTTACCTGAACCCTTTTTTGCTGATGCAGGCGCGAAGTTTTCTTGACGCCAACCAACCCGCCCTGCGCGAGGCGCGCGCACGCTTCGGCGTGCCGCCGGAGGTGCTGACAGCGTTGCTCCTGGTTGAAACCAAGCTTGGGCGCAACGTGGGCAGCAAGAGCGCCCTGTCCACCCTGGCGAGCATGGCGCTCGCCGTGGATTTTTCGATGGTGGCTCCGCACATCGACTACCGCGACCTGCCGCCGCACCTTGGCCTGTGGCTGCGCTGGCGCACGGCGCAGAAGGCCGCCTGGGCCTACACGGAGCTCAAGGCTCTGCTGGTGTATGCCAAAAACGCCGGCTTCGACCCCGCGAGCATCCCCGGCTCGGTGTACGGGGCCATCGGCATTTGTCAGTTCATGCCCACAAACGCTTTGCGCTACGGCATGGATCTGGATGGCGACGGGCGCGTGAACCTGTTCGACCCCACGGACGCCGTGCTGAGCACCGCGCGGTTCCTTTCAGCCAACGGCTGGCGCGAGGGGCTTTCGCGTCAGCGGCAAATGGCCGTGCTCTATCGCTACAATCATTCACATTCGTATACGCGCACCATAATGGCCGTGGCCGACCGCCTGCGCGGCGACGACGATCCGGACCAGTAGGCCGCGCGCGGGGCGTACGTTGGGGAAAATGGGCTTATCCGAAAGGGGCCCGAATAGAGCCCGAATGGAGCCCGAATGGGGGGCGCTTCAGAATGCCCGACCATCCGCCTCGTCGAAGAATCCCTCATAGAGGGTGAGGGTGCGCTGCACAAAGTCGTGGCCGGAAAGCTGCGAGAGCGTGAGTTCTCCGGTTCGGCGCAGCTCTTCAAGATAGGCCGCGTCGTCCATGGCGTGGGAAAGCATGCGGACCATGGCGTCCACATCGCCGGGGGGGAACAGGGCTTCCGGCGGCAGCAGGTCGGGCATGACGCCCACGTCGGTTGAGACGAGGGGCCGGCCCACGGCGAGGATCTCCAACGCAGCGCGGGCGATTGTTTCCGACCAGAGCGAGGCGACGATGCCAATGTCCGCTGCGGAGAGGCAGGCGGTCATGTCGTCGCGTTTGCCGGTGATGACGGCGAAGCGCTCCATCTGGAATTCCTTGAGCCAGCCGCGGACGACATCCTCGCCTGTGGCGCTGCCGAAGCCCAGCAGCAAAAGCCGCGTGTGCCGGTAGCCCTGCTTGTGCACCAGGCGCGACACGGCCTCAATGGTTTCGCGCTGGCCCTTCACGAGGTCGAAGCGGCCCACCAGCGCAATGACGGTTTCGCGCGGGGTGAAGCCGAACTCCGCGCGGACGCGCTCCCGCCCGGCCGGGTCGAAGCGGAAACGCTCGCGGTCCACCCCGCCGTGGATGAGCCAGACCTTGTTTTCCGGGGTGCGCATGGCCGAAAGAAAATGCCGCGCCATGCGCGA
Organism: Desulfovibrionaceae bacterium CG1_02_65_16; assembly: GCA_001871085.1. Lineage (GTDB taxonomy): Bacteria > Desulfobacterota > Desulfovibrionia > Desulfovibrionales > Desulfovibrionaceae > Humidesulfovibrio. The sequence continues at coordinate 7,643 of MNUQ01000038.1, forward strand.
GTTGGTCACCACCACGGCGTCCGCCACCCTGGCGTGCAGAAAGCGGTTCACCGTATCGGCGCGGGGGGGGCGCTGGTCGCCTCTTGTGCGCACCAGCTTGAAGCCGAAAAGCGGCTTGAGCAGCCCCCAGAGGAAGAAGCCCTCGCCCCGGTGGCAGTTGACGATTTGCGGCTTCAGCTTGCGCATAAGCCCTGTGAGTTTGCACAGGGTGGCGGCCAGGCGCAGGGGGTTGGACGTGTTCAGATCCACCGGGCGTGCGTCAAGCCCCCAGTCCAGGGCTCGTTGATGCGTGTCGGTTCCCGCCTGGGTGAGCACCACCACCGTGTGCCCGGCTTCCTTGAGCAGCCGGGAGAGGTAGAGGGCGTACCAGGCGGTGGCGTTGAACCAGCGGACGTTGGCGACCTGTACGATGACCATGCCGGACCTTATGCTCTTGCCGCGCGCTGCCGATGAGAAGGGAGGCGGAGCTTAGGCAAAGACTTCCCGTTTGGTCATGGCCTCGCTTTTAATGCGGTCAAGCAGATCGGCCAGAACGGGTTTGACGTTTTCGCGGATGTCACCGGCGACGACGATGAACAGCGCGTCGTCCCCGGGCTTGAGCAGCCCGCCCTTGGCCACGGCGAAGGCGCGGAAGATGCCGGGGCGTTTTTGGTGCTCCGCGCACAGGGCCTTGATTTTTTCATGGTCGGGGGTGATCTCCACGGCGACGACGTCCGAGTGGTCCTTGCGGGACCAGCCCCGCACCACGCCGTTGTGGACAAGAATCATGCCCACGTGCTCCGTGAAGCCCGGCTCCTTCTTGAGTTCTGCGATGGTCTGGCTTATGTCCATACCGGACCTCCTGTAGTGATTGCGCTGGAGAGAAAATGTACACGCTTTCAACCCTGTTGGAAAGGCTGCCGAACGTCTCGCAGGCGCGGCTCATCAGCTCCGGCTACGGGCTGTGGATGGGGTGGTCCGGCTCGGCCAATAACGCCGTCGGCCATACCCTGCGCGACCATGGTCTTGTGCAGCTGGTGGAGGACCCCTGTCAATCCTTCTGGGTTTCCCTAGGGCCAGAGGTGTTCCGGGCCATGGCCAAGCTGCAGATCTGGTCCAAGCTGAACCCGCTGCCGCTGTTCTGCCAGGTTTTTCCGCTCACCGCGCTCATCGGCTACGACATGAGCCTCTCCGTTTCCGCCCCGCGCGAGCTGGGCCGTCAGCAGGCCAGCGTGGCCGAGGACCTGGAGGTGCTTGTGCACCCCAAATTGGCCGAGGCGGTCAAGAGCGTGCATGGGCTTTCCATGGGGCAGCCTGTCTCCATGCAGGGGCTGACCAGCCTGAACTGGCATTCCCTGGTCGCCGACCAGGGCCTCGACTACACCTCGCCCGCCAGCTGGTACGGCGTCATCCGCCCGCTTGGCCGCCTGGGCGAGCGCGAGGCCATCGCCGGCTGGCGCGCGTTCTTCTCCGAGGTGCAGGGCGTGTTCCAGCGTCTGGGCATCAAATACCTTACCGACGACGCACAGGGGTTCGTCATATTCCCGCTGGAGAGCTACCGGCAGATGCGGCTGTATTGCACGGAGCTTTCCTCGCTTCTGGCGGAGCTCAAAAGCACGCAGCGGGCCTATTGGCCATGCGTGTTCGCCATTGCCGAGCAGCGGGGCATGTCCTTCTCGCTGGATCTGCCCAACCGTTTTGGGCTGGACTGGAACCGGCTGACGCCGGATTTTTTGCACATGCGCTACCGCGACGGCTACGCGCTGTACGACACGTTCAAGGTCAACGAGCTGAGCTACGGCGGCGACCAGGAATCCCTGGACTCCTGGTGCAACGTAAGCTTGCGCCAGGGCGAGGGGCAGGGCGGCCAGGGCACCATCGAAATGCCCCTGCCACGCCGCTGGCTGGGCGGCAACGGCAAGCCGTGCTACTACTGCGGGCTTTCCAACCATACGGCCGCCCAGTGCCCCAGCAAGATGCTGCCGCCTTTTCGCGCGGAGGTCTGGGCCGACCTTGGCCGCAGGAACCTTACGGACATGGCGCTCGCCTTCAAGAGCCTGGACGAGCCGGCCGAGTCCGGAAAGTTCTTGTCCCAGGTCGCTGCGCTGCTCAAAAAAGGCGATGACATCGAAGCGGCGCTGGTGCGCGGCATGTTCGCCATTGGCGCGCCCTGTCAGATCGGCGTGCTGCCCATTCTGCCGCGCATCAAGAACCGGGAGCTGCCGGTGACGGCGGAGCAGCTCAATCCCGAGGAACCCTGGCCCCAGGCCGACGCCTTCGCCTATCTGCTGAGCGGCGAGCTGGAGAAGGCCAAGGAGGCCGTGCGCGCGGTGAGCGCCAAGAGCGGCCGCAGCTTCGAGGCCGCGTGCATCGAGGGGTTTGTCGCGCTGGAGTCCGAGGACCCGCACATGGCGCAGTTTTACTGGCAGGAAGCGGGGCGGCTTGCCCAGAACAATGTGCAGCAGTGCTACACGCAGTTTCTTCAGGCCCGCCTGCACGAGATAGCCGGCGAATTCCGCGAGGCGCTCAGCCTGTACCGGCAGGTGCACATGGGCTCGTCCAAGTGGCTGGAGCCCCTGTACCGCGAAGGCGTGTGCATGGTCAAAATGGGCTTCACCGGCCAGTCGTTGGACATCTTCGCCGACTTGGTGGCGCGCGAGCCCTCGCTGTTCAACCGCATCCTTGTGGACACGGAGATCGACCGGGGCAGGGTGCATGTGCTTTCCGGGCTGTGGGACCCCTGGAGCGATTCCCAGGCGCAGGCCAAGGTCGTGGGCCTTAAGGTGGCCTCGCTGCTCAAGGAGCTGCCGCACTGGTTCGACGAGGACCATCCCTTCCGAGGTCCCGCTCTGACGCATTTGGAGCGCATGAACGCCCTGGCCAACACGGACAACTACGTGGCCTTTCGTGAACTGGGCCGTGGCATGGACGGCTTCACCCAGGAAATGCAGAAGCAGATTGATGAGGAGATCAAGCGCATCAAGGAGCGCGCGTCCGCCTATGCCCAGCGCCTGCGCGACGTGCAGTACGAGGCGGGTTGGTTTCCCTTCCCTAAGCTTTTGCACGACTTCAACAATGATTTCAACTTCTGCGTCAAGCGCATCAACTGGATAATGACCCAGTCCCTGCGCACTGCGGATAATTTTCGCACCGCGCGCCGGCACATGCCGGAGATTGAGGAGCGCCTGTCCGCCCTGTCCAAGCGGCTGCTCTCCCTGCGCATCGTACGCGACAGCACGCTTTTCGCCATGATTCTTGGCAAAAATTTCATCTGGATGGAGGTTGTGGGCCTGGCGCTGGCGCTTTTGACCATCCCGGTGCTGCTCTTTTATTCCAGCAGAATGGCCGGCAATATGATTGTCGACGCCATCTTGGCGCAAAAGTGGGCCTTCGAGAAGGGCCTGCTGCTCCTGGTCACCATCTTCGCCCTTGGCGTGTCATCGCTGTTCAGCGTGATGAGCTTTGAGCGCAAGAAGCGGCAGTTGTTCGAGGCCGACGCCGACCGTCGCGCGGACCAGCGCAAGGCCGCGCCGCAGAAGGGGGGCAAGGCCCCGGCCAAGGCTCCGGCAAAGCCGGCTGCCAAGACTCCGGAAAAGGCTCCGGCAAAGCCGGCTGCCAAGACTTCGGCGAAGCCGGGGGCCAAAGGCAAGAAATAAGGCCATCGTCAAACCCGCGCGCCGCGCGGCGCAGGAGGAACCCATGCATACCCTGGTGCTTATCCGCCACGGCCAGAGCGTGTGGAATCTGGAAAACCGCTTCACCGGCTGGACCGATGTGGACCTTTCCGACCAGGGCATGCAGGAGGCGGAGGCCGCGGCGGGCCTGCTCAAAGAGGGCGGCTTTACCTTTGACCGCTGCCACACCTCCTACCTGCGCCGGGCCATCCGCACTTTGTGGACCGTGCTGGAGCGCATGGATCTCATGTGGCTGCCGGTGGAGACGACGTGGCGCCTCAACGAGCGGCACTATGGCGCGTTGCAGGGGCTGAACAAGGCCGAGACCGCGCGGAAGTACAGCGCCGAGCAGGTGTTCCAGTGGCGCCGCAGCTTCGACGTGCCGCCTCCGGCCCTGGAAGCCGCCGACCCGCGCTTCCCCGGCTTCGACCCGCGCTATGCCTCCCTTGCCCCGGAGGAACTGCCCCGCGCCGAAAGCCTCAAGGACACCATCGCCCGCGTCATGCCCTATTGGCACAACGTGCTGGCCCCGCAGATCAAAAGCGGCCAGCGGCTTATCATTGCGGCGCACGGCAATTCCCTGCGCGGGCTTGTCAAATATCTGGATGGCATGAGCGACGCCGAGGTGGCGGGGCTGAACATCCCCACCGGCGCGCCCCTTGTGTATACCCTTGACGACGATCTGAAATCCCTGGGCCGCCGCTACCTGGGCGATCCCGAAGCCGTGGCCGCCGCAGCGCGCGCCGTGGCCCAGCAGGCGAGCAAAGGCTAGCGTGCCGCGTAAATCCTTCGTTCTGACCGCGCCACGGGCTCTGGCCGAAGGTCTGGATATTCCGGCGTTCCGCGCCCGGCTGCTGGACTGGTTCGCGGCCAGCGCCCGCGATTTGCCCTGGCGGCGCAGCCTGGACCCGTACCATGTCTGGCTCTCCGAGATCATGCTTCAGCAGACGCAGATGGAGCGGGGCGTGGCCTATTTCACCCGCTTCATCGCGCGGTTTCCCGACATCGCCGCCCTGGACGCGGCCAGCGAGGACGAGGTGCTCAAGCTCTGGGAGGGGCTTGGCTACTACTCCCGCGCGCGCAACCTGCGCCGGGCCGCCCGGGTCGTCATGGAGCGGCACGGCGGCGTCTTTCCGCGCGGGTTGGCGGAGATTCGCGCCTTGCCGGGCGTTGGGCCGTACACGGCCGGGGCCATCGCCAGCGTGGCCTTCAATGCGGCGGTGCCCGCCGTGGACGCCAACGTGGTGCGCGTACTGGCCCGCGTGCTGGACATCGACGCCCCGGTGAGCGCGCCTGCAGTCAAACGACGCATCGCGGCCGCGGCGGCGGACCTGCTGGACCGTGAGCACGCCCGGGCCTTCAATCAGGCGCTTATGGAGCTGGGCGCGCTGGTCTGCCGTCCGCGCAAGCCGGAATGCCCCGCCTGTCCCATCGCCGGTCTGTGTCTGGGCCTGGCGCGGGGCACGACGCAGTGGCGGCCGGTGCTCAAACCCGGGCCGGAGATCATCCGCATCAACATGGCCTGCGGCGTGCTGGCCTGGGATGGGCGTATCTACATCCAGAAACGCCGCAACAACGACGTGTGGCCCGGCCTGTGGGAGTTTCCTGGCGGCGTCATGGAATCCGGCGAGCAGCCGGAGGAGACGCTGGTGCGCGAGTACATGGAGGAGACCGGGCTTGCTGTTGCGCCCGGGCCGGCCATCGGCATGCTGCGCAGCAGCTACACGCGCTATCGCATCACCCTGCGCGGATTTTTTTGCGCAGCCGCGCCCGGGGTGGACCCGGTGGCGGAGCACCGCCTGAACGAGGCCGACGAGGCGCGCTTTGTCGAACCCCGCGAATTGACGCGGTTCGCCTTCCCCTCAGGCCACGCGCGGCTGGTGACCAAACTTTTGACAGATCTGCGCCTGTCCGCGTTTCTCGCGGGAGAACGTATAGGATAACAAACTGATATCACGCTATTAATCATTGCGGGCACGATCCATGCTTCCCCCGTACGCGAGAACGTGTCGGACCAACTTTCTGACGGGACATCGTCCGCAGAAGCCGGCACCGGAGGGAAACAGATGTCCGGCAACGCGAATGTTTCGGATGCCATAAGCGTTCTGTGTCAGGCGGAGTCCGGCGCGGGGCTGCCCGCGCTGGGCGAGTTGGGCGGCCTTGGCGGCCTCGCCGGTTCGGCTGGTCAGTCCGCCGCGCTGCGCGCCGGTGCGGGCGGCAAGATCGACCCCAAAACCGTGGCCTTTCAGGCCGAGATGCGCATGGCCCAGCAGGCCATCAGCATGAGCCTCGCCACGGATGACGCCGCTTCCACGCCCGCCATGGGCATGGACAGCTCCATGCTCAACGACAGCATGATGATGGACGCCCTGTCCACCATCGCCCGGCTGACGGGGGGCGCGCTGCCTGGCATGCATAAGATTGTGACCTCGCAAAGCCCGGACAAGGCGCTCACGCGCAACGTCTCGGCCTTGGGCGCCTCCGGCCTTGGCTCCATCGCCGCGCTGTTCGAGTCCGGCGACAAGGGCATTGCGGCCATTGGGTTCGACCGCACCGGCGGTACCAGCTATGGCAAGTTCCAGATTTCCTCCCGCGCCGGGACCATGAATCGCTTCATCAACTATCTTTCCGAGCGCGACCCGGCCCTGGCGGAGCGTCTGCGGCGCGCGGGCCCGGCCAACACCGGCTCCACGCAGGGCCGCATGCCCTCGGAGTGGGCCAGGATCGCCGCCGAGAGCCCGGAGAAGTTCGAGCGCCTGCAAACCGATTTCATCAAGGCGGACCATTATCAGCCCGCGCGTGAGAAGATTCTGGAGCGCACCGGCGTGGATATCGAGGCCGCAAAACCCGCCCTGCGCGAGGCGCTCTTCAGCACCGCCGTGCAGCACGGGGCCAGCGGCGCGGCGCGCATCTTCAATCAGGCCATCGACAAGTTTCTGGGCCATGGCCGACAGCCGTTGACGGCCGACGCGGCCGGCGGCGTCAAGGGGTTGGAGCAGGCGCTGGTGAGCGAGGTGTACAACCGCAGGCAGAGCCAGTTCGGCGGCTCCTCCGACGCCGTGCGGGCCAGCGTGCGCGGTCGGCTCAAGCAGGAGAAGGACATGGTGCTGGCCATGCTGCGGCAACAGGGCATGAGCCGCGTGGTTTAAGCCCGCGCGGCCTCATCCACGCAAATGTTTTGACCGCAAGGCGCGCCCCGGCGCGTCTTTTTTATGTCCGCGCTCCAGCACGCTGGTTCGGGCCCTCTCATCCCGCACTATGACCTGCGTGCGGCTTCCGCTTCCCCAGCATTCTCGGCGTCGGCCTGCATGGCCTCGCGCGGGGTGACGCCGAACTCGCGCCGGAAGGCGGCGATGAAGGCCGAGGTGGAATTGTAGCCGCAGTCCAGCGCAACCTTGGTCACGCTGTCGCCCGCGTCCAACCCGTCCAGCGATTTGAGCAGCCGCAGCCTGCGCCGCCAGGCCCGGAACGAAAGTCCCGTGTCGCGCTCAAAAAGCCGCGTCAGCGTGCGGGCGGAGAGTCCCGCGTCCCGCGCCAGCTCGGTCAGCGTGCGCTGATCGTCGGGCCGGGCCTCCAGCTCCGCGCCCACGCGGGCCAGCCGCTCGTCCAACGGCAGCGGCAGGGAGAAGCGCACCTCCTCCAATGCGGCCAGCTGGTCAAGCAGCACCGCCACAAGCCGTCCCTCAGGACCGGACTCGTCGTAGAGCTCGGGCAGACGGGTCACCCCCCGGATGAGCTCCCGCGCCAGCGGCGTGACGCTCAGAACCCGGCAGCGCTCCCCAACGAAGGGCACGGCGGCGGGATCGATATACAGGCTGCGCATTTGCGTGCGCTCGGTGGAGACTACGCTGTGCTTCACGCCGGGCGGCACCCAAATGGCCCGCTGCGGCGGAGCGAGGTAGCTGCCGAACCGCGTGCGCACCCCCAGCACCCCCCGCGTGGCGTAGGAGAGCTGCACCCAGCCGTGGCTGTGCGAGCGCACCCACGAGGGCGTGGGCAACGCCTCCACGCGGGGAAACACCGGGCGAGGCAGGGCGGTTATTTGCGGCAGCGTGCGTTCCATGCTCTTGTCCGTTTGGCGACACGTTTTGTCATTTAGTCGATAGCGGACCATACCTCCTGTGGATTAGCACTGCAACCAGGAAAAGGGCGGCGCCCGGCGCTAATGTCCCTGTCGCCCCGATTGCTGAAACGTATGACAGCTGCAACACAGGAAGGGATTCCGCAATGTTTGCTAAATGCATGAGACGGCTTGGCAAGGATTGGTTTCTGCTCGGTATGGCGTGCGCGGTGGCGCTGGCCACGCTGTTTCCGAACGTTGGCGGCAGCGGCGGCGTGCTCCACGCGGATGTTCTCGCCAACGTCGGCATGGGGCTGGTGTTTCTTTTTCACGGCGTGGGGCTTTCCCCGCAAAGCCTGCGGCTGGGGGTTTCCAACTGGCGGCTGCACCTCACCGTGCAGACCATGACCTACGCGGCCTTCCCGTTGCTGTGGCTGATCCTTAATCCGCTTGTGGGACGCTACCTGCCCGGCGACCTGCGGCTGGGTTTTTTGTACCTCTGCGCGCTGCCGTCCACCATTTCCTCCAGCGTGGCCATGACGGCCATTGCCAAGGGCAACGTGCCCGGCGCGATTTTTGACGCCTCGTTTTCGAGCCTGCTCGGCATTTTCCTCACGCCACTCATCGTGAGCATCGGCTATGCGACCAGCGGCGGCCAGGGGCTTTCGCTGACGGACGCCATGCTGGACATCGCCGTGCTGCTTCTTTTGCCCTTTATCCTTGGGCAGATTCTGCGTCTGTTCGCTGGTGAGTGGTTCCTTCGCCACAGGGTTTTCGTCAATAACTTCGACAAGCTGGTCATCCTGATGCTTGTGTTCACGGCCTTTTGCAATTCCGTCAAGGGCGGGCTGTGGACCAACTACGGCATAGGCACGCTGCTGGTGACCACGCTCGGCTCGGCCACGATGCTGCTCATCGTGCTCTTCGCCAGCACCTTCCTCGTGCGGCGGCTGGGCTTCAGCAAGGAGGACGAGATCGCGGCGGTGTTCTGCGGCTCCAAGAAGACGCTGGCCTCGGGCGTGCCCATGGCCGGGCTCATCTTTGGGGCGAATCCGGCGCTTGGCGTCATATTGCTGCCCATCATGTTCTATCACCCCATTCAGATTTTCGTCTGCTCCGTCCTCGCGGATCGCTACGCCCGCCGCCTGCGCAATGAACAGGGCGCAGCCGCCGTCCCGGCGACGCCCGGCTCCTCCGTGTCGCAGGAACCGGCGGGCGCGTAAGACGCGGCAGACGATTGGAAGGAGCGGCCCCCTCAGCCGCGCTTTCGTTCCATGGGCCGGGAGCGTGTCTCCCGGCCCTTTGTTTTGCGGATTGCCCCTGGCTGCGGCGGCGAGTGTCTTTTCCCGTCAGCCCCTTCAGGCTCATTCGCGTCCATTCGGGCGCGTCCATTCGGGCGTGTCCATTCGACCAAGGCCATTCGACTGAGGCCATTCGACCGAGGCCAAAAGGAAGGGACGGGGCTCGCCTGCGCCCTGCGGCGGTGGGGAGGCTGGTCAGGCCTTGCGGCGGGCGGACGCGATCCCTGGCGCTTGCGGCGCGGCAACGCGCAGGCGCTCCTCAAGCTCCGGGTCCAGACTCACCAGCAGGGTGCGCTCCACCTCGTCCACGGCCACCGAGCCGATGGCCGCGCCCTTGACCTTGCGCACGTCCTTGACGCTGGCCAGCAGAACCTCGGCCTTGGCGTCGTCCTTGCGGTAGCTTTTGAGCGCGCAAAGCGTCGCCGCCTCGATGAGGCTTTGCTCGGGCACGGGCTGGTCGGGGTAGTCCCGGCGCAGGATGACATGGGAGCTGGGGCCGCCCGCAACGTGCAGCCAGTAGTCGTGGGGCGAGGCCGCTCGGGAGAGTATGGCGTGGTTGGCTTGGCTGCTTTTGCCGCGCAGCACGAGGAAGCCGTCGGACGTGCGGAAAAGCGCCACGGCGAGACCTTGATAGCGCTTGGGCAGGGTGAGAACCTCTTGGCGCTGCGCGGCGGAACCATTGGCGGTGCGCGCGGGCAGCGCCAATGGTCCCACTCCGGCCAGCAGATCGGCGCGGCGGCGCGTCACATGCTCCAGCCCGCGCCGGCCCTTGGCCGCCATCTTGAACAGCCGGACCATGTTTTCAGCCGGGGTGAGGCGCGGATCCAGCGGCACCTGCTGCGGACCATGCTCGGGGTGGTCCAGAACAATGTGCTCGGCCCGGGGCGTTTGGCGCAGGGTCGAGAGGGCGATTTGCAGGGCCTCGGCGGGTCGGGCGAGGTCGGCCAGGGCGCGATGCCGCTTTTCGTCGCGGTCGAGCAGGGCAAGCTGGCGGGTGAGCCGTTTGCGGGCGCTGGCCGCCTTGTCCACATCCTCGCGCGCTTCCAGTTTGTTCAGGTGCGCAAAGAGCGCGCGCTCCCCAACGGCGCGGGCGGCCTCCATGGCTGTGTTGAAGCGCTGGGAGGTGCCGCCCTCGGGGGCGCCGGTCGCCTTGCCCAGGGGAGGCCAAACGACTGGAGAGGCGGCTTGCGGAGACAAAAAGAAGCCTTCTGCATGGCCGGAGGCAAGGGTATCCAGCAGACGCGCCGCCTTGCCCGGGTCGGTTTGCGCCAGCGCGCTCAGATGCTTGCGCAGGGGCGGGGTGGCTTGCGGAAATTCGCGCCAGACCTCGGCGTCGTCGAGCATGCGGGCCAGCGTTGGCCAGGCCGGTACTTGCGGAGTGGGAAAGTCCTCGGCCAGGACAAGGTCCTCGCGCAGGTCGAGCACCAGCCAGTTGCCCGCGGCGGCCAGATCGCGCGGGGAAAGGGCCAAGGCCAGGCGCAGATTCGGCCAGTCGGCGCGGGCGGCCAGCAGGTGCCGGCCGGTGAGGCGCTTGCGCAGCCACATGACGCGCGCGGGGGCCTCGGCCGGATTCGGCGCGCGATGGTCCGAGACAAAAAGGAGGCCCGCCGTTTTGGCGGGCCTGAACACCAGATGGAATTTCCGTCCTTGCCCATAGAGCGTCAGGATCAATACTCCATCCGCCGGACTATGGACCTTTTCGATGCGGTGGCCGATAAGGGCCGTCGTCAGTTCCTCTGCCAGGAATCGGAAGAAGTTGGCTTCCATCCGTCACCCTCCCGGCCGGACACCTCCGAAATGCTGCGCGCAGGCGCGATGGAGGAGGGGGCTAGTCGCCCCGGACCATCTCGTCCTCTTCCTGTTTGCTCTTGCAGTTTATGCACAGGGTGGTCATGGGCCGGGCCTTAAGTCGGGAAATGCCGATCTCCTCGCCGCATTCCACGCAGACGCCGAACTCTCCCTCGTCAATGCGGGTGAGAGCCTGCTGGATCTTCTTGATGAGCTTGCGTTCGCGGTCGCGCAGGCGCAGCGTGAAGGCCCTGTCGGATTCAGCTGTGGCTCGGTCAGCGGGGTCGGCGTACACCTCGACGGTCTCTGTCATGTCGTCGATGGTCGCCTGCCCCTTCTGGAGGATGTCCCCCAGCATGGAGTTGAGCATGTCCCGGAAGAACTGAATGTCCTTAGCTTCCATGGGCAATCTCCTGGATGGGAGGGACGGTCCGGATTCAAACAGGACTGGCCCCTCCGAGTACAAACGAATGCGCCTGATAAACCAAAAACAATGGTCTTGTAAAGGCCTCTTAAAATGACAGGCGAGAGGCTTGTCAGCGAGGGCAACCTTGTGTAGAGGTTCACGCGGACGTTCCAAGACCGAGCCTCCCCGGCGCAACGGCTTCTTGGTTTTGAAAAAATCTGGAAATGTTGCGGAAGTCAGCTTGACAGGTGGGGGGGGCAAAGGTAAAAGGGGCTCCCTTTTGAGCGGGAATAACTC
>MNUQ01000145.1 GCA_001871085.1 Desulfovibrionaceae bacterium CG1_02_65_16
AGGTCTTGCGATTGTAAGTGATCAGCGTTTCACGCGGGGGAAAAAGAAAGCGCTTGGGCGAATTGTACGCCACGTCGAAGTCCCACGCGATCTCGATGTCCTTCTTCCAGGGCACGAGGTCGTAAAACCCTTCGCGCAACTTGGCCGGCACATACAGCGCGTAACTCTCGCTCCATTTGGCGAACAGCCGCGGCAACTGCTCCTTGTACACCGTATACGTCGTCATGGTTCCCCCCGGAATGCGGATGGCATGGGCTCTGCAACATCGGCCTCGGCGGCCAGGGCACCGCCCCGCCCCACCGGCGCGCGTCTTGCCGCGCATTGCCTCCCAGCATAAGCAGATGCCGTGCCAAGGGTGCGCAATGGGGCTATTGTTCAGTTTTGCATCCATTTCACAACAGCTCCGGGGATTCCGGCCGTGCGAAAACTGGAATAATTTCCACATTTGAAACAAACGGTCGAAAACCGCACAGAGCCTTTCCCCCCAAGCCATGCGGACAGTCTATGGCGGAGCTTCGGCGCCTTGCCCCTGGGGGGATCGGCGCTGGCATGGTTCGAGAGCGCCCGCAACGGACCGCGGCCATTGCGCCCCAGCGGCGCAAAATACAGGGAATCACCGTGCGCCGCATGCGCAACATGCAGACCGGCCCGGCCTCCAACCTGGCGGCTAAAGCACGGCCGCCGCGCCATGCGGACCAGGGCGAACGGCTGCGCGGAATGGGTCAGGCAGCGCTTATGAACTGCCGGCCCCGCGAGACGGGTGGAGCCGGACCCCCCGAACGGGAAGCCCGGCCCCAAGGCTGGAGGTGGTGTCTTCTACAGGAGATGTGCGGTCTCAAGCAGGCCCTCCGCCAAGGTGGGATGGGCGTGGATGGTGCGTGCGATGTCGGCCACGGTGCCTTTGAGCCGCATGCCCAGGGTGGGTTCGGCGATGAGGTCCGAGGCGTGCGCGCCGGCGATGTGCGCGCCAAGCAGTTTGCCCGTGCCGACCTCGACCACGAGCTTGAAGAGCCCGGCGAGCTCGCCCATGGCCTGCGCCTTGCCCAGCTCGCGGAAGGCCGACTGCGGGCAGACGACGGTCAGGCCGCGCTCCTGGGCCTGCTGCTCCGTAAGGCCGACGCTGGCGAGCTCCGGCGAGGCGAAGACAGCGGCCGGGACAACGTCGTAGTCCATGCGCTCCGCCGCGCCAAGGCAGTTTTTCACCGCCACCAGGGCTTCCGTGGCCGCCACGTGGGCGAGCATGATGCGGGCCGGGCCGAGGATGTCGCCAATGGCGTAAATGCCGGGCACAGAGGTCTCCAGCTGGTCGTTCACCGCTATCCAGCCGCGCTTGTCCGTGACGACGCCCGCCTCGTTCAGGGTCAGCCCGGCGGTGTTGGGCACGCGGCCAACGGCCACAAGCACGACGTCCGCCTCAAGCGTGCGCGTCTTCTGCGCGGCCAACGGCACGTTCTTCACAAAGGGCGAGGGGCCCAGCGTCACGCGGACGCCGTTTTCAAGCACCTCGGCCTTCTGGGCCGTGCTGGCCAGCTCGCAGGCGATGCCGCGCTTCTTCATCTCGCGCTGCGCCAGCTTGCTCAAATCCGCGTCGATGGACGGCACGGGCAGAATGCGCTCCAGGCCCTCCACAACGGTCACCTCCGCGCCAAAGGCCCGGAAGATGAAGGCCAGCTCCGCGCCGATGACCCCGCCGCCGACGATGACCATGCGGCCGGGCACGTGGTCCAGCTCAAGAGCGTCGTCGCTGGTGATGATGCGCGTATGGTCCACGGGCAGCGAGGGCAGATTGAGCGTCTGCGAGCCGGTGGCGATGATGATCTTGTCGCCGGGCACCTCGACGGCCCCGCCGTCAGGCTGGTGCACACGGACGAGCCCCGCGCCGACGATCTGCCCCAGGCCCTTGACGACCTTGATCTTGAGCTTGGCGCAGTTCTTTTCCAGGCCTGTGCACAGGATATCCGTCACGCGGCGCTTGCGCGCGCGGATGGCGGGCATGTCGGGCGTGGCCGCGCAGGCTCCGGCGATGCCGAACTCCGCCAGCCGCCGGGCCGTCTCCAAAGCCTCGGCCGAGGCCTTGAGCGTCTTGGTGGGAATGCAGCCCGTGTTCAGGCAGGTGCCGCCGAGCCGGACCGCCTCAACCAGGGTCACCTCCGCGCCGGCCTTGGCCGCCGCGAAAGCCGCCGTGTAGCCGCCGGGACCGCCGCCGATGATAGTGATGCGTTGCGTCATGCTTGCTTCCTTGCAAATCTGGTTGAAAATGGCATTTCAGGCGAGATCAAGCGCCGGATTCACCCCGCCTCTATTCTTGAAGAAGCGCCTTGTATGCTTCGGCGTCCAGGGTCGTCTCGCTGGCGTCGTCCGCGGCCAGGCGAAGCAGCCAGCCCTCGCCATAGGGGTCGGAGTTGAGCAGCTCCGGCGTGTTGACCAAGGCCTCGTTGACTTTGAGAATCATGCCGGAAAGGGGGATGATGGCCTCGGAGACCACCTTTGCCGACTCAATGTCCGCGCAGGACTTGCCCTGATCGAAATGGGCTCCCACCTCCGGCAGATCCACGAAAATGACCTCGCCAAGCTGCTGCTGGGCGAAGTCGGTTATGCCCACCAGCCACGTTCCATCCGGGTTCTTTTTGGCCCAGAGGTGGCCGGCGTGGTAGCGGCGGTCGGAGGGGTATGTAAGGTCAGCCATGTTCGTATCCTTGTTGGCCGCCTGGCGGATGGCGGCCTGTTCCGTTAATGGGTTTCGGGTTTGCGGATTTCGGCCTTGACCAGGGTGTTGCGCACCTTGGAGCGGTAAGGGAGCAGGTCCTGCTCGCGCAGGTCCGGCAAGCCCTCTCCAGAGGCGGCCTCGATGAAGACCGGCAGCATCCGGTCCGCGCAGGCCTCAAAAACAAACTCGGCGGCGGCGCCGGCCTGAACCGGGGTAAGGCGCTCCAGCTCGCCCGCGCTGTTCCTGTACGGCGCGACCAAAATCCGGATGACGCCGTCCTTGGCGGAACGCGCCAGGGCGATGCTTTTTTTGAGGTCGCCGGGAACCAGCGGACCGCCGGCGATGGCGGGATAGAGTTCCGCCGGGCCGAGAATGTTGAGCATGAGCCGGGCGGCCAGCCCCTCTTTGAGCACCTGCTCCAAAAGCTCGGGCCGTCTGCCGTCGGCGTCGAGGATGACCTGCAAGCCGCCCTTGGTGAGCAGCCGCAGCATGGTCAGGAAGTGCTCCTCCTCCCCGGCCGGGCAGGCGGAAACGTTGAGGTTCGAAATCCAGCCGTGCAAAACGCCGGTGGTGCCCACGCACGAGGCCAGGGCGTCGCCGGCGAGCAGGTAGGCCAGCACCTCGCCGATGCCCTGCTTCACCACGACGCCGTCGTCGTAGATGGGGATCTCCAGGCGGTTCTCATCGTCGCGGTGCAGCGCCGCGCGGTGGGCGCGGTAAAAGGGGTTGAACTGGTCCTTGTCGTCCTGAAAGTCATAGGCGGCGAAGCTTTGCCCACGCGAGGCCAGGTACTCCTTGAGTATGACGCAGCGGGCGCAGTTCTTGCCGGTATAGAGCGTTATGGGCACGTGTTCCTCCTAGCGAAGGGATGTCGCTGTTCTGTCTAAAAAAAGCGCGCGGAGGGCAGAGGGGGGGCCAGAGACCCCCCGCGCGCCACAAAGCTACTCGGTGGCGGCCACGCAGTGACCGGCGCCGGAGTAGTAGCCGATGGTCCCCTTCACCGCGACGGTGGACTGCGGACCCAGGGGAGCCGCGCCGGGCATGCGGAAGGTGGCGGTGTCCGCGGGCTTGATGGCCACCTCCTTCTGCTTGCCGGCCTGCGGCACCCACTCATAGGGCGCGCGGTAGGTGCGGTAAACCATGTGCATGGGCAGGCTGATCTTGCCGCGATACGGGTTGATGTACTCCCAGACGATCTCGTGTTCGGCCGTCACCTCGATGAGCCGGCCGTCGGAGCCCTCGGTGATGAGGGTGTTGCCGTTGGGCAGACGCTGCGCGGAGCTGATGAACGGCGAATAGAAGCGCGAGGCGTCCAGCGGGATGAGGAAGCCGGCCTCGTGCGGGGTGTACTGCCACACAATCTTGAGCGTCACCGGGTCGAACTCGAGCACGCGGGAGTAGTCGCGCTGGGCGGCCTTGACGCCCTTGGGCGCGCCCGGATTGGGATTGCCGTATCCGGCCCAGCCGCCGTTGTCGAAGACCAGGATGTTGCCCTCGCCGGGCAGACCGCGGGGAATCATGTGGGCGTGGTGCTGTCCGATTATCCAGCCAAGCGCCTTGAGCTCGGGGCTGGTGTCGTAGTCCGGGCCCACCTTCCACACGAGCTTGCCGGTCTTCTTGTCGATGATGCAGATGATGTTCGTTTCGCGGCCGTCGATGATGATGTTGTCGGGATGGAACCGCGCGTCGCCGGCGTCGAACCACTTGTTGGGGCCCAGGGTGGACATGGAGTTGGTGTGCATCCAGTCGCCCACGCCGGGAGCGTTTTCAATGAGCGTGCCGCCGCGGTAGTTCGGATCGCGGCACATGGCGTTACGCGCGGCCTCGGTGAAGCCCATCTCCTCCACGTGGTCGGAGCACAGCCACTCCCAGATGATATCGCCCTCCCAGTTCACCTCGTAGATCACGTCGTCGAGCAGCGGCTTGTCGCTGATGTAGGGGCAGTGCACTTCCTTGTGGCTCAACACCAGGGTGTTGCCGGAATTGATTTTGGGCTCCGCGCCGGGGGCGTAATAGCCCACGGTGCTGCCCTCGCGCTGGAAGTCGTGGTGCTGCCGGGCCATCCAACGGGACGGGCTGCCCGGATCTTCAATGAACTCGGCTTTGTCGAACTTCCACACGATGTTGCCGTCCCAGTCCAGCTGCACCACGTCCAGCTGGTCCTGCAGGGCGTACTTGGGATTTCTGGTGCCGGTGCTGCCCATAATGTGCCCGCCGGGGAAGATCTTGTTCGGGAAGCCGTGCACGTCCTTCCACAGGCGCAGCTCGGCTCCATTCATGTTGATGAGGATGGCCCCGAGATCGGGAGCGGAGACAATGGTGTACCCGTTCCAGGCCTTTTCGGGGTCATAGATGGTGACGCCCGTGGGATAGATTGTGGGATGACCCATGAGATACCTCCTGAAGCTTGCGTAGAATTGTTAACAAATGGATTCGAGGGACTTTCCGCCGGTGCGCATGCCCCAAACGGCGATGACGATCATGGGCAGAATCATCATCACGCCAAACGCGTTGAACACACCGGTAAAACTATACGTGGCGAAGATCATGGGAATGAGGGGCTGGGCCACCGCCACGGAGAGGCGGGCCAGGCCGTTGTGCAGGCCGGTGGCGGTGTTGCGCATGCGGGTGGGATAGCTTTCCGCACAGTATGAGAAGCCCATGAAACCGCTTCCCATGACGCCGGCAGTCATGAGGAAGCCGGCGATGATCAACGGCCAGTAGCCGTCGAGGTGCCCAAAGATGAAGCCGATGGCGCCGCAAAGTACGGAGATGATGATGATGGGAATCTTGCGTCCGCCCATGTCGGAAACAAGCGAGGCAATGTAGCAGCCGACGGGAACGCCGACCTGGATGATCGTGGTGGCCATGAGGCTGTCCGTGATGCTGAAGCCCTTCGCGTGCAGAAGGGTGCCGGTCCACACGGTGACGGTGAAACAGGCCGGGGTGGTGAACACGAACAAGGCCATCAACACCAGCGTCCGGCCGATGTATTGGCGCTGGAACATGCCGGTCATCACGTCCCACACCTTGTCGCGCGGGACGCAGACCTTGGCCGCCTCGGAGAGGTCGATGTCCTGGCCCGTGATGTGCTTCACCACGCTCTCGGCCTCGGCCAAACGCTTGCGGCTCACCAGCCAGCGGGGAGACTCCAGCAGGAACTTGTAGGCCACGGGCAGGGCCAGCAGGCCAATGCCCCCAAAGTAGAAGATGTAGCGCCAGGCCTCATCAGACAGGGGAATGATGACCCGGCACAGGATTCCGATGACCGGCACGGCGCAGAACCCCACGCTGGCCACCAACCCCTGCCACTTGCCGCGGGTTTCGGCCGGAGCCATCTCCGCGATATACGCCTGGGAGCAGACCATGAGGCAGAACACGCCGAAGCCGGTCATGCCGCGGGCGATGACGAAGATCGTGAAGTTGTCCGTCCAGCCGTTGGCCATGGACGAAAGGGAGAAGATGGTGATGGCGATGAGGAAGGTCTTCCTCCGGCCGATGAAGTCCGAAACAATGCCGCCGACGATGCCGCCGGCCGTCATGCAGATGAAGTAAAAGAAGTTGATGTGCCCGATCTGGGGCATGCTCAGGTTCCATGACTTCATGAGCGCGGGCGCGATATAGCCGAAGTTCCAGTTGTCCAGCTGTTCGAAGAAGTAGGCCAGCATGATTAGGAAAAACACGACCTTATGTATCCCCGTCACGGCCAGGCCGTCGAAGTAGTTGTTCTTGAACCTGCCGCCGGTCGAAGTATCGGCTGCAATGGCCGCTCCGGCAGTCAATTCCGTTGTGGTATTCATGGTTCTTCGCTGCCTTTTGCCTTGCGGTTACCAGAAGATGAAGAACTTTCCATCAACGCGTACGCTATCCGACGAGGTGTTCTGCCCATAGCTGCGGTAGACAGGAAGATATGCGCCAACCGCCAAGTCAATCGTCGTGCCGGGGATGTTGTAGGTGACCGCCGGGCCGGTGTACCATTCCGTGTAGTCGTTCTTCATCTCCACGCCATAGCGCTCGCCCCTGTTGGCATGCTCGATGATGCCCTCAATGCCGACATCAAGGTTTTGGGTCAGCGAGCGGGCATACTTGTAGTTGAACCCGTAGCTGTCGCCCTTGCGCACATGGCTGTTGCCCTCTTCAAAGGGCTGGGTGGCCCAAAGGTCAAAGGCCACCTGGTTCAGTCCCCAGGTCTTGGTCAACCCCAACGCGGCCGTGCCGCTCCAAACGTCTCCGCCAGGAAGGGCGCTCGGTCCGGTGGAGCCGGTGGGCAGTCCTGCCTTCAAGGACAGTGCCAAACTGACGGGGTCGCCAGACTTCTCTTGCAAGAAGCCGTACATGCCCGCAACCACGATATCGCCCCAGCTGTCCAGGTTGTGGCCGGCCATGGGGTCGTAGAAGGTATAGGGGACCACCGCCTGGACCTCGATATTGTCCGTGACGCCGTAACGCAGCTTCAGCATGTTGACGAAGGTGGTGTTGTCGATATTGCGGTTGTTCTTCTGGTTTTCGCCTTCCACGCCCTCGTACTTGGAGCGGTAGCTGGCGTTCCATGCGGTTATGGCGTGGCCCTGGGGCAACATGCCGCCGCCGCCAATGGAAACGCTTGCGGGAACACCCTGCATGCGGCCGAACTTTTCCTCGGCGCTTGTGTCATCGGCAGCCAGAAGGTGCATGGGCAGGGCAAGCAGCAAAAGGGCAATCCAGAACAAATGGACTCGCAGCGGATGGGGATTGTTTTTCATAGACTCCTCTGTTTTTTGTGGTTTTTCAACGTGATCCTTGGGAGTTCCACACCAAACCGATGCGTTCTGTAGAGCAGAGGGCATGCCAACTGTTGTATTTCGCAACAGGCATTGCCCTTCCTTGTGATTTGGGGCACAAACTGTTTTAAGCAATTTCCAAAAACTGGAAAGAATGCCTTGTTCGGGAAAAAAGTATGAAAAGTAGCAATGGACCGCTCAAGCTCCCCCAGCAATCGCATGTGCGATTTCCGATTTTCTTCGCCGCCGGATTGCCCGCAGTGCGGATTGAAACAGGGCGCAAGCGAAAAGAGCCGACAGCGCCCGTGCGAGCGCTCCAGAAATTGCATAAGCCCCACCGGACAAGAGCTGAGCCCGCGCCCATGAGGCCCGCCTTGGGCAAAATGAGGAGAAGGTGATGGATGCGATGGAGCAGAAGCTGACAAACCAGGTTCTTTTACTGGCCTTGGCGTATGCAAAGAACGGTTTGCAGGTTTACCCCACGGCCAAGCTGTTCGACCTTCCGCCCGACGATGTGGAGGAAGGCCTGAAAAGCATCCGCGCGCGCGGCAACGCGCTCTGCGCGGGCGATATCTGGCGGCTTGCCGTCCCGCCAGCCCAACTGGAGGAGGAGCTGCGGGCGGGCGCGGCTAATTTCGTCGGACTTGGCGCGGCACACCCGGCCGGAGAGACGGCCCGGGGCTTGTCCCTGTTCGCCAAGGGCAATCTGCTCGACGGCACGCAAGTGCTGTTGGAGCAGGTCCGGCGGCATTCCTTCGGCGCGGCCACCTCAGCCGCCCTTTGCCTGGACATGATCCTGGAGGCCATGGAACGCTCGGCGCTGGACGGCATGTCCGAGGAGTCGCGGCGGCAATACATCCTCACGGTCATCGACATCGCCAACGTGGCCTCCTGCTTCGTCGTCAAGGCCCAGGAGGCCTGCCCGCTGCTGGACAAGGCGATACACTCGGCCAAGCGCCATGGAGACAGGCGATCCGTGGCCATTTTGCACATCATCAAGGCCCACATGATCACCTTCGCCACCTTCGACCTGTCCCCCGAGGCGGACCGATTGTTCCAAACGGGCTTTGAAATGGGCAAGTCCTTCGGCGACGAGGACATGCTGGAATATGTGGCGACCTTTCTCGGCTTCCGCCACTTCGTGCAGGGGCATTTTCCCGAAACCGTGCGCTACCTGGGCGACGCCTGCCACGGGTTCACGCCTCCACACGCCATCTACTGGTGGGAGCTGTTCAATGCCATGTCCTCATCCTTCGTCGGCCTGGACAGACAGGCCGTGGGCATTCTGGAATCCGGCTGGCGCACCGCGGAGCTCCGGTCCGACCGCCTTTCCGCGGCCATCATGCGGCTGCATTTGGCCCTGCTTCTGCTCATGGCGGGCAAACTCAAGGAGGCGCTAGGGCATTTGGACGCCCTGAGCGAATCCATCGGCAACGACTCCCTGCCCTTTTTGAACATGCGCCTGAGTTGGATCCTCGTGTATTATCACTTTTTGAGCGGGAACCTGCCGGCCGCGCGAGCCATGCTGGAGCGCTGCGCGGAAGTCATAGAAGACAGGGGCATGGGGCACCCCACGTATCACTTTCCGTGGATGATCACCGTGTTGCACGCCTTCAAGATGGCCGGCCTGCCCGACGTGCCGACGTTCGGCTTCGAATCGGAGCTGGAGATGGCGCTTGGCGCTGCAAGCCTACAGTTGCAGGCCTCGGCCTGGAGGGTCAAAGGGCTGTTGCAGCTCGACCGGCAGGAGCTGCCGGACCTGAGCCGGGCCGCCTTCAAGCGTTCGCTGAAGCTTTACCTCACCGTGGGCAACCCGGTGGAGGCGGCGCGCGTCAAGCTTGATCTGGCCCGGGCCAGCATGCTCGCCGGCAGGCGCGCCGCCGCGGAGCGCCTGCGCGACGGAGCCTTCGCCGTGCACCAGGCTTACGGCCAGCCGGAATGGCCCGATGACCTGCCCCGCCCCCGCAGCGTCCGTTCGTCCTTCTCGGCCACGCGGGCGCCCTTCGGCAGCAGGGAGCATGGCGAGTCGGACAAATCCCCGATCAAGAACCTGACGGACGTGTACCAGCGGCTGCTCACCAATTTGTGCCGCAGCCTGCGCGTGGAGCAAGGCGCCCTGTTCTCCGCGGTCAATGGCGAAATAACCCCTCTGACCAGCTTCAACCTCTCCGCCACGCAGTTCGAAAGCACGATATTCTCCCGCTACAGAAGCTGGCTGCGCAAGGAGGGCGTCTCCACCCAGATAACCCGGCGCAGCGGTCCCGAGGGCCACGCGGTGTGCATCCCCGTCAACCGCGGAGGCGACCGCTTCGTCCTGTATTTTTGCAACACCTACTTCACCCGGGAAATTGACGCCGCCAGCAACGCCGCCCTGCGCGCCGCCGCGGAGGCGTTCTGTGAGAATCTGCAGCTGGCGGAGCGATTGAACCCCAAGGCGGAGAACACGCTGCCCAACGGCGGGGGCGATCTGGTCATCATGCCGCAGGTGGACCCCGGCTCGCTGCTGACCCAGAACCGGACCATGATGCAATTGCTGCAAAAGCTTGAGCAGATATCCACCACGGACGCCCCCGTGCTGATTTTTGGCGAAACGGGCGTGGGCAAGGAGTTGCTCGCCCAAAAGCTGCACAAAAGCAGCGGGCGCAAGGGCCCTTTTGTCTGCGTGCACCCCGCGAGCATGACCGAAACCCTGTTCGAAAGCGCCTTCTTCGGCCACGAAAAAGGCTCCTTCACTGGAGCCACAAGCCAGAAGATCGGCTTTTTCGAGTTGGCCAACCATGGCACCCTGTTCATCGACGAGGTCGGAGAGATGCCGCTGTCCATGCAGATCAAATTTTTGCGCGTGCTGCAGGAGCGCTCCTTCATCCGCGTGGGCGGACTGCGGGAAATCCACTCCGATTTCCGGCTGGTGACCGCCACCAACCGCGACCTGGACAAGGAGGTGACGGCCGGAGCATTCCGCCAGGACCTGTACTACCGGCTTTCCGTGGTGCCGATCCACGTTCCGCCCCTGCGCATGCGCGGCGGCGACGCCCTGCACCTCGCCCAGCACTTTCTTTCGGCCTTTGTGCGCAAGTACCAGCGCCGAAACGTCTCGTTCAGCAAGGCCGATCTGCTCAAGATCGCCTCCTACCCCTGGCCAGGCAATGTGCGCGAACTGGAGAACGTCATCGAACGGGCCGTGATCCTCGTTGGCGAGGGGCCTCTCGAACTCTCGCTGAATGCGCCCACCACCTCCGAGCTGGAGGCCAGGGGACTGGAGGAGGAAGCGGCGCCCGCCATGCAGCTCATTGCGGACTGGCCGCCCATTGCGGAGCTGGAGCGACGCTACATCAAGCTCGTGCTGGAGCAGACAGGCGGCCGCATCTATGGCGAGAATGGAGCGGAGGCCATTCTGGGCATCGGCAGATCCACGCTGTACGCCAAAATCCGCCAGTATGGGTTCAAATCCCGCAAACATTACGATTAAGCACGGCGTCAGAGCGCATTCCGGCCGCTGGGCGCATGACCGGCGTTGCCCGGCGCGCCGCCAAGATGTGCCGGCTTCCCCGCCTCCCGCGCCCCGTTTCCGGTGGATTGCGCATGCGGGGGGAATACATGCAAGGTGGGGACGGTTGCGAGTCTTGCCCTGTCTGCTCAGGCATGGCCGCAAAGCAGCGCAGCCATCCCGGTCATCCCAAAGACCTCGCCGGACTAGATGAGTGCCAGCAAGGGGCACACGCCTCCCCGCACGTGTCACGCATCCCCAAAGCCGTCGTCCCCTCTTGCCTGCGCCGCTGGTTTCCTGCTAGCCTGACCTGCACGGAACGCAACGACGCACGGACTGTCCGCCCATCCCCGGAATCGCGGGCGACAAGCGCGGGCGACAAGCGCGGGCGACAAGCGCGGGCGACACCCCGCTTCCACGCCCCGCAAAGCGCTGCGCCGCCTGTGGCCGCCCCGACCCGGCACAATCAGGGCGGGCATCAAGGCCGGCGGCCCCCCTACCGCGCCAACCCGTAAGGAGACCAGCATGCGCCGCACCGCCCAGAACGTTTCCCCCCAGCCCGCCATTCGGCGTACCGCCATTCGCCAGCCCGCCATTCGTCGCGCGGTCATTCTGCTGCTGCCGGTCCTGGCCGCCGCGCTTTCCCTGGGCGGCTGCGCCGCCACCCGGCACATCTTTGCGCCCAAGGCGGCGGAGGCAACCCTCTCGCCCACGCGCGGCAACAAAGCGGCCGGGCTCATGACCTTCCGCACACAGGCGGGCGAGCTGCTCATCCAGGGCACCCTCTCCGGCCTCACGCCTGGTGCGCACGGCCTGCACATCCACGAGGGCGGAGACTGCGGCGGCCCCGGCGCGCGCAACGCCGGCGGCCACTTCAACCCCACCGGCGCGCGCCATGGCAGCCCGGGCAGCCCCTCGCACCACGCGGGCGACCTGCCCATGCTTACTGCCGGGGCCGACGGCACGGCGCGCTTTCAGGCGCGCATGGGCGGCCTGAGCCTTGAGGACGGTCCCGCCGGCGTCATCGGCCGCACCATCGTCGTCACCGCCCGTCCGGACGATTTCACCACCCAGCCCACGGGCAACTCCGGGCCGGCCGTGGCCTGCGGGGTCATCCGCGCCCGCTAACGCAAAGCCCCGTCCGCCCCTGTGGCCGCCCGCAACCGCAACACGTCGGTCATGGGCGGCGCGCCGAACATCCGCGCATACTCCCGGCTGAACTGCGACGCGCTGCCGTAGCCCACCTGGAACGCCGCGTCCGAGGCGTCCGCCGCATCGGCCAACATAAGCCGCCGCGCCTCCAGCAGGCGCAGGCGCTTATGGTACTGCAGGGGACTCACGGCCGTTGCGGCCTTGAAGTGCGCGTAAAAGGCCGATGCGCTCATATGCGCCATGTGCGCCATGTCCTCCACGCGTATCTGCCGCGCAAGGTTGCGCTTGAGCATCTCGATCACCTCGCCGATACGCCGGGTGCAGCCACCCGGAAGCACTGCCCGGGCGATGTCCCGGCCGTTGGCTCCCTCCAGCAGGCGGTAGCATATCTCGCGCGTCAGCAATCCCGCGAGGGCGGGAATATCACGCGGGGCGTCCAGCAGCCGCAGCAGCCGCAGCAGGGCGTCGGCCAGGGCGTTGTCCGCCTCGCCCACAAAGATGGCCCGGGGCTTGTCCCCACGGGGCTTGTCCCCACGGGGATCATACGCGGCGTCCGGCATTCCAGCCTGCGGCGGCGGCAGCTCAGCCAACAGCTCGGCCAGCAGGCTCGGGTTCAAATCCAGCTGTGCGCACAGGTAGGGTTCATCCGGCGCGGCGCGGGTAACCTGGCACACAAGCGGCAGCTCCACCGTCACCACAAGGTACCTTCCCGCGGCGTAGCGGTAGATTTCGCCGCCGAGCAGGGCCTGTTTCTCCCCTTGGGCCACCACGCACAGCGAAGGCTGAAAAACCACGGGGAAATCCGCGTTCGGCGCGCACTGCCGGAAGAAGCGCAGCCCCGGCAGCACCGTCTCGCAGAGGCCCTCGCCCGTGCAGCGGTCCTGAATGCGCCGCGCCAGCTCTCTTTTCAGGTCATCGTCCATGAGACCCCCCCTTTGCCACCGCGCTGGGGGCCATGCCCGCCCGCGCCCATGATGTACGCGCGGCGTGGAGAAATAGGCAAGCACTCTGGAGATGCGTGTATTCCTCTCTGTCGGTAAGCGAGGTATAGAATATCCATGTGCGCCGCAGCAAACAGGCGGGGAAGTCTCGCCGGGGCGGACGCGGACACGCAAAACCAAGGAGAAGGCATCATGGGCATCGCGCTTATCACCGGCGGCAGCCGGGGACTTGGCAGAAGCATGGCCCTGGCCCTTGCGGCGCAGGGTGTGGACGTCATCCTCACCTACGTGAGCAAACGGGCCGAGGCCGAGGACGTGGCCGCGCAAATCGAGGGTCTGGGGCGCAAGGCGATGGTGCTGCCGCTGGATGTCTCCGCCGTCTCGGGCTTCGCCGCCTTCGCCGATTCCCTGCGCGGCGTGCTGAGCGAACGCTGGGGCAGGCAGGACTTCGACGCGCTGGTGAACAACGCCGGCATCGGCATCCACGCCTCCTTCGCCGAGACCACGGAGAAGCAGTTCGACCGGCTGATGAACATCCATGTGAAGGGCATGTTCTTCCTGACGCAAACACTGCTGCCGCTCTTGCGCGATGGCGGCCGCATCATCAACGTGTCCTCGGGCCTCACGCGCTTCAGCCTGCCGGGCTACGCGGCCTACTCGACCATGAAGGGCGCCGTGGAGGTGCTGACCCACTATTTGGCGCGCGAATTGGGCCCGCGGGGCATCGCTGTCAACGTGGTGGCCCCAGGGGCCATTGAGACGGACTTCGACGGCGGCAGCGTGCGCGACACTCCGGCGGTCAACGCCTTCATCGCCGCGCAGACCGCCATGGGCCGCGCGGGCCGCGCGGATGACATCGGCGGAGCCGTGGCCGCCCTGCTCGCTCCCGGCGCGGCCTGGATCACCGGGCAGCGCATTGAGGTCTCGGGCGGCATGTTCCTGTAGCCGGAAAAAAACAACGGCGGCCCGGGGAAGCCATACGCTCCCCTCGGACCGCCGCCGTCGGTTCAAGCAGTCAAGCCGCCGAGCGGCCGCGCCGGGTTAGCGGGACTGCCCGTTGGTGGCGCGGCCCAGATTCACGTCGACGCCGAGCACGCCGGCGAAATCGCCAGATTCCGCAAAGATGGGCGCGGACACGGTGATGCAGTTTTCGCCCGTGGCGCTGGAAACATACACATCCGAGACGGCGACGGTACGCGTCTCGGCCGGCTGGGAGAACCAGGGCCGCGTGGACCAGTCGCGGCCGACGGTGCTCTTGTCCTCCACCGGCCCGCCCGGGCCGCGGCCGATGTTCGACACGGTCTGCCGGCCGCTGGCGTCCGTGAGGTAAAGCAGCTCAAGGGACTGCTCGCGCGCCAGCGCCCGCCGCATGGCCGCCTCCTGATCCGCGCGGCGCAGGGAGCGGATCTGCGGGTCGCCCGCCAGACCTTCCGCAATGCTCTGCACGCTGCCGCTGCCGATAAGCTGGAACACGGCGTTCATGCTCTCAAGCTCCACCACGCGCGTAAGCAGCCCGGCCACGGCCTGCATGGCGGACTGGGCCCCGGCGTGGCTTTGCTCGCTAATGCCGCGCACGTTGCGCACTATGTCCGCAATATGGCCGCTGGTGTCGGCCTGCTCGCCCGCGGCCTGGGCAAAGTCATGGATGCGCCGCGCCGTATCGCCCGCAAGCTCCACAATTTCCCGCAGCGACGCGCCGGAGCCTTGCGCCAGCTCCACGGCGGTGTTCACCCGCGATGCCGTCTCCTCCATGTCGCGCTCGGTGCGCTCCACCCCCTGCTGAATGCCCAGGGTGCGCTGCGCCACCTCCTTGGTGGCGGACATGGTCTTTTCGGCCAGCTTGCGCACCTCGTCGGCCACCACGGCGAAGCCGCGCCCGGCGTCGCCCGCCCGCGCCGCCTCGATTGCGGCATTAAGCGCAAGCAGGTTGGTCTGATCGGCGATGTCGCTGATGACATCCATGATCTTCTCGACGGCGAGCGCCTGGCCGCCCAGCTCGCGCACCACTCCAGCGAGATCCTGGGCCTTTTGCTCCACGGCGCGGATGGCCGCCACGGTTCCGTCCACGGCCTCGGACCCGCCGCGCGCCTTGTCCTGGGCGGTCTGCGCCTGCTCCACCGCACTGGTGGAGCGCTCCACCATGCGGCGCACAACCTCGTCCAGCCGGTCCATGGCCGTGCCCGCTTCCTGCATCAGACGCTGCTGCTCCTTGGCGCCCGCGCCGCTGGCCTCGGAAAGCCCGCGCAGATCCTCGCAGGAGGCATGAATGCTGGAAATGGCCCCCCCAAGCGTGCGCGCGGCCGAAAGCAGCCCCTCGCGCCGCGAGGTCTCGGCCCGCTCACGCGCCAGCACAGTCTCCTCGCAGGCGTTGCTCGCGGTCTTGGCCTCGGCAGCCACACGCTCCAGCAGTTGCGCCTCACGCTGGCGCAAGCGCTGATTTTCGCTCACAAGATTGTCTATCAGCCTGCTCAGCGTAACAAAATTGTCGTCGCACACAAAATTGCCCGGCTGCTCCGACTCGGCCTGCGCATTACGTATCTCTCTCAGCTTTTCACACTGCTTGAACGCATAATTCCGCACCGTTATAAACATACGTACAAGAGCAGCCAATCCGGCCATAAACAGCAAAAACGCGGAAAGCGTCCCATAGTCGAGAGCAAAACTTTGCAGACTTGTTAAATTCCCCGTACCGGAGGACAGCTCCGCCATACCGGGAAACGAGAGGGAAAGCCCCAAGAATAATACTATTATAACAAATAATATTAGCATATTAACGAGATGCTGCCAAGACTTCATGCCGTGCCGTTCTCCTTAAAGTGTTACCTTCTGGTAAGCAGGCCACAGCAAGAAACCGGCCAGGGCAGCGGCTGGCGTTCCAGCGGAAAAGCATTGCAACACAAGCCTGATTCTTGCAAAATTACGAAGGAACACGCAGAAACGCGCGCCGCGTCCGGGCGTGTTCCACAGCGAGGCGGCGATGTCCGGCACAAAGACCCCCAAGATGATGCGCGAATACGTTAGGAAGGCGCTGCTCCGCGCCCTGGTGGCCGGGGCGGTTTTGCTGGCGCTGTGCGTCGCGCTCGTGGCCGCGCTGCCCTCTCTCGTCTCCACCGGGTTTGTGCGCGCGCGCGTCGTCGCGGAGCTCGCCAAAGCCACGGGCAAACCCGTCCGGTTGTCGGAGCTTTCCCTCGGCTGGACCGACGGCCTGCGTCTGCGCGGCCTGAGCATAGGTCAGGGGGAGCTTAACGACCCGGCCTTCCTGCTCCGGCTCGACAGCCTGCGCGCCGACATCAGCCTGCTTTCCGCCCTGCGCGGCGACATCCGCGCCAGCATCATTCTCTCCGGCCTGCGCCTGCGCCTGCCGCACAAACCCAAGGAACCGCCCAAGCCCCTGCCCGAGCTGCTGGCGAATCTTTTCAACGGGCTGCGCGCCGGGCTCAGGCCCGTGCCGTTCAAGCTCAACGCCCATGTGCGGGTCGAACTGACGGACATGGATGTGCGCCTGGAGCCCCTGCCCCAGGCCGATGGCGGCGGCAAGGCCGTGGAGCTGCGCGGCGTGAATCTGCGCATGACGGCGGACGGGCTTGGCGCGCCGGTGCGTTTGAAGGCCGGGCTGGATCTCTGGGCCGACGGACGCAACGTGGCTCCAGTGCGCTGCGAGGCCGAAATTGACGGGCTGCTCAACGCCTCGGGCCACGTGGATCCCGCGCGGGCCACGCTCACCGCCCGGGCCGAAGCCCCGGGACTGGCCCTGACCGCCAGCGGCGGCCTCGCCTCGACCCTCAAGGTCGACCTGCGCGCGGCCCTGCGCGAGGCGCTCGCCCCGGCGCGGGCGCTTATCGCCGCGCCCCTGCCCCAGGCCGACGGCAACCTCGCTCTCAGCCTCACCCTCTCCACCCCCGGAGCGGACCGGCTGAACGCCGGCCTGCTCATTTTCGCCGACGCCCTGCGCGCCACCCTCCCCGCGCAAGCCGGCACGAAGCCAGCCAGCGCCATGCCCATCGGCAAGACGCTGGTCGGCAAGACGCCAGTCGGCAAGACGCCTGGCCGCGTGGCGGCCGTCAACGCGCCGGCAAGCGGCCGCACCATCGGACCGCTGTCCTTCAGCCTGCTGCAAGAGGCGGAGTTCAACCTCGCCGCGCGCACGGCGAGCCTGCCCGGCAGCCTCGACCTCAAACCGGACAGCAGCATCCGCTGGCGGGCGGAGTTGACCGGCGTGCCCAGCATGGCCGGCGCGGCTGGCGCAATTGACGAAAAAAGCGGCCGTCCGTCAGTGTCCGTCTCCGTGTCGCCGCTGCGCCTGAACCTGGGTGCGCTGCTTTCGGTCAGCGCCGGAGCGCTGCCGCCGGGATTGAGCCTTGGCGCTGGCAGTTTGAACGTGGAGGCGCTGGACGCCACGGCGGATATTCCAGCCCCGCGCGAAACACCGGCCGTGCAGGCGCGGGTGCGCGGCGCGGCGCTCATCATGCGCGACCTTGCCCGGCGCGACGCCTCGGGCGTGGTGCGCATCGGCGGGCTGAGCCTGCGCGTGGACCAGGCCAAGCTGAGCCTGCCCGGCCAAAACCGCCCTGGCGACCCGCCCCGGCCCTCTGACGGGGGGTCGGCGGAGGCCGTCCTTTCCGCACAGCTCACAAACATGAGCCAGTCCGCCGCTCCCGCGCGCGGCAAGAGGGCAAAAACAAATGCCCCGGCCCTGCTGCTGCGCGGGGCGGAGCTGACGCGCGCGACCCTGCGCGTGGACGGTCTGGCCCAAAACCCGGCGGCGCTCTATGGCGTTTGCGGCGCGGCCGCCGTGGAGCTTGCGCTGCGGGCCGAGGGCATCGCGGCGGGCCCGGCCTCGGCCAGGGCGTCGATTCCCGCCCTTACCGCCCAAACAAGCCTGCGCGCGGATCTGCCCGCGGCCAAGACGGCGACGGCGGCGCTTTCCTCCTTTGAACTTTCCGCGCCCGTCGTGCGCGTGCAAACGCCCGGCAAAAAAGCCGTGGAGGCCCCGCTGAGCCTGCGCGCCAGCGCTTCGGAAATCCGCCTCGACGCCGGCGGCGGCCTGCCCGCCGTGCGCGGCCTGCAGGCCCGGGCCGACCTCGGCGCGGCGCTGCAAGCGGTGTTGAACGCGGACATCGGCGGCGGCGCGGGCGGCCGCGACCTGCGCACCAGCGGCCGCTGCAACCTCGACGCCGGCAGGCTGTTCGCCCTGGCCGCGCCGCTGCTGCCGCATCAGGCCAAGGCC
>MNUQ01000105.1 GCA_001871085.1 Desulfovibrionaceae bacterium CG1_02_65_16
CGCCGTGGCCGAGGCCGGGGCGCTTTCGCCGCTGGCCGCCTGCGGGCTGGCCAAGGCCGACGTGCGCGAGCTGGCGCGGCTGGCGGGCCTGCCCAACGCCGACGATCCCGCCAACTCCTGCCTGGCCACGCGCGTGCCCACGGGGGAGGAGCTTACCTACAAGCGGCTCATGGCCATTGAGGGCATGGAGCGCGCCGCGCTGGACGTGGGGCTGGTGGATCTGCGGGCCCGACTGGTGCCGCAGAACGGCCAGGGCGACGCCGTGCGCATTCTGGTGCGGCCCGCGCAAATGCTGTTCGCCCTGGGGCAGCTGCCCCGGCTGCGCGAGCGCGCGCGCTTCATCGGCTTCAGCGAACTGCACCTGGGAGAGCGTCAATGAACGTGGATAATCTGCTCGAGGACTTCCGGCAGGGACGCATTGCGGCCTCGGAGCTCAAGCGCCGGCTGCTGGGTCAAAGCAACGCCGAAAACGGCTTCGCCCGGCTGGACCATCAGCGCCTGCTGCGCAAGGGCCAGGCCGAGGTGGTGTTCTGCCAGGGCAAAACCCCGGAGCACGTGGCGGCCATTTTCGCCGAGCTGGCCGCGCGCACGGGCCGCGTGCTGGGCACCCGCGCGGACGCCGCGCATTATGACGCCGTGCGCCACATGCCGGGCGTGCGCTACGACCCGCTCGCGCGCATCTTGCGCGTGGAAACCGCGCCCGTTATCCCGGTGGGCAAGGTGGTGGTGGTGAGCGCCGGCACGGCCGACATGCCCGTGGCCGAGGAGGCCGCGCAAACCGCCGAGCATCTGGGCAGCAATGTGCTGCGCCGCTTCGACTGCGGCGTGGCGGGCATCCACCGCTTTCTCTCCGTGCTGGACGATTTTCTGGACGCCCGCGCCGTGGTGGCCGTGGCCGGCATGGACGGCGCGCTGCCCTCCGTGGTGGCGGGGGCCGTGGCCGCGCCGGTCATCGCCGCGCCCACAAGCGTGGGCTATGGCGCAAGCTTCGGCGGTCTGGCCGCGCTGTTGACCATGCTCAACTCCTGCGCGCCGGGCATCAGCGTGGTGAACATCGACAACGGCTTCGGCGCCGGCTACATGGCCCATGTGATCAACGCCCAGTGCGAGGCCGCCCGGAGCGACGGCGCGGCCCAGGCAGACAAAGGATGACGCTTATGAAGACCCTGTACCTCGAATGCTCGCTGGGCGTTTCCGGCGACATGCTGCTGGCCGCCCTCAGCGACCTGCTTCCCGATGGCGGCCGCGTGCTTGAAGAGGCCGTGGCCTCCCTGAACCTGAACGGCGTTTCCGTGCGCGCGGCCGAGCAAATGGTCCAGGGCATCCGCACCCGGCGGGTGGAGGTGCTGGACGAGGCCGCCCAGCCCCTGCGCCATTTGCAGAACCTGACGGACATTGTGAACGCCGCGCCCGGCTCGCACTGGCCGGATCGCGTGAAGGAGCTGGGGCTCGCCGCCCTCACGCGGCTTGCCGAGGCCGAGTCGCGCGTGCACGGCCAGCCGCTGGACACAATACACTTCCACGAGGTGGGCGCGGTGGACACCGTCATCGACACGCTGTGCTCCATCCGCCTGGCCCACGCCACCGGAGCCGCGCGCATCGTGGCCTCGCCCGTGAACCTGGGGTCGGGCTTCGTCACCTTTTCCCACGGACGCTTCCCGGTGCCGGCCCCGGCCGCGGCCGAGCTGGCGCGCGGCATGCGCACCTTCGCCACCGATTCCGGCATGGAGCTGGCCACGCCCACGGGGCTTGCCGTCATCAAGACCCTGGCCGACGCCTACGGCCCGCTGCCCCTCGGCACGGTCGAGGCCGTGGGCTACGGCTCCGGCACCTACTCCACCGGGGCCTACCCCACCTTTTTACGCGCGTATCTCATCAAAACGGAGAGCGCGACGCGTCGCGGAAGCGGCGCCGCCGGCCACCTCCGCGACGCAGGCCACGGTTCTGGCCCCACCCGGGGCCGCGGCGACCTCTTCGGCCCCCACGGGCACCCGCACCACGGAGCCCACGCGCACACGTCCAGCGGCCGGGAGTTCGCCGAGGACGAGGACGACGGACCGCTGGGCCATGGGCGCGGCTGAACAACAACAAATCGGCGTCGTGGTGGCCCGCTACGCCGAGGACGTGGCCTGGCTGGCGAAGCTTGGCCTGCCGGGCGTTGTGTACAACAAGGGGCCGGAGCTTCCGGCCGGAATCCTGCCGCCGGGGGTCCGCATCGCCGCGCTGCCGAACATCGGGCGCGAGGCGCACACGTACCTCGCGCACATCATCGCCAACTACGCCGCCCTGCCGGCCCACACGGCGTTCCTCCAGGGCGATCCCTTCGCCCATCTGACCCCGCCGGATGAGCCCCGGCTTTCCCCAACCGGCCTGGGCCAGCGCCTGCGCCAACTCGCCGCGGCCGACACGCCCTTCGCCGGGCTGGCCTGGTTCCGCCTGCGCTGCGACGGTCAGGGCCGCCCCCACGATCTGGCCGACCCGGCTAAAAAAGGCCGCTGGAAAGGCTGGGGCCGCGACATCCCCGTGGCCGCGACCTTCACGGCGCTGTTCGACGCGCCCGCCCCGCGCGCCTTCATCGCCCGCGCGGCCACGGGCAACATGCTGGTGCGGCGCGACCGCATTCTGGCGCGACCGCTGGCGTTTTACGAGCGGGCGTTGGCGCTCATCCTGGCCGACCCCGACGACGCCTGGAACACTGGCCACGCCTTTGAACGGTTGTGGCAGGCCGTTTTCTCCGGCGCGGGCGCGCCGGCCGGACCACGCGGCCAAGCCGAATAGCATGACGCGCGGGCCAGCCGGAAGCGCCAGCCCGCAAGGGCTGGACAGCACAGCATTTGACGGTCCACGGCCCGCGTGCTACGCAATACGACTGCCCTGGCGCAAGCCCGGGCGCACTCCCACTGATGGACACCATGCGCGAAACGCCGCCTGATACGCTCGCCGCCCCGATGCCTGGGCGCACGGAGACCGCATGTTCGGCCGTCTGAAGCCCTACCTTGGCCCTGTGCTGGCCCTGGCCCTGCTCGTCGCCGCTGTGTGGGCGCTGCACGCCCAGCTGGCGGAGTACAACCTGGAAGAGATTCTGGGCACCCTGCTCAGCGAGAAGGACCGCGACATCTTCCTGGCCTTCGGCCTCACCGCGGTCAATTTCATCGTGCTGGCCGGGTACGACATCCTGGCGCTGGCCTACATCAAGCATCCCCTGCCGGCCTATCGACCGGTGCTGGCCTCTTTCGCCGGCAACGCCTTCAGCAACACCATCGGACTCTCCACCCTGGCGGGAAGCTCCGTGCGCTATCGCTTGTACTCCTCCTGGGGGCTCACTCCCGGAGAAATCGCCAAGGTCGTGGTCTTCACCACCCTCACCCTGTGGCTGGGGCTCTTCTCCATCGGCGGCATCATCTTCAGCCTCAGGCCGCTGCCCCTGCCGGGATGGGTGCATCTGCCCTTCGGCACCACGCGGCCGCTGGGCCTGTTGCTGCTTGCCGCGCCGGTGCTGTACCTCTACGCCGCCGCCCGCAAGGAGACGCCCTGGCGCATAGGCAAGCTGACGCTGCTGCTGCCCCAGTTCCGCAGCGCGCTCTTGCAGGTGGCCGTGGCCTCCCTGGACTGGGCGCTGGCCGCGGCGGTGCTGTACGCGCTTTTGCCGCCCTGGGCCAACGTGAATTTTCCGCTGGTGCTGGGCGCGTTTCTGCTGGGGCAAATCGCCGGGCTCATCAGCCAGGTGCCCGGGGGCCTGGGCGTATTCGAATCATGCCTGCTGTTCCTGCTCACCCCGCGCATTCCGGCTCCGGCGCTGTTCGCCGCCCTGGTGGCTTACCGCGTGGTCTACTATCTCATCCCGCTGGCGCTGGCCGCGGCCATTTTGGCCGCGCGCGAGGCCATGGCCGCGCGCGAGCACGCCCGCAACATCATTCTCTTCCTCATGCAGTGGTTCCCCGTGGTGGCCCCGCGCGTGCTGGCGGCGCTGACCTTTTTGGCGGGCATGGTGCTGCTCATCTCGGGCGCAACGCCCGCCGTGCACTCCCGCCTGCAATGGCTGGAGGACTTTCTGCCGCTGAGCGTGCTGGAGTTCTCGCACTTTGTGGGCAGCCTGGCGGGCCTGGGCCTGCTCATTCTGGCGCGCGGCCTGCACAAACGGCTCGACGCCGCCTACTTCATCACCGCCTGCGTGCTCTTCGCCGGCATCATCGCCAGCCTGCTCAAGGGCCTGGACTACGAGGAAGCCCTGCTGCTGACCGTGCTGCTGCTGGCGCTGCTGCCCTGCCACAAGTTCTTCTACCGCAAGGCCTCGCTGCTTTCCGAGGGCTTCACCCGGGGCTGGGTCATGGCCATTCTGGTGGCGCTGGCCACCTCCATTCTGCTGGGCTACATGGCCTACGGCGACACCACGCTCGACAGCGAGCTGTGGTGGATCTTCACCTTTGAGGACGAGGCCAGCCGCTTCATGCGCGCCACGGTGGGCATTCTTGTGGTCACGCTGATCATTGCGGCGCTCAGGCTCATGCGTTCGGCCAAGCCGCGCTATGTGCCGCCCTGCGAGGGCGACATCCAGACCGTGCGCGAGCTGGTGGCGGCCGCGCCGGAAACCCCCGCCTACCTGGCGCTGTTGCGCGACAAGAGCTTCCTCGTCAGCCGCGCGCGCGACGGCTTCCTCATGTACGGCATTTGCGGGCGCAGCTGGGTGTGCATGGGCGACCCCGTGGGCCCGCCGGCGGCCCGGGCGGAGCTGGCTTGGCGCTTCCGCGAAATGGTGGACCTCTACGCCGGCTGGACCGTGTTCTACCAGGCGGGCAAGGAAAATCTGCCGCTGTACCTCGACCTCGGCCTCTCGCTCATCAAAATCGGCGAGGAGGCGCGCGTGCCGCTGCCCGGCTTTTCCCTGGCCGGGCAGGCCAGAAAAGGCCTGCGCTACACCCGCAACATGGTTGAAAAGGACGGGGCCGCCTTTGAGATAGCCCCCCTTGAGGCCGTGCCCGCGCTGCTGCCGGAGCTCAAAAGCGTCTCCGACACGTGGCTGGCGGCCAAACACGCGCGGGAGAAGAAATTCTCCCTGGGCTTCTTCAGCGAGGATTATTTGCGCCAAACGCCCATGGCGCTGGTGCGCAAGAACGGCCGCATCGTGGCCTTCGCCAACATCTGGCGGGGCGGCTCCGCCAACGGCGCCCCGCAGGAACTCTCCGTGGATTTGATGCGCTACGCGGCCGACGCCCCGCCCAGCGTGATGGAGTACCTCTACATCATGCTCATGCTCTGGGGGCGCGAGCAAGGCTACCAATGGTTCAACCTGGGCATGGCGCCCTTCTCCGGCCTGGAGAACCACGCCCTGGCCCCGGCCTGGACCCGGCTGGGCGCACTGCTTTACAGCTATGGCGGCCAGCTGTACAACTTCCAGGGTTTGCGCCGCTTCAAGGACAAGTTCGATCCCGTGTGGGAGTCAAAATATCTGGCCAGTCCCGGCGGCACGGTTCCGCCGCGCGTGCTGGCCAACATCGCCACCCTCGTTTCGGGCGGCGTGCGGGGAGTCATCGCCAAATGAAACGCATCACCTCCGCCCTGGGGCTGGCCTTGCTGCTGCTGGCCCTGTGCCTTACCCCGGCCTGCGCCAAGCAGGAAAAAGCGCCGGAAAAACTCAGCTTCGGCCCCTTCGGCGAGGTGCTCATCTACCGCAATACGGAAGAGCCCGGCCGCACTGTGCTGCTGCTTTCCGCCGGCGCGTGGGACGCGCGCATGGACAAGGCCGCCCGCGCCATCGCCGCCATGGACGCCACCGTTGTGGGCATAGACACAGCCCGCCTGCTGACCCCGCTGCGGGCCAAGGCCCCGGGCTGCTTCTATCAGGCCTGGGAGTTCGAGGGCTTAAGCAAGATCGTGCAGAAGACGCTGGGCTTCAAGCACTACCACCTGCCCGTGCTGGTCGGCTTCGGCGAGGGCGCGGGCGTGGCCTACGCCACCCTGGCGCAGGCCCCCAAGGACACTTTCGCCGGGGCCATTCCCGTGTGCTTTTCGCCCCGGCTGGCCATTGGCAAGCCGTTCTGCGCGGCCAACGGCCTCAAGTTCGACGACGCGCCCGCCGGAACGGACGGCACAAGCGGAACGGCCGGCGTGGTGTTCCGCCCGGTGGAAAAACCGCAAGGCAGGCTGGTGATTCTGCAGGGCAAAAACGACACCGCCTTCACCCCGGCCGAGGCCGCGAGCTTCGCCAGCCAGGTGCCGGGCGCCAGCGTGCAGATCATCGACGGCGCGGACCAGAACCTGGCGGCAGACCAGAAGCTGTGGCGCGCGGCCTTCCGCGAGGCGCTGAACGCCGTGGCCCCGGCTCCGCCTGTCGCCCAGGCCGCTGCGTCTGACAAAAGCGCCGCCGGCCTGCCGGACGTGAGCGACCTGCCCCTGGTGGAGGTGCCCGCCGCGCAACCCGGAAAAACGCTGGCCGTCATCGTCACCGGCGACGGCGGCTGGGCCGGCATCGACCAGAAGATCGGCGAGATCATGGCCGCCCACGGCGTGTCCGTCATCGGATTCAACTCCCTCAAATATTTTTGGAACGCGCGCAAGCCCGACGAGATGGCCCACGACCTGGAGCGCACGCTGACGCACTACGGAACCAAATGGGGCGCGGACAAATTCATCGTCGTCGGCTATTCCATCGGCGCCGACGTGATGCCCTTCATGGCCGGACGCATGAGCGACGCGACCAAGCAGAAGCTGGCCGTGGTGGCCATGCTGGGCCCGGGCACCCACGCGGACTTCGAGTTCCACCTCTCCAATTGGCTGACCACCGAAAACGTGCCCGAGGGCGCGCCCATGATCCCGGAAATGCAGAAGCTTGAGAAAACGCCGGTGCTGCTGGTATGCGGCAGCGAGGAGGAAGGCACCCTGTGCCAGAACTACTCCGCCCCCAACGTCACCAATATGGTGCTGCCCGGCGGACATCACTTCAACAAAGAATACAACCACATCGCCTTCACCATTCTTCGGTTGGGCGGCGTGCCCGCGCAGGAATAGGGACCCGACAATGAGCAGCACTCCGGCCGCGCAGCCCAAAAAGCGCCTGGCCTACATCGACAACGTCCGCATCTTCCTGGCCATGCTCGTGGTGGCGCACCACGCCGGCCAGCCCTACGGCAGCGACGGCTGGTGGCTTTTCCAGTGCGACCTGCGCAGCAACTGGATCTTCCTGTTCTTCGGCGTCAACGAGGCCTTCTTCATGGGCCTGTTCTTTCTCATGGCCGGCTATTTCCACCCCGGCAGCGTGGACCGCAAAGGCCCGGCGCGCTTCGTCTTCGACCGGCTGTGGCGCTTCGGCGTGCCTATCGTCATCATGGTGTTGGGCATCACCCCGCTGTTCATCTACCAGCACGAGATTCTCTTCAAGGGCCTGCCCGCCTGCGGCTACTGGCAGTTCTACACCGGCGCGTATCTGGGCGTGGCGCCCCGGCCCATGGGCTGGCCGGGCGACCCGGGCATCCACCTGGAGTTCGTGCACCTGTGGTTCATCCAGAACCTGTTCATTTACGGCTGCGTGTACGCGCTCTACCGCCTGCTGGCCGGCGCGCGCGACCACAGACCCGCCGTGCGCCCCACGGAGCCCATCGCCCCGCGCACCGCGCACCTGACCTTGGTGGCGCTGGTTCTCTGGCTCTTCGCCACCACCTTCTATGTGCGCATCGCCCACCCGGTGGACGACTGGAAGGTGCTGTTCTCCATTTGGGAAATCGAATTCGCCCATGTGCCGCAGTACGTCACCATGTTCCTGCTCGGCATCGTGGCCGCGCGGCGCAACTGGTTTGAGCGCATTCCCGCCAGCGTGGGCCGCGTGTGGCTGGGCGTCGGCCTCTCGTGTGTGGTGGTGTGGATGGCCCGGGGCGTGGGTCTGCCCTTCATCGAGTGGATCGGCGGGCTGTCCATCGCCGCCGCCAACCGCGCCATGTGGGAAAGCCTGCTCTGCGTTGGCTTCTGCGTGGGCCTTTTGTCCTTCGCGCGGGAGAACCTGCCCCACCAGAACGCATTCGCCAAGGCCCTTTCCGACAGCTCCTTCGCCGTCTACATCTTCCACGTGCCCGTGGTGACGCTGCTGCAATACGCGCTGGCGGGCTCCGGTCTGTCGGCCATGCCCCAGTTCCTCATCGTCACGGTGCTGGGCATCGGCATCACCTTCCCGCTGGCGCACTATGTGCTGCGGCGGCTGCCCATCTTAAAGCACGCGCTCTAGCGCGTTTGCACCGGCGACAAAACGCAGGGCGGCGACATTTTTGTCCCTCCCTGCGTTTTTGTTGGTGGAATCGTGTCGCCGCCGCGCCGGCGTGACCGCAACAGTCTGAAATTACAGGCCCGCAATATGGCCTCATTCTTGCTTCCTCCCCCTTCGCCCATCATCGGGCCAGGAGGGGCGCATGGAAACGCTGCACACGAATTATGGCTCCATCCCCCATGCCGGGGTTGTCGAACGCTTCGCCAATGGAAGCGTCATGTCCTGCACGCCCACAGGCGAGGTGCTGCTCAGCACAAGCTGCGGCGCGCTCACCCCGCAGTACACCACCGACGACCTGCGCCGGCGAACCGTGCAGGCCATATCCTTTCATTCCACGGGCATGCTGCGCGCCTTGCCGCTGGAGCGCCCCACGCTGGTCTCCACCCCGGCCGGAACCATCTCGGCGGAGCTGGTGACCTTCCACCCGGACGGCTCGTTGTGCCGGGTGTTTCCGCTCAACGGCAAGCTCTCTGGCATGTGGACGCAGGAGGACGAGGGCGACTTGGCCCGGCCAGTGCGCGTGGCCACGCCGCTGGGCGTCATCGAAAAGCGGCTCATCGGCCTGTACTTCGACCCCAGGGGACGGCTTTTGAGCCTGACCCTGTGGCCGGGCGACACGCTGGACGTGCCCACGCCGCAGGGCATGCTCACCGCGCGGGTTGGCGTGGCCTTCCGGCCGGATGGAGCCCTGCGCTCCCTTGAGCCGGCCAAACCCCAGGCGGTGACCACGCCCGCCGGACGCATTATGGCCTATGACCTGGACGCCATCGGCATTTGCGGCGACGCCAATTCGCTGGAGTTTGCGCCGGATGGCGGCGTGGCGCGGGTGCGCACCAATCTTTCGCGCGTGGTGGCCCAGGGGGCGGACGGCAGCAGGCGGGTCTTTGAACCGGAGCTGCGCGAGAGCCTGTGCGGCGATGGCGACCGCGAGATAACGCCTCTGCAACTGGAGTTCGACGCAGCGGGCGCGCGCCTGCGCACAAAAATCAACGGTGACTGGACCGCCCTGCCGGGCGACCGATGGCAACTGCGCGCGGAACCCTTTGTGGCGCAGTTCGCCACGGCCATCCAGCGGCTGAGCTGCTCCTGCTGAGCGCTAAGGATTATCGGAAAGCAGCCAGGCCAGGGCCGAAGCCTCGTCGGTGAACATGCGGTAGACGCGGCCCCGGTTCTGCATGAGGTTCTCGTAGAAACGGGCGGACGTCATGTTGACAGGAGAATCGAGGCAGGCGGTGCGGATAGTGCCGGGATCGTCGGGATGAGCCATGGTGACGAACTCAAAGGTGCCGGGAATGCTCATGCGCCCGCCGACGGTGCGGACATCGAGCAGAACGCGCGGCAGGCCCAACGCGCCCACCGCGGCGGAAATTCTTGCAAAGGCATCAATGGCCTCGGGGATCTGCCCCGGGAAATTTCCCGTGAGCGTCACCCGGCCATACTCCCCCTCATCAATCACTTCCATGTTCAATGCAGAGCACCCCTGGCCGAGACTGCCTAACGTATACGAGAAAAGGTATTGATATCTAACGACAAGTGAAGACGATTTGTAGCCCGTACGTCCATAAGATGCAAGCGCCGTTTCAATGTCCTGTTGGTGCTTGCGGATAATGCCGGGCGCGCCGCGGGCAAAGCAGCGGTGAATCATGGCGCAGGCTCCCTGCGGAACCTCCCCCAACCGCTGGCGGCCCGCGCTGCGGACGGCCTTCGGCTTTCCCCTGCTGACAGCCGCCGGTCGCGCGCCTCACTTCCCGCGCGCCCCCCGCTGGGCACAAGGACGGCCGCGCCGGGGCCTTTCGCCAACATCCGGCGGGGCGGATCACAACGACGCGCGACACGACAGGCCTGTCAGGCAATCGCTATCGCGGGGCAGTCGTTCGGGATCCAAACCGCTGGGTCGAAGCCCCGGCTCCCATGGTCTGACAAGACATGGGGTCTTCCGAGCCGCTGGCCCTCCCGCTTCCCCGCAATGCTTCCGCTTTGGGCCCAGCAGGCGCCTTCCTGCCGCCCCGGGCCGTGTTGCGGGAGCCGCCGTGCGGAGAGGAGGGCGCGTCGGCCGCCCGCCGGTCCCAAAGCGCCAGTGGGAAGAACACCCCGGCGGACACAGCCAGACCGGGCCAGAGGGGATCGATGGCGAGCACGGCGTTTCCCGGCAGCAAGGCCTGGCCCGCATACCAGCCCACAACAGTGACCAAGGACAGGCCCATGCTCAGCCAGGCGGCCCGGGGCGAGGCCCATTTCCACCAGAATATGCCCAGGGTGGGGATGAAGAGTCCGGCGGAATTGACGGTGAAGGTCATGAGCAGCAGGTCCATGATGTCGGCCGAATACCAGCCGATCAGGGCCCCCAGCACGCCCACCAGGGCCGAGCTGAGGATGCTCAGACGCAGAATGCGCCGTGGGGAGGCCTGCGGATTGACGAAGCGCTGGTATATGTCGCGGGTGAGGTTGGCCGAGGCGCACAGGATGCAGGAGTCCGCCGTGGACATGATGGCCGACAGGATGGCCACCAGCAACAGCCCCCGGACCCCGGCCGGAAAGACATGCAGGACCAGCTGCACCAGGGCCGAGGTGCCCTCCGCTTCGGGGAACAGGACCCGGGCGCTGATGCCCAGGAAGCAGATGGTGCAGGTGATGATGAGCGCGAAGGCCGCCGCCCCCAGCGTGCCGTTGCGGGCGCTGCGCGGCGAGTCGGCCGCGTAGCAGCGGGTGTAGCCGTCCATGGAGGTGAAGAAGGTCATCACCATGCCGAGGAACATGGCCGCGATGGTTCCCCACCCCCAGGAGCCGATTGCGAAGTAGGAGGGAGGCAGCTCGGTGGTGAAGCGGGAAAGGCCGCCCAGGGCCTGCCAGGTCATGGGCGCGCCCACGCAGGTGAGGCCAAGGAGCATAAGCAAAACCTGGAAGATGTCGGTCTTCTCCACGGCGAAAAAGCCCCCGATGGCCGTGTAGATGATGGTGACCGCCGTGGCGGCCACAAAGGAGAAGCCCAGGGAAAGGCCGGTGATGGCGGTGATGATGTGGGCGGAGCAAAGCAGCTGGCTGGCTATGTAGCCGATGTAGGCCAGAATGGTCGTTACGGTGCTGAGGATTCGGGCCTTGCTGTCGTAACGTTGCTCAATGAGGTCCGGATAGGTGAGGTGCCGGTGCGCGTCGCCCAGCTCCTTGATGCGCGCCGCGAACGTGAAGCCGAAGAACAGGAATCCGCACACCATGCTCAGCGGATACCACAGGGAGGAGATGCCCACCTCGAAGGACTTCTGGGCGCTGCCCATGATGGAGGCCCCGCCCACCCAGGAGGACATCCACAGGGCTATCAGGGACAGGGTGCCTATCTTCCGGCCCCCTACATAATAGTCCTCCACATTTTTCTGCCGGGTGTTGGCGTAGCCGCCAATGACCAACAGCACAACAAAATACAGGACCAGCACGAGATAGTCGACAGGCTGCACGGGGGCCTCCGTTGGTTGCGCAAGGGCGGCGCGGGCAATCCCAGCGGATTTCCACGCGGTCCTCGGCCCGTTTCATCGCAGCCGGCCCCGCCGCAAAATGGCGAGGGCGCGACGGGCGGTCCATTCCCGAAGCCGGCGGGACTTCCCGCCGGCTTCGGGCTACGGGCGGCCGTTATTCCTCCTCCAGCACAAGCAGGGCATCGGCGGCGCGCACGCCCCCATCCTGCTCGTAAACAAACACCGGGTTGAGATCCAGCTCCACCATGTCCTCACGATGGGCCACCGCGAAACGCGACACCGCGGCGATAAGGGCGGCCAGGGCGGCCACGTCCCGGGGCCGGTTCCCCCGGCATCCGGCCAACAGCGGCCAGGCCTTGAGGCGGCCGAGCATGTCCCGCGCTTCCCGCTCGCTTACTGGCGCGGGCAGCATGACCGTGTCCTTGAATATCTCCACAAAGACCCCGCCCAGGCCACACAGAACGCAGGGGCCGAACTGCGGGTCCCGTATCGCCCCCACGATGACCTCCAGCCCCGGAGCGAGCATCCGCTCCACGAGCATGCCGTCGATGGCGGCTTCAGGTGCCTTGGCCCGGACGTTGTCCAGAATCCGGCTCCAGGCGTCGCGCACCGCGGCGGCGTCGGTCAGGCCAAGCCGCACCCCGCCCGCGTCGGACTTGTGGGCGATGTCCGGGGAGGCGATTTTGAGGGCCACGGGATAGCCCACATCCTGGGCGATCCGCACCGCCTCTTCCGGATCACGGGCCACCTCGCCCTGGGGCAGGGGCACGCCTTGGCCGGCCAGCATCTCCATGGCCGCCGCCTCCGACAGGGTGCGGCGCCTAACCGGACCGGACCGGCGGGGAACAGCCGCCTCCAGGGAGTGGGCCTGCGGGTCGTAGGCCAGATAC
This sequence comes from Desulfovibrionaceae bacterium CG1_02_65_16, assembly GCA_001871085.1. Taxonomy (GTDB): domain Bacteria; phylum Desulfobacterota; class Desulfovibrionia; order Desulfovibrionales; family Desulfovibrionaceae; genus Humidesulfovibrio. The sequence continues at coordinate 12,609 of MNUQ01000105.1, forward strand.
TTGGCGAGGTGGCCGAGAACGCGGAAGGCGTAGGCCGGAGGCGGCAGAATGGGAATGCCCAGGCCGGCCAGCCGGTCCAGGTACTCGGCATTCCGCGAGCACTCCATGAAGGGCAGCATCACCATGGGCTTGCACGGGCCCTGCCGCAGAACCTGTTCGACACCCTCGGCCATGAAGCGGATGGCTGGGTCGGCGATTTCGGGGAGCAGCGTGTAGCCCAGAATGACCATGCCCACTCCGGGATCGTCCATGAGCGCCCGCAGGGTCTGGGCGTAGAGGTCCGCGTCGTAGGAGATGGTCGCCGTGGCGTCCAGGGGGTTGGCCGGGCTGGCGTAGGCTGGCAGAATGGCGCGCAGCTTTTCCAGGGTCGGCCCGGTCAAATCCGGATAGTCAATGCCAAAGGCCGCGCCCATGTCCGCGCAAATGGCGGTTTCGCCCCCGGAGAGGGCGACGCAGGCGACCCCCGGCTGCCGGGGCAGGGCCGGCAGGGTGGAAAAGAGCTGGGTGGTGGCCGCCAGCTCCTCCAGATCATTGACGCGGATGACCCCGAACTTGTCGAACAGGGCGTCGTACACGCGGTCCGCGCCGGAAAGGCTGCCGGTGTGCGAGGCCGCGACCCGGCTGCCCTTCTCGCTTCGCCCGGCCTTGAGCGCCACGATGGGCTTTCGGGCCAGGGCGGCCTTGCGCAGACAGGCCACAAAGCATTCCGGCCGGGTCACCCCCTCAAGGTAAAGCCCAATGACCCGGGTGGCGGGATCGTCAATGAGATAGTCCAGGTAGTCCTCAATGGTGACCACGCTGCTGTTGCCCGAGGAGATGCTGCAGGAAAAGCGCAGCTTTGGGCTGTCCATGAGCGAGAGGCAGAGCTGCCCGCTCTGGGAGATCACGCCAACGCCTCCCCGGCGGTCGCGCTTGTCGGAGATGAAGGCGAAGCCCGCCACTCCCGCCGTGTAGTTCATAAACCCGGCGCAGTTGGGCCCCATGAGGGCGATGTCCAGCTCCCGGCACAAGGCCGTCAGGCTCGCCTCGGCCTGGCGTCCCTCGGGCGTGCCCATTTCGGCATAGCCGCTGGCGTAGACCACGGCCGCCTTTGCGCCCCGGGCCGCGGCCTCGCGCAGCAGGGGCTCAATGGTTTTCTGCGGGGTGCACAGCACCACCAGGTCCACGGGTACGGGCAGGTCGGCCAGGGAGGGATAGCATTTCCGGCCGAACACCTCCTGGCGGCGGGGGTTGACGAAATACACCCCCTCCCCTGTTGTGTAATCGAGCACGTTGCGGCAGGTGTCGCCGCCGAATCCTTCCTTTTCGCTGGCGCCCACCACAGCCATGGCGCGGGGGGCGAGAAGCTTGTGCAGATCCATGCCGCTACCCCCGTCCGGCTGTGGCCGCGCCCCGGAGGAAACAGGCGCGGTTGAGCGGATTGCCGTGCCCCTTGCCCGCGAAGTAGGCGTCAATGCCGTCGGCGAAGGCCTCCGCGGGGAAAAGCCCGATGGCGGCCACCGCCGCGCCAAGCATGACCAGATTGGCGCCCCGGGGGTTTTTGAGCTCGGCGGCCACGGCCGTGGCCGGCGTCTCCACCACCCGCACGCCGGAGCGCAGCCCGCTGACGTTCACCATGGTGGAGTTGCTGACGATCACTCCGTCCTGAACCACCTGCCCTTGCAGGGTGTCCAGGGAATTCTGGTTCATGGCGATCAGCAGATCCGCCTCCTCAAAAAAGGGATTGAGGATTTCCGTGTCGCGGATGCGCAGCCGGCAGCTCGCGGTGCCGCCGCGCATCTCGGAGCCGTAGGACGGCACCCAGGTGACCTTCTTGCCGTAGTTCATGGCCACTTCGGCGAGCACAAGGCCGGCCGTGAGCACGCCCTGGCCGCCAAATCCAGCGCAAATGACTCTAACCATGGATTTGCTCCCCCTCTTTGATGAATTCGCCCGTGGGGAAGAAGGACTTCACCTGGGTGTCCAACCGCTGCAAAGCCGCCTTCAAGGGCATTTTCCAGTTGGTTGGACATGGGGAAAGGACCTCCACCAGCGCATAGCCGCATCCGTCCATCTGGTTGCGCACCGCGGCCCGGATGTATTCCTTGAGCTTATTGATCTCCCGGAACGAGCCCACGCTGCCGCGGGCCAGATAGCCGATGGGCAGGTGCTTCATTTGGTTGATGATGTTGAGGGGCTGGCCGGTCAAGTCGGCGTCCCGGCCCGCCGGGCACGTGGTGGTGCGCTGGCCGGGCAGGGTTGTTGGCGCCATCTGGCCGCCGGTCATGCCGAAGATGCCGTTGTTGACAACAATGGCGGTGATGTTTTCGTTGCGGAGTGCGGCGTACATGGTTTCGGAAAAGCCGATGCCAAGGGCGTCACCATCCCCCTGATAGGTGAACACGAAGTTTTCCGGCCGCACACGCTTGACGCCGCAGGCCAAAGCCGCGGCGCGCCCGTGCGGCGCCTGCACCCAGTCCACGCCGAAGGTGTCTATCATCAGGCAGGCACAGCCCACGGCCAAAGAGCCGATGGCCATGTCGTCCAGACCGGCCTCCTCCAGCACCTCGGCCAGAATGCGGTTGATGATGCCGTGCCCGCAGCCCGGGCAAAACTTGTTCTCCGTGACCAGAAGCTTGGGAGTGCGTTTCTCGTTCATGTCTGTCCCCGTTACTGATTGAGGAGCGCCGCTGCGGCCTCGACCACCGCGCGGGAGGAAGGCGTGTGCGCACCGCCCAGGAAGTGGCTCACCGGAACGTTCATCCCGGTGGCCAGCCGCACGTCGTCGGCCAGCTTGGGCAGTGCGCACAGCTCCACGGACAGGTAGGCCGAAACGTCGGGATTGACGGCGGCGAAGCCCTTTTCCGGGAAGGGCCAGAGCGTGATGGGCCGCAACAGGCCGAGCCGGAATCCCTTGGCGCGGGCCAGGGCCACCGCCTCCTTGCAGATGCGCGAGCTGATGCCATAGGCCACCAGCACCACGTCGGCGTCCTCCACCTGCACCGCCTCCCAGCGCTGCTCGTTCTCCTGTATCGTGTCGTATTTCTTCTTAATATACGCGTCGAAGTCCGCGATGTAATACATGGTGGAGGTGACGCGCTTGAAGGCCTGACCGCGCTTGCCCCGCACTGCCCAGTCGTGGTCCGGGTTGCAGGCGATCTTTTCCGGCAAAAGCACCGGCTCCATCATCTGGGCGATGGAGGCGTCGGACAAAATCAAGCAGGGGTTGCGGTATTGCTCGGCCTTGTCGAAAGCCAAGGGCATCATGTCCACGGACTCCTGCACAGAGGCCGGGGCGAAGACGATGGTGCGGTAGTCGCCGTGGCCGCCGCCGCGGGTGGCCATCCAGTAGTCCCCCTGGGCCTGGAAGATGTCACCCAGGCCGGAGCCGTACCGTTGCACGTCCACAATCACCGCCGGCAGCTCGGCCGAGGCGATGTAGGAGATGCCCTCCTGCAAAAGGCTGAAGCCTGGCCCCGAGGAGCTGGTCATGGCGCGGAAGCCGGCGGCCGCAGCGCCGTAGACCATGTTGATGCCGGCCAGTTCGGATTCTGCCTGGACGAAGACGCCGCCGGCCGCCGGCAGATGGTCCGAAAGATATTCGAGTATCTCGCTCTGCGGCGTGATGGGGTACCCGCCGAACAACGCCAAGCCGGAGCGGATGGCGGCCTCAGCCAGGGCATGGTTTCCTTTCATGAGTTTATACGGCATGTTGTGTAACCTCTTCGAGTTCGTACACAGAATCCGGGCAAACCGTGTAGCAAATTCCACATGCAATGCACCGATCACGGTCTATTTCCGTTGTGTTATACCCTTTTTCATTAACGAAATCTGCCACAGAAATTGCCGACTGCGGGCATGAAATCACACAGTAGAGGCACCCCTTGCAACGTTCTCTATGCTGAGTCACTGCAAGCTCATTTTTTTTGCGCATCGCAACCTCGACTTTTTGCCATTTTGAAGTTACTGCCAGCGAATATCGCAACTTTTAAAAAAAAGATTTCTTTCACTTCTGCCGATGACCATATTCGTATCCAAGGCCATGCCAAAGCGTCAACGCGATCCAAAAGGGCGGGAGGATGGTTCGCATATGCGAACAAAATGTGCCCGAATAAACTTTTTTCGAGTTTTTTCCCTCTCTGCATAAGCTCCATTTCACCTCGCACGCGACAAGACCGGGCGACCGGTTGACAGCGCGAGCCGGATTTCTCCGACGGCGAGGAGCGTGAAATCGTCATTCTTTCATTGCTGGATCGCACGTGTAAGCGAACAACCCGAGGAGCGACTCCATGGCTGCGAACAAACCTTATCTTCTGGTGGAATGGAACGACACGGAAACGGACGCAAAGGGCTGGCTGTGCGTCTATAACTTCGTGAACAACTATTGCGGCGGCGGCACGCGAATGCATCCCACGGTCACAGCCGAGGAAGTGGTTCGCCTGGCAACGGCCATGGGCTATAAGTACCGGGCCTGCGAGTCCAAAACAACCGGCGGATGCAAGGGCGGCATTGCTTACGACTACAAGGCGCCCGATGCCAAGGACGTGCTGCGGCGCTACTTGAAGGCCATGTCCCCCTACCTGAACTGCGGCGTGTCCATTGGCGGCGACCTCGGCGTGGACTACGGCGACGTGCTGCAGATTCTGGACGAGATCGGCGTGGGATTGCCGCAGACCCGGGCCATGCGCAACGACCCGGCCCAGCAGAAGCGCATCAAGCAGCACGACGAAGTCTGCAAAATGACCTACGACGGCTTCCAGATGTACGACATGATCACCGGGTACGGCTGCGCCTCGGCCCTGGACGAGGCCTGGAAGTTCAAGGGCCACAAGCCCGGTGCGCGAGTGGTGTTGCAGGGCTTTGGCTGCGCCGGAGCCAGCCTGGCCTACTGCCTTGACAAATGGGGCTACAAGCTGGTGGGCATCGCCGACGCCAACTGTCTGGTGACCTGCCCGGACGGCCTGGACGTAAAGAAGCTGGTGGCGACCCGCAAGCCCAAGGGGGAGCTGGACCCCAAGGCCTTTGCACCGAACTACGCGGTGCGCTCCAATGCCGAATGGCTTGACGTCGACTGCGACATCCTGGTGCCCGCCGCGCTCGAGGACGTCATCAACAAGAGCAACGCCGACCGCGTCAAGGCCTCGCTCATCGTGGAGGCCGCCAACATCCCGGTGACCCCGGAGGCCGATACGATTCTGGCTCGCAAGGGTGTGGACATCTGCGTGGATTTCGTCAGCAACATGGGCGGAATCCGCATTTACGAGGTGGTGATCTTCGGCCTGGTGGAGCCCACTCCGGAGGCCATCGCCAACGACACCATGGGCATCATCCGCCGGCAGACCCGCAGGGTCTTTGAGGAAGCCGCGCGCACCGGCAAGACCACACGGCAGGTGGCCCGAGAGCTCTTCGTCCCGACCAAGTCCGATTTCCCCGACATTCCCAGGAACTAACGGCTGGGCCGGCGGCCTTCC
>MNUQ01000132.1 GCA_001871085.1 Desulfovibrionaceae bacterium CG1_02_65_16
TGCCGGCATGGCCGCCGCACGGGGGTTAAGAAGCGCGGGGCGCCTGCCGATAAAGACAGAACAATAGACCCGCCGTTCGCAGCCAAAAGGAGCTTGTGATGAACATATCCGCCGTCAATCTGAGCGCCACGCTTGGCTCCAGCGCCAGCGGAATCGTCATCCCGGCGGCCGCAAAGCAGACCACGTCGTCCGGCCTCAGCGTCGCGTCCCCGGCTTCTGGCGATTCCGGCTCCTCCAGCGACGCATCGGATGCGTCCGCCTCGGGCGACACCGTGGTCATTTCGGCCGAGGGACAGTCGCTCGCCGCCGCCATGACCTTGAGCAGCAACGCCTCCACCGCCATCTCCGGCAGCTTTTCCGAAACGACCGGCACCGCCAGCATGACCGGCTCGGCCAGCACCGCGAACACGACCACCGCGGCCGAAGCCGCCGCCGCCGCCGAGAAGAAGGGCGAGCAGACCGTGCAGAAACAGATTGAGAAGCTGCAAGAGCAGATCGCGGAGGCGCGGCAGGATCCGAACCTGACCGACAAGGAGCGCCGGGAGAAGGTGCAGCGGCTTCAGTCCGAGCTGATGCAGTTGCAGGCGCAGCAGCAGAAAACTTTGGCCAAGAGCGGCGGCGGCGACGCCCTGGCCTACCACGGTGGCACCCGCGCCAAGGGCGCGTCCAGCAGCCTGACCTAGCATTTCCTGACCCCCTCCGCTTGATTCCCGCGCAGGCGCTTGGCCGTTTGCGCGGGAATTGTTTTTGCATATTCCGCAAAGCATGCGGAACTTCCGCGCGGATTTTTGTATCTGGCTGAAATTGTTGGATCGTATGTGGCGGCGGTAGGCAAAAAAGTGCCGACTTTAGGGTGGACCGCAAAATAATCGAAATTTCCCTTAAGGGAAGCGAGCGAAGGTCCGATAGTACAGCCAGCAAGCCTTTTGTGTGTTCCCCCTTTGAAACACAGGAGAAGAGAATGGACATTTCCGGGTACTCGAATCTTGCGTCAACGTTGACCGACGCCAGCTCCACAAGCGGCGTCACCATCAGCTCCATGTCGAAGAACGCCAAAAGCGCCCTGAGCGTCTCCACGAGCAGCTCCGACGGCTCGGACTCCGGCGACACGGTGAGCATCTCCGACGAGGCCAAGTCGCTGGCGTCCAGCGGCACAAGCAGCACCTCCAGCAACGCTGGCACCACCCTCACCATGGGCAGCAATTCGTCCAGCTCCAGCAGCAGCGCCAGCGGCTCGTCCGACTCGTCGAGCTCCTCCACCGAAACCACGGTGCAGAAGCTGGAAAAGCAGGTCAAGCAGATTCAGCAGCAGATCCAGCAGGCGCAAAACGACTCCACCCTGACGAGCGACGAAAAGCAGTCCAAGGTGCAGCAGCTGCAAAGCGAGCTCATGATGGTGCAGTCGCAGTTGTCCGAGGCCTTGGCCAAGAGCTCCGGCAGCAGCAGCAGCTCCAATGGCGGCACCAGCGCCGCGGGCATGGCCAGCAGCCTCACCTAGGCGTCGTTCACCACAACCGCCGGTCACTTCCCAGTGCCCGTCCGCAGGCCCCTGACCAAGGCCTCGGGCGGCGTTTTTTTTCGTGAAAATCCGCACATATCCCGAGATGATAACGGGAGCCTCCCGGTGCACCGGAACCGTGCGCCGTTCACTTCGGCTTTTCTGCCGTTCACCGAAGAACGCATGCCAAGGCCTTGCAACCTTACGTAGGACAGGGGCACGGAACAAAGTATGCCGGGGGCGGCGGGAAGTCCGTTTCCGCGCCGGCGCACAAACGAAAGGCAGGAGTGAAGGCACATGAGCGAAGACAACAAGATCGAAAGCTTGCAGCAGGGCGGGCTCGTCTTTGATCCCCCCAAGAGCGTGACAGCCGGGGCGTACGTCAAAAGCATGGCCGAGTACGAGGCGCTGTATAAGCGCGCCGACGAGGATCCCGAGGGCTTTTGGGCCGACCGCGCGCGCGAGCTCCTCACCTGGGACAAGCCATTCACCAAGGTGCTTGAGGCCGACATGGCCGTCCCGTCCATCAAATGGTTTAGCGACGGCAAGCTGAACGTTTCCGCCAACTGTCTGGACAGGCACCTCACCGACGGCCGCCGCAACAAGGCCGCGCTTATCTGGCAGGGCGAGCCCGAGGACGACGTCAAGGTCTACACCTATCAGATGCTGCACTCCGAGGTGTGCCGCTGCGCCAACCTGCTCAAGAAGCTGGGCGTGGGCCGCGGCGACCGCGTGGCCCTGTATCTGCCCATGATTCCCGAGCTGGCCATCGCCATGCTGGCCTGCACGCGCATTGGGGCCACGCACTCCATCATCTTCGCCGGATTTTCCGCCGTCAGCCTGCAGAACCGCATCGACGACTGCCAGGCCAAGGTGCTGCTCACCGCCGACGCCGTGCTGCGCGGCGGCCGCGCCATTCCGCTCAAGGGCAACGTCGACGAGGCCCTCAAGACCTGCCCCAGCGTGGAGCAGTGCGTGGTGGTCAAACGCGCCGGCATCGACATCCGCATGGTCGAAGGCCGCGACATCTGGTGGCACGAGGCCATGGCGGCCGAGGATATCTCCAGCGACTGCCCCTACGAGAAGATGGACGCCGAGGACCCGCTGTTCATCCTTTACACCAGCGGCTCCACGGGCAAGCCCAAGGGCGTGGTGCACACCACCGGCGGCTACCTCGCCTATGCCGCCCACACCACCCAGTGGGTGTTCGACGTGCATGACGACGATGTCTACATGTGCACCGCCGACGTGGGCTGGATCACCGGCCACAGCTACATCGTGTACGGCCCGCTGGCCCTGGGCGCCACCAGCATCATGTTTGAGGGCGTGCCCAGCTTCCCCAAGCCGGACCGGTTCTGGAAGATCGTGGAGAAGTTCCGCGTCAACATCTTCTACACCGCGCCAACGGCCATCCGCGCGTTGATGCGTGAGGGCGTGGACTGGCCCAAGAAGCACGACCTCTCCAGCCTGCGCATCCTGGGCAGCGTGGGCGAGCCCATCAATCCCGAGGCCTGGATGTGGTACTTTGAGCACGTTGGCGGCAAGCGCACGCCCATTGTGGACACCTGGTGGCAGACCGAGACCGGCGGCATCATGATTTCCGCCCTGCCCGGGGCCACGCCGCTCAAGCCCGGCAGCGCCACGCGCGCCCTGCCGGGAATCGCCGCGGCCATTGTGCGCAACGACGGCACGGACGCCGGCCCGGACGAAGGCGGCCACCTTGTGGTCAAGAAGCCCTGGCCGGGCATGCTGCGCGGCGTTTTCGGCGACCCCGAGCGCTACCGCAAGACCTACTTTGACCGCTTCCCCGGTTTCTATGAAGCCGGAGACGGCGCGCGGGTAGACAAGGACGGCTATTTTTGGATAATGGGTCGATTGGATGACGTGATCAACGTCAGCGGCCACAGGCTGGGCACGGCGGAGATCGAGTCCGCGTTGGTGGCCCATCCCAGCGTGGCCGAGGCCGCGGTGGTGGGCATGCCGCACCACATCAAGGGCCAGGGCATTTATGCCTATGTGACCCTTAAAAGCGGCATCGAGGAGTCCGACGCGCTGCGCAAGGAGCTTGTGGCCCATGTGCGCAAGGAGATCGGCCCCATCGCCACGCCGGAGGTCATCCAGTTCACCGACGGGTTGCCGAAGACCCGCTCGGGCAAGATCATGCGGCGCATTCTGAGAAAGATCGCCGCGGGCGAGATTGAGGACTTCGGCGACACCTCCACGCTGGCGGATCCGACTGTGATCACCAGCCTGGTGGAAGGAAAGAAGGACCTCCTGGGTCAGTAGCGCCGGCTCAGGAATCATCCGGGGTTGCGGGGGCGGATTGGCCGCCCCCGCTTTTTTTTGTCCCCTCGGGGCGAGCAGGGGGGGCCGCCCGGAAACTCCAGCGCAAAGCGTGCCAGGGCCCAGGCGCGCAGTGGTCACGTCCAGGCTTCGCGCGTCTCCCCGCGTCTCCCCGCGTCTCCCCGCCCGCCGGGCGAAATGTTCGGATTGGCCGCAGGGTGCGGCGAAAGTGGCTGCCCGCTGCGCTATCTGCTCACCCAGAGCACCGCGCCCTTGAGCTGACGGAACAGCGCCACGGTGACCGAGGTGGCGAAGAGCCGGGCCAGAGGGCCTTTCTTGGCCCCGGTGCGGCCTACGGCAACAACGGCGTAGCGGCCCCGCGCGGCCTCGCGCAGAATGGCCCCGGGCACGTCGTCGTCCACCTCGATGCGGGTGCGGATGAGCCGGGTGGGAAAGCCGTTTTCCTCCAGGGTGGCTATGCCGTCGCTGAACACCCCCTCGGGCGATTGGGGTTCGGATTTTTTGACCACGCGCAGCAGCGTGACCGTGTGGCGCGTTTCGCCCTGGAGGATGAAGCCCACGTGGTCGGCCATGCGGCGGAAGGCCTCGGAGTCGTCCACGCACAAAAGCACGCCCCGCCGGTCGTAGTCCACCTCGCGGCACAGCCACAGGGGAAAGTTGAACTTGGCCTTCAGCATCTCCTCGCTGGCGCTTGTATCCAGAAAATTCTGCAACTTGAGCAGGGCCCGCCGGCCAAAGACCACGGCGTCGTACAGCCCGGTCTCGCCTTCCTTGATGATGTCGTCGATGCGGGAGAAGTTGCGCGCCATGATTTTGTCATCCACCTGGCTGGCGTCGAAACCTCCCTCGACGAACACGGCCTTGGCGGCCGCCATGGCCTTTCTGCCATTCTCGAAAATGGCCTCGGCCGTGGCCTCGCTTTCACGCAGGCTCTCGTAGTTCTTTTCCTCGCCCCATACGGCGGGCGGCTGCGGGGCGGTGTTGAACAATGTCAGGCGCACGTCCTGCTTGTTTTCAAAAAAAGCGCACACGAAGCGCAGGCCGCGCAGGGCGCTGCGGTCGTCGGATATGGTGACGAGCAGATGCTTGTTCATTGACGCTCCGGGCTGAAAAATTCGCCGGCGGCCGCGCAAGTGCAGGCGGCCGCCGGCGTTGCATGCGTGCGCGCGCTATACGGCCTCAACGAGGACCTTGTCCTCAAAGCCGGTGCTGATGCGGAAATCACGGCCGCCGGCGGAAAGCGTGTAGTCGCAGCCTGGGAACAGCTGACAGGCGGCCCCAAAGTCGTCGTTGAGCATGATGTCCTTGGCCTCGCCGCTTGATTCCCAACGGACTGCGGTGCCGTCGTCCAGGCGCAGCAGGTCGTCGGGGTGCAACGTCACGGGAAGGTCCTTCTGAGTATAGTCCGCCATGATGAGGGTCCTCCTACGATTGAGGGTTCCGCGGCCGCAACCTGCCGCAGGGATTATCTTTCAATTCCCCAATAGCGCAAAAAGACCAGACTGTGAACCGCTTGCGGCCACGGATTGAGAAAAAAAGAGCAAGCCTATTTCGTCGCGGGGTCCTCTTCCAGCCCATTCAGCACCAGGCCGGAGGACTTGTCGCCCTTGAGGGCCTTTTCGTGGTCGATCATCTGGCTGAGGCGCGAGCGGTCGCTGGCGCACAGCATGGCCGTCTCCTCGGTGATGACGCCGGCCTTGTAAAGCTCCAGGAAGTGCTGGTCGAAGGTGCGCATGCCGTAAGTGGCGCTGAACTCCAGCACGGTGTAGAAGGTGCGCTCCGCGTTTTCGCCCTGGAGGATGAGCTCCTTTATGCGCAGGGTGTTTTTGAGCACCTCGAAGGCGGCCACGCGCCCGCCGCCCACCTTGGGCAGCAGCCGCTGGGACACCACATAGCGCAGGCACTCGGCCAGGCGCATGCGGATGAGCCGCTCTTCCTGGGGGCTGAACAGCCCAAGGATGCGGTTCACGGTGGACCCGGCGTCGGTGGTGTGCAGGGTGGAAAGCACAAGATGCCCGGTGCCCGCGGCCTGCAAGGCTATCTCCATGGTTTCTGGGTCGCGTATTTCGCCCAGCAGAATGACCTTGGGCCCTTGCCGGAAGGCCGCGCGCAGGCCGGAGGCGAAGGTGTCGAAGTCGATGCCCAGCTCGCGCTGGTTCACCGTGCCCTTCTTGTGCTGGTGGGTGAACTCCACCGGGTCCTCAAGGGTGATGATGTGCCCGGCGCACGTCTCGTTGATGCGGTCGATGAGGGCGGCCAGGGAGTTGCTTTTGCCCGAGCCCGTGCCGCCGGTGACGAGGATGAGGCCGTTCTTTTCCAGCGCCATTTCCGCGAAGGCGGTGGGCAGGCCCAGCTCCTCCATGGTGGGGATGCGCGCGGGCAGCCGCCGCAGCACCATGGCCAGCGAGCCGCGCTGGCTGAAGATGTTCACGCGGAAGCGGCCGCGCCCGGGCAGCGCGTAGGAGAGGTCGCAGGAGCCCTTGGACGAGAGCGCCTTGAGCAGGCGGGCGTTTTCGCCAATAAGCGCCACGGCCATGGATTTGGTGACCAGGGCCGAAAGCCGTCCCAGGACCGGATCGCTGACGGCGTCCTTGAGCTCGCCGTCCACCTCGGCCTGGATGATTTTGCCTGTGGTGATGACGATGTCCGCCACGCCGGGGTGCTGGTCCAGAATCCGCCCAATGAGGGCGTCGAACTGCGGGCGGGTCATGCTCATTGGGCGCCTCCCGTCTTCTCCACCGCCGCCTGGACTTTGTCCTTGTTCTGGGCCTGGGTGAGCGCGTCCTCCGGGCCGATGATTCCAGCCTCCAGCAGGCGGCAGATTTCGTCGTCCAGGGTCTGCATGCCCGCGTCGCGCCCGGTTTGCAGCACGCTGGGCAGTTGGTGGGTCTTGCCCTCGCGGATGAGGTTGCGCACGCTGGGGATGCCCATGAGGATCTCCAGCGCGGCCACGCGGCCGGGCTTGTCTATGCGCTTGAAGAGCGTTTGCGAGACGATGGCGCGCAGGCTCTCGGCCAGGCTGGTGCGCACTTGCGCCTGGCTGTCCTCGGGGAACACCTCGATGATGCGGTCCACGGTCTTCGGGGCGCTTTGGGTGTGCAGGGTGCTGAAAACCAGATGCCCGGTCTCCGCCGCCTCCAGCGCCAGCTGTATGGTCTCCAGGTCGCGCATTTCGCCCACCAGGATGATGTCCGGGTCCTCGCGCAGGGCGCCGCGCAGGGCGCTTTTGAAGCTCTGCGTGTCGCGGCCCACCTCGCGCTGGTTGATGAGGCAGCCCTGCGGCTGGTGCACGAACTCGATGGGGTCCTCAATGGTCAAAATATGGTCGCGTCGGTTCTTGTTGGCGTGGTCGATGATGGCGGCCAGCGTGGTGGATTTGCCGCTGCCCGTGGGCCCGGTGACGAGCACCAGCCCTTTGTTCAGCATGGCCAGGTCGCGCAGGCGCTGGGGCAGGCCCAGCTGCTCCACGCTGAGGATTTCTTGCGGAATTTCACGGAACACGGCGGCGATGCCCCGGTGCTGCATGAAGAAATTCACGCGGTAGCGCGCCACGCCGGGCAGCTCGTGGGCGAAGTCCACGTCGCCCGTCTCCTCGAACTGCTTGACCTTGGCCTCCGGCGTTATTTCGTAGAGCATGGCCTTGAGCTCCTCATGCTCCAGCGCCTTGTATTTGATGCGCGTGAGCTGCCCGCGCAGGCGCAAGAGCGGCTGCGAGCCGCTGGCCAGGTGCAGGTCGCTGCCGCCGTATTCGTGCAGCATGTTGAAGAAGGCGTTGATCTGCGCCATGCGGAAGACCTCCGGGGTGGTTCGGCGAAAGGGCGGGGCGGCCGGCGGGGAGCGGCCTTGAGTCCAACATGCCCTGCTGAAAGCATACCCTGGCGGCGGTGGAAATCAAAGGGGGAAATTGCGGTATCGGAAAGGGCTATGGCTGGAATGCCCGGCCGCTGGCTGGCGCGCGGGCGCAAAAAAAAGGGGGGCGAAGAGCCCCCCCATGGTCAGGATCCGGTATTGGCTAATTGGCGCTGGCGGGCCAGGTCCACGTGGCCGAGACAAGGGAGCCGTTTTGATATTTCAGATCAGTCTTGCTGATATCCTCAAGCGTGATGGTTGTGGCCGTGCCCAAGGCGGACACTGACCCTTTGGCGCCACCATCGTATTTAACATAATAATCGCCGATGTTCACTGGGGAGGCGCCCAGGTAAACATCGCTGGCGGTAAGGTCTGTAATCGCGTCTGGAACCTTGTTGTTTTTCAGAACATAGTTGCTGTAGGCCATGTTCATTCTGGCGATTCCCTCGGCGAGCGCACCTTTGTAGGCGGCGTCCTGGGCCTTGCTCGTCATGTCCAAGTACTTTGGCACAATGACGGCGGCCAGGATGCCGAGGATGATGACCACGGACACGAGTTCGATGAGTGTGAAACCGCCCTGGCCTCTTTTGCGCTTCTGCACTGTCATAGAAATCCTCCTTGGGGGGTATTCCGGCATACCGGAAAATTATTCCATAGTTTGACACCGGGGGGCGTCCCCAGTGCGCAAGATTATCGATAGCAAACCTCGTTCCAACTCGTCTAGTGTGTGCGAGGAGATAATTCTCAATGCACTGAAGTCACATACTATTTATCTCATTCCACTCATGGAGTGCTGCATCAGGTCCACCAATGGCAGGAAAATGGCCAGGGCGAAGAACCCCACCACTCCGGCCAGGCCCGCCACCAGCACGGGACCCAGCAGCTCGCTCATTTTACTCACGGCGTACTCCACTTCGTAGTCGTAGTGCCGCGCCGCCTCCCTGAGCATTTCCTCCATGTTTCCGGTCTCTTCGCCAATGCTGATCATGGAGATCATCATGGGCGTGAAGGACTTGGCGGAGCGCAGCGGGGCGGATAGCCCGCGCCCCTGCTCCAGCTGCACGCGCAGGTTTTGGAAGTCCCGCGCGATGTAGGCGTTGCCGATGGTGCCCGTCAAAATATCCATGGCCTCCAGCACGGTGATGCCGCTGGACTGCAATATGGCGAAGATGCTGGCGAAGCGCGCCATGGCGGCCTTTTGGAACACCGGGCCCAGAATGGGCAGGCGCAGCAGAAAGCCGTCGCGGGCGACCTTGCCCTGCTCGGTGCGGAAGAAGGCGGAAAGACCGAAAACCGCGGCGCCCACCACGCCCAGCACCATGTACCAGTAGTGGGAGAGCACATGGTACAGCCCCAGGCACACGCGCGTGGGCATGGGCAGATCGATGTTGGCTTTGGCGAACAGGCTGATGAACGGCGGCAACACGAAAAAGATGAGCACAAAGAACGCGATGACGAGCGCAATCACCACCACGATGGGATAGGTGAGGGCGCTTTTAATGTCCTTTTTGACCTTAAACTCGTGCTCGACGATGTAGATGAGGCGCTCCAGCACATCGGTGAGGGTGCTGCTCACCTCGCCCGCGCGGATCATGTTGCAGTAGAGCTCGGAGAAGATGCTCTTGTGCTTGGCGAAGGCGCGCGAGAGCGTCGCGCCGCTTTTGATGTCGGACGCGATGCTGGTGATGGCGTTTTTAAGCTTGGGGTTTTCGGTCTGGTCGTACAGGACATCAAGCGATTGCAGCACGGGAATGCCCGCGTTGAGCATGGTTTTGAGCTGCTTGGTGAACAGGATGAGCTCTTGCGGCTTGATGGACTGCATGCGGTTTGACAGGTCCGCCAAAAAACCGCCGCTCTCGCCCCCGCTCGGGGCGCTGGTTTCGGCCACGCCCGTGGGGATGAATCCGCGCGCCGCGAGGGTGTCCTGCGCGGCATCCGCGCTGACGGCCTCGATGACGCCCTTTGCATTGGCGCCGGTGGCGGTCATGGCCGTGTACTTGAAATAGGGCACGCGCGTCTCGCTTGTTAGATCATCACGGCGCTGGCCGCCTCTTCAAGGGTGGTCAGCCCCCTGGCGACCTTGGCCAGGGCGTCGGTTTTCAGCGTGCGCAGGGTCTTGGCCTTGACGCAGGCCTTGGCGATGTCCTTGGCGGTGGCTCCGCTCATGATCATGTCCTGCACCATTTCATCGTTGTTGAGCACCTCGTACAGGGCCATGCGGCCGGAGAAGCCGGTTTGGTGGCAGGTGCGGCAGCCTGCGCCCCGCTGGAAATTAAAGCGGGAGAAAAGCTGCTCGCTGATGCCGAAGGCCGCCACCAGCTCTTTGCGTGGGGTGTACGGTTCGGAGCAGTGCGGGCAGTTCTTGCGCACAAGACGCTGGCTTATGGAGGCCAGCAGCACGGAGCTGACGAGGAAGGGCTGAATGCCCATTTCGATGAGCCGCGTGATGGCGGTGGCGGCGTCGTTGGTGTGCAGGGTGGTGAGCACGCGGTGGCCCGTGAGGCCCGCCTGCACGGCGATTCCCGCGGTTTCGGAGTCGCGCACCTCGCCCACCAGAATCACGTCCGGGTCCTGGCGGAGAATGCTGCGCAGGCCGGAGGCGAAGGTCATGCCGGCCTTTCGGTTCAGCTGCACCTGCCGCACGGTGGGCATGCGGTACTCCACTGGGTCTTCCAGGGTCACGATGTTGATGTCCGGCGTGTTCATGTGCTTCAACAGCGCGTACAGCGTGGTGCTCTTGCCCGAGCCCGTGGGGCCGGCGGCCACAATGAGCCCGTAGGGCTTGGTCACGGCGGACTCGATTTTGAGCCGGTCGGCCGGGGCCAGGCCCAGCTCGCCGAGGCTGAGGCCGCTGGCGTTGCGCTCCAGCAGCCGCAGCACCAGATTCTCGCCATGCACGGTGGGCAGCGAGGACACGCGCACGTTGAACTCGCGCCGCTGGGTGACGAAGGTGAAGCGGCCGTCCTGGGGTATTTTGGACACGGCGATGTCCATGTTGCCCATGATTTTGAGGCGCGAGACAAGCGGCAGAAAACTGCTTTTGGGCGGCGCGGGCACCATGCGCAGCTTGCCGTCCACGCGGAAGCGCAGCTGGATGCTGTCCTTCTCGGGGCTGATGTGCACGTCGCTGGCGTGTTCGCGCACGGCCTGGCCGAGGATGGAGTTCACCATGCGGATGACCGGGGCCTGGGAGGCTTGGTCCTGCAGGGTGTCGATGGCGATGTCCTCGCGGTCCTCGCCGCCGGCCTGGGTGGTGATGTCGCCGCCGTCCTCCTCGGCCAGGTCGCCGAAGAGGTCTTTCTGCTGCTCGTCGCCGCGGCCGTAAATGGCGTTGAAAAGCAGGTCGAAGTCGTTCTCGGAACAGATGACCGGCTCCACCTCGAAATTGGTGGCGATCTCCACGGCGTCCAGGGCGTTGATGTCCATGGGGTCCGTCATGGCGATGGTGAGCAGATGCCCGTGCTTGGAAAGGGGCACCAGCCGGTACTTTTGCGCCAAATCCTCGGGCAGGAAGGTGTCGATGCGCTCGTCGTAGGGATGCTTGTCCGGCATGTAGCGCTCAATGCGCAACTGCCGGCTTACGGAATCGATGATGATGTTTTCGTTGAGAATGCCGGCCTGGATGAGATACTGCCCAAGACGCATGCCGGACTTCTTTTGTCCGGAAAGCGCGCTCTCCAGCTGCGCCTCGGTGAGGGCGCCGGCCTCCATGAGCAGTTCGCCCAGTCTTTTGCGTTCGCGTCTCATCTGTTTCCCGCCGCTTGCGCGCCGATTACTGGTTGTCCGCCCGCAGGCCGGTCTGACGCGCAAGAGCCGCCTCGCCGGTGGTGGCGGGGGGCAGGGCGTGCGTTTGTACTTGAAGCAGAGGCGAAGCGGTCGTGTCAACCTTGATGCGCACCGCCGGGCCCATGTCGCGCACGGGCTGGAGCGTCACCCGGCCAGACGCTCCGGCGGGGCTTTGGGTTTCCTCCGGCCGCAGGGAAACCCCCCGCGTGTTCAGATCCGCGCCGAGCGGCTGCGGCTGGGCGACGGCCGCCGCCGCCGGGACGGCTTCCGGCATGCCGGCAGGCGCGGCAACTTGCCCAATGGCGATGCCCGATTGGCCGAGCACGGGGCCATGGCCCCCCAGGGAAAACCACAGCCCGCCCAGCAGCACGCACACCGCGGCCATGGCCGCAAAACCGGCTCTGCGGCGGGGAGTGGCCCGGATGGCGGACGCGTCCGGCTCGGGCCTGGCGGCGGCGCGGGCCTCGGCCAGCCCCACGTGGTCGTGGCCGCGCACCAGCATTTCCAAAAGCGCCATGTGGCACAGGCGGACGGTTTTGCGCGGCGAGCCCCCGCCCGCCAGATGGATGAGCGCCACTGCCGGCCAGGTGAAGCGCACGCGCGGGGCGGCCCCGCCGGAGGCCACGGTGAGCCGGTGGCGGATCATGGCGCGCGTTTCGCCGAAGCGCAGGGGGCTGAGCCGGCGGTGCACGTTGATGCGGTCCGTCAGGTTGGGCATGGCGGCGAGGGTGGGCTCCAGCTCACGCTGGCCGAAAATGACGATTTGCAAAAGCTTGGCCGTGTTCGTCTCGTAGTTCAGCATCTCGCGCAGAATCTCCAGATTCGCCGGCGAGATCTTCTGCCCCTCGTCGATGACCAGGATGACCAGGCGCTTTTCCACCATGCCCAGGCGGAAGAGTTGCTGCTTGAGGGCCTCCTTGAGCCCCCACAGGCCGAGCTCCGGGTCCGGCGCGAGGCCGGAGACGCTGGTGAGAATGACGCGCAGAAACTCCTCGCTGGTTTCGAAGTGCGGGTCCAGGAGCAGATGCACGTCGGTGGCTGCGTCGGCGGCGAAAATCCGCAGCAGGCTGCGGCACAGGGTGGTTTTCCCGGTGCCGATGTCGCCGGTGACCACATTGAGGCCGCGGCGCAGGCGCAGGGATATCTCCAGCTCCTGCAGACAGGTGGCGTGCTGGCGGGTGGCCAGCAGGAAGTTGGGGTCGGGCGAGGTGGAGAACGGCTCGCGCACCATGCCCTGGCCCGCGTAGTGGCTCATTGCGCGCCTCCAATGGCTGGTTTGGCGGCCCGGGCCACGGGCTGGGCCTCGTTCGCCGCCGCGTTGGCGCCGGGCTCCTGCCGCACGATGACGGACTCGTCGCTCAGGGGCGTCTCCCGAATCACCGCGCGCTGGCTTGTCTTCGCCGTGGCGGCCGCCTCGGTTTTCTTCTCTTGCGCAGCCTCGCGCTTGGCGTCGGCGAGCTCCTTCTCCAGCTCCTCGTACGACTTCTGGCGCTCGTCCTGCTTCCAGTCCGAAAGAACCGTGGGCGTGATGAAGATCATGAACTCGTCCTTCAGGTCGTCCTTGCTCTGGCTCTTGGCCAGCCAGCCCAGGCCGGGCACGTCCTTCAGGCCCGGCACGCCGGATTCCTGAAGCTGGTTCTTGAGCTTGGACAGGCCGGAGATGACCACGGTTTCGCCATTGCGGGCGATGAGCGTGGTCTCGGTCTTCTTTTTGAGGATGTACGGGTTGCCGGAGACGGAGCGCGTGCTGTCCACCTCGTCCTTCTGCACCAGCACGGTGAGCTTGATGAATTCGTCGTCGATGATGTGCGGGGTGATCTCCAGGCGCAGCACGGCGTCCTGGAAGTTCACGGAGTAGGTGATGTCCGTACCGGTGCCGGTGCTGGTCTGGTAGGGCACGCGCTCGCCGGCCTCGGTGTAGGCCTTCTGGTTGTCCATGGTGGAAATGGACGGGCTGGAGATGATGTTGAGCTTGTTCTCAGTGGCCAGGGCCTGCAGCTGGGTCTCCAGGATGTTGCCGGCGGTCTTGCCGAAGGTCAGGTCCAGCGCCAGCCCCGTGGTGGAGGAGGCGACGTTGGCCGCAGGGAAGCTGGCGCCCAGGGAGCCGAGGTTGCCGGTGCCCACGGTGGCCGTGGTGGTGGTGCTGGTGCCGCTGCTGCTTGAGCTGCTGGTGTCTATGGAGTTGGCGCCGGAAATACCCAGGCTGTTGCCGGACTTCACCCTGCCGGAGTAGTTGCCGCCCCACAGGATGCCGAGGTCGCGGGCGACCTCCTTGGTGGTCTCCACAATGTGCGCCTTGAGTTTGATCTGGGCGCGCGGCGCGTCGAGCTTGGTGAGCAGGCGCGTCACCCTGGCGATGTCCGGGGCCACGCTCTGGATGATGAGCGAGTTGGTCAGCTCGTCAACCTGGATGTTGCCGATGGGCTTGCCGGCCTGGTCCTTGGTGAGGGTGCCCTCAATGGTCTTTTGCAGCTTTTTGGCGTCGGCGAAGCGCACCTGGGCCACGCAGGTCACCAGCGGCTCCTCCTTGGCGGCGGCGACGCGCTCGGCCATGGTCTTGCGGCGTATGGTCTCCAGGTCCAGCGCGCCCTGCATGTCATCGGCGGCCATGACGCGGATGGTGTCGCCGTCCAGGGCGTAGGTGAGCTTGTTGGCGGCCAGGATGCCGTTGAAGATTTCGTCCCAGGGGCGCTGCACAATGTTCACGTTGATGCTGCCGGCCACGCCGGGGCTGATGACGATGCTGCGGCCCGCCGCGCGCGAGAGGGCCTGCAGCACGGCCACCACGTCGGCGTTGTGCATGCGCAGGCTCATGCGCAGGGTGGGCAGGGGGGCCGGGGCCAGCTTGGGCGCAACGCCGTTGGCCTCCGGCGAATCAATGATGACCGGAGGCTCGGACAGCAGGAATTTGCCGCGGGGCGAGTGCCCCTGCGACTGTTTCTCCATGGCCTTCCATACGGCGGCGGAGTCCTCGACGGGCGAGGTGGCCTTGTTCTGCCCGGCGCAGCCCATGGCGAGGGCGGACAACAGCGCGACCATGAGGCCCAGAATTTTGGCAGGCGTTCGGTTCATCGTTGTTTGACCACCCGTATGCGGATCTTGTCGGCGTCGTCCTCGACCAGGGGAACGCGTTTTGTGTACTTGCGGCCGCTCGAACCATCCGTTCGTTCAAGCAGCACGGCGTTTTTCTCTATGGCCTGCAACACGTAGCCGCCATCGGCCAGCTTGTCGCCGCAGGCGTACTCAATGCCGTTGATGACGGCGAACACCTTGAGGCCAACCTTGATGTAGCCGCTGTAGACAAGTTCCTCTCCCGCCGGCTGGTTGGGGTCGTCCTGGGTGATGGCCGAGGAGCGCCCGTAAAAGGGGTCGATGGTGGCGTTCTGCGCCAGCACGGAAAGGCGGTATGCCTGAGCCTCGGTGAGTTTGGCCTGGTCCATGCTTTTGATCATTTCATCCGAGTCCACGCCGGGTTTGGCGGAAGCCTGCGGGCCTTTGGGGGTGGAGGGGCCGGACAGCAGCACGCCCCCCGCCGCAATGGCGGTGGCGGCGACGAGCCCCAGCAGTATTTTTTCCCGTTTCAGCATGCCGTCAATGTCCCGTGATCCCTTGTCTCCCTAAAATGTATTCGCGCAGTAGGCCGCACGCGGGCTAGCCACCCAGGGCCACACGCAGTTGCACCATCATCTCCAGCCGGTCGTCCACGGCGCGCAGCTCCACGCGCTCCACGCGCGCCAGGCTTGGCATGCGCGCAATGTCCAGCAGCATGGCGCGCACGCCCTCCACCTGTCCGGCGAACACCCCTTGCGCCTGGATGGTGTCCGGGTCCTGGGCCAGGGTCGCCGTGCTCAGCGTGGCGTCCAGGGTCTCCAGGTTGGCCGCGGTGGCCATGTGCGTCAACTGCTCGGTGAGCTGGTAGGCCTGCGCGCGCGGCAGGGGCTCCAGCTTTGGCGCGCAAAGCAATTTCAGCGTGGCGTTGTCGGCCGCGCCCAGGCTCGCCAGGGCCGGCAGGATCTTTTGCTGCCGCTCCAGGCGCAGCCGCGTGGCGGCGATGTCCCGGTCCAGCTGGCGGCCCTCCAAAATGGGCATGCCGACCAGCACATAGGCGGCCAGGGCCAAAAGCAGCGCGCCCAACCCCAGCCGCGCGAGCAAATGGCGCAGCGCCGGGGTGAGTTGCAGCTGCATGTTGAGGGCGGCCATTACTTGACCCCCAGATGCATGCTGAACGAGAGCACCTGCCCGCCGTCGTTCAAATCCTTGAGCCCGGATTCGTTGACCACGGGCATGGAGAACATTGGCGAGGCCTGCAGGGCCAGGATGAACCGCGCCAGGCTGGCGTCGAACTCCGCGCGGTCGCCGCTGACCACGCCTTCGATGGTGACCATGCCGTTGGTCTTGGGCGCGGCCTTGGCGCCAGCGGCCGGCTTTGGCGGAACCGGGGCCGGCGTCCTGCCGGGCGTGGGCGGCGCGCCGGGCGCGTCCGCTTCCGGCGGGGGGTATTCGGCCGTGAAGGAAAGAATGCGCACGTTCTCCGGCGCGCAGGCGCTGAGCTCCGCCAAGGCGGCCGGGGCCAGCAGCCGGGCCGAGGCCTCGCGCAGGGCGCCCTGCCGGGCGCGGTACTGGTCCACCTCGACCTGGATGGCCCGGTCGTCGAGGACGGGGCCAAGCGATTCCAGCTGGCGGGTGAGCCGTGCCAGTTCGTTGCGTTTGGCGGCATTGCCCTGGTCGACCAGCAAGCCCCCCACGCCCATGAGCAGCATGAATCCCGCCAGGCCCAGCAGCATGCGGCTGGTGGCGGTGCGCTTGGTCTCCTTCGCGGTGCGCGGTTTGTACGTCTCCAGCAGGTTGATGCCGCGGCCGGGCTGCGAAAGGGCGGCCGCCAGGGCCGGGGCCATGAGCATGCGGTCTTCCGGCTGCGCCAGCCCGTCGCCGCCGGACGCGATGGCCGTGGCGTCGAAGATTGTGGGCGTGAAGCCCAACTGCCCGGCCAGGGCCTGGGCGATGGCGGCCGAGCCGAAGATCTCGCCGCTTAAGTGCAGCGCGTCGCAGCGTATTTGCTGGCTGCTGGCGTAATAGTCAAGGGTGCGCTCCACCTGCCGGGACAGCCGCTCAATCGCCGGGGCGACGATATCGATGGCCTCCAGCGGGGTCACCGGCTGGGCCTTGTCCGCGCAGGCCGGCCTGGGCGCGCCCAGAAGCACGTGCCGCAGCATGTCCCGGGCTTCTTCGGGGGAGAGGGGCGCGGCGGCCTGCGGCTGGACTGCGGTGGCCTTGGGCTGCTCCGCGCCGGGCAGGGGCAGCTCCAAGTCGTCCAGAATGGCGGGACGGGGCTTGGCGAGCTCCTGGTAGTGGTCGGCCAGGGCCTCGGTCATGCTGTCGCCGCCGGACCGGATGAACCGGCTGAACAGCAGGCGGTCCTTGGTGTACAGGCCGATTGCCGAAAAATCCGGCTCCACATGAATGTTTGCGGCCAGGGCGAAGCCCGTGGGCACGCCGCGCTGGCGGTACAGCCCGAGGAAGGCGTTGGGAATGGCCGTAATGCCGGCGAGCGGCCGGCCGGCCTCGCGGAAGCTGGCGCTCAGGGCCTCCACGTCGGTCTTGCGGGCCAGACAGGTCAGCACGTCGAGCTTCGGCGTCTTGCTCCCCTCGGTCGGGCCAAGGACGAGATAGTCCAGCACGTACTCGGCCTCGGCGAACTTTTTCTCCTTCTGCAGGGTCCAATACACCGCGGCGTCGAGCTTGCCGCCGGAGAGCTTGGGCACGCTGAACACGTTCAGGTCCAGGTCCGGCGAGCGCAGCACGGCCCAAATGTCTGTGCTGGCCTCATTGAAGGCCATGGCGTTTAGGCTTGCGCGCAGCAGGCCGGGGAAGCCCTTTTCGCCCGGCGCCTGCCCGGGGGCTATGGGGAAGCGCCGCAGCGCCGCAACCGCGCCGGAGCCGGCGCGCACGACGGCGATGCACAGGCTGCTGCCCGAGACGCTGACGCCGGCGCTGAACGATTTGCCGCCGCGCCGGAAGTTGATGGGTCTGGTCCAGAACGGGCCGGCGGGCTTTGGAGACGAAGCGGCGGGAGCCGCTGGCGGGGTCTGTGAGGCGGGAGCCGTTGCGGAAGCGGCCCGGGCGGCCTTCTGCGTTGGAGGAGCGGCGGGGACGGGTTCACCTTGCCGGCCACGGCCGGAGAATGCGCCGCCAAGGGAGATGCGCCGGGTCCAAATGGACCCCGTG
>MNUQ01000051.1:0-17345 GCA_001871085.1 Desulfovibrionaceae bacterium CG1_02_65_16
CCGGGCGCGTCGTCTCCCAGGCCGCTCAGATAGATGATGCGGGAAACGCCGGCCTCGGCGGCGGCCTCGGCCATGTTCCGCGCGGCCTCGCGATCGGCGCGGGCGAAGTCGCCCCCGGCGCCCATGGAATGCACGAGGTAGAAGGCCGCCGCGCAGCCGCGCATGGCCGCAACCAGGCTCGGCTTGTCGGTCACGTCGGCCGGAAGAATGGAGAGGCCGGGGTGCGCGGCCCAGGGCCGGCCGGCCAGCTTGCGGGGACTGCGCACGCCCGCGCGCACGGCATACCCGCGCGAGAGCAGCAGCGGCGCGAGCCTGCCGCCCACATAGCCAGTGGCCCCGGCGATGAAAACCGCGTCCGCCGCCACCCGCTAATCCTTATGCTGCCAGCCGAGACGGCGGTAGCAATCGTCCATGGCCGCCTTGCGCTCGGGGCCGTCGGCTTGCCGGCCCGCCTTGTCGTTGCAGAACTGCGTGTCCTGCTGGAATTGCCGGTCCTCCTTGCGCGGGTCGGCGATGCGCGGATGCGTCCAGTCCTTAGAGGGCGGAAGGCAGCCGCCCAGGGAAACAGCGGTCAGCGCGAGGATGACACCGGCAGAAAGGGTTTTGCGCACACGCATGCGGGAGACCTCCAGGTTCGTGGCAAATCGACGTCCACGGCATTGACGACCTTGGCGAACACCTCGCCCAGCGAGGCCAGATACGCGGCCTGCACATCGGCAGCGGGCACCACGCGCCCGTTATGGACCAGGTCGCGGGTGGCGCAGGCGTCGGCCACCAGGCGACAGGGAAAGCCCAGGTCGAAAGCGGCGCGCACGCCGGTATCCACGCACATATGCGTCATCATGCCGCACAAGGTCAACCGTGTGGCCGTGAATTGCTGCAACACCGCCATGAGTTCCGTGTGACGGAAGGCGTTGTGGTCGTGCTTGTCGATGATGGTTTCGCCGGGCAGCGGGGCCACCATGGGGTGGATTTGCGCACCGGCTGTGCCGGGGAGAAAAAAGGTTGCCCCGGGCTGCACGCTCTCGTGGCGCACATGCACCACGGGCAGCCGCGCCGCGCGAAAGCGGCCAAGCACGAAAGCCGCGCGCTCCGCCGCGGCCTCCGCGCCCACAAGCTCCATGCGACCGCCGGGGAAGTAGTCGTTTTGGATGTCGATAATGATCAATGCTTCACTCATCAGATGCCTCTCGGATGCATTTCAGCAGGTTGTATGGTCCGGGCGGGTCCCTATCAGTATTCGGCGAGTTGTCAAAGCCGCCTGGGACAGTGTCCCCCGGACGACACTTGACCGTGACGCCGTCACGGCCGCCGGCGAGGGCAACAGAACTTCCGTGCTCCAACGTGTCCCGGCACCACTTGACTTTGGAATTCAATTTCAATTACACGAATGCCAACGCGACCTGGAACAATTTTTCAAAACTTGCAGCCGCCCCGGAACATTACCCGGCCGGGGCGATATTCCGGCCAATCGGCGCGGAAGGGAGGCGAAAATGCTGAAACGCAACATCTGGGATCACGCGGACTACCACTGCCCCATCGTCGGCACCTGTCTCAGCGTCGCGGAACAACGCAAGCTGGCGACACGCATCGGGCTGGTTCTCCCGCGCGAGGCGACGGATTATGAACTGCACGGGGCCTTTGTCACCCTGGTCAAACGTCCGGACCACGCCGCCCGCGTGGTGCAAAAGCATCTGGACCGCAAGTTCCGGCGGCAACTGAAGCGTTTTTCCAGGGCCGAGGGCGACGAGGCCCTCTGGGCCCTGTGGACGGAAATGGCCGACGCGGGCGATATTCCCGGCGCGTTTTGGGCGGTGATGCGCCACGGCGGCGCGAGCGAAACGCTGCTGGCGCAGATTTACGGCGAGGTGCACATGCTTTCGCACCTGGTTGGGGCCAGCACCCGCGCCGAGCTGCGCCGCCTGGCCGAAACCGAGGCCCGCGCGGAACGTTTGGAGGCCGCGCTCGCCCAGCGCAAAACCGTTCTGCGCCAAGCCGTTGCGGTATGGAAACGCCGCTGCCTGGAGCTGGAGCGCGAGGCCTCCGCCGAGCGCGCCCGGCGCGAAAAGGCCGAACGCGAGCGCGTGAGCCTGCGCGAGCTGCTGGAAAGCCGCAGCATTGCCGAACTGGAGCGCGACCGCGAGGCCCTCGCCATTCAGTTGGAGCACATGCAGGACCGTGTGGTGGAGGCCGAGGCGCAAGCCCGCCGGCATGCCGCCATCATTGAGGACAACTATCGCGAGGAGGCCGCCCTGCGCGCCGCCCTGGCCGAACGCGAACGCGAGGTGGCGGCCCTGGAGCGGGCCATGCTGCCCGGATTGGCCGCGCAAACGCCCTGTGGCGGCGTCTGCGACGATCCCGCCGCCTGCCCCTGCCCGCGCCTGCGCGGCAAGTGCGTGCTTTACGTGGGCGGCCGCACGGGGCTGAAAAGCGAGTACAAAACCCTGGGGGCGCGTTTCGGCTGCGAGCTGCTGCACCACGACGGCGGGCTGGAGCAGTCGGCCCAGCGACTGCGGCAACTGCTCTCGCGGGCCGACGCCGTGGTGTGCCCGGTGGACTGCGTAAGCCACGACGCCTGCGCCATGGTGAAGCGCCTGTGCCGGGGCGCCAGCAAGCCCGTGCTCTTCGCGCGGTCGTCGGGCCTGTCCGGCCTGGCCTCCTCGCTCACTGAGTTGGACCGCGTCTGCCAGTAGAACCGACGTCCGTCCCTGTCCCTCCCGGGAGCCCCGGCCCTGTCAGGGCTGCTCCCGGCGGGGGGGCTGTCGTGAAGAGCTGGCCCGGTTACAGGGGTGCAAGCTCCAGGGCCGGAACGACCGTGGCGAACACCGCGCCCAGCGCGGCCAGATAGGCCGCCTGCACATCCGCCGCGGCCACCACCCGGCCGGCGTATTCCAGGTCGCGGGTGGCGCAGGCGTCGGCGGCCAGCCCGCACGCGTAGTCCAGGTCGAAGGCCGCGCGCACGCTGGCGTCCACGCACATGTGGGTCATCATGCCGCACATGGCCAGACGCTCCGCGCCAAGGCCGCGCAGCAGGTCGCGCAGGCCAGTGTCGCGGAAGGCGTTGGGGAAGCGCTTGGTCAGCACGGCCTCGCCCGGTTGCGGCGTGACAAGATGATGGATTTCCGCACCGGGCGTGCCAGGCAGAAAAAACGTCGCGCCGGCGCGCACGCTCTCGTGCCGGATGTGGACAACAGGCCTGCCCGCCTGCCGGAAGCGGGTCAGCATGCCCGCGGCGGCGCGTCCTGCCGCCTCCGCGCCCGCAAGCTCCATGCTTCCGCCGGGGAAGTAGTCGTTCTGAATGTCGAGGATAATCAGCGCATCGTACATGGGCGGCCTCCTGCGGGCCAAAGAAGGATCAGAAGGTGAGCACCGAATACCCCTTGAGCTGATAGGCGGCCACGCCCGGGTGGCCGTTCATGTCATCGAGCAGCGGCAGGCCGGCGGCCTTCACCGCGTCCAGCGCGCCAAGCTTGGTTGAGCAGGCCAGGCACGCGCCGAACACAAGCCCCTTTTCCCGGCACTGTTTGTACAGCGGGTGCAGAAAGTGCCCGGCGTCCTCCAGCTTGGGCACCAGCGTGGTGGCCGCTCCCTCCAGCACAATGCCGGCCTCGAAGCCCTTGGCGCGCAGGTCCAGCGCGTTCAAAAGCACATGGATGAAGCACATGGGGTCGTCGCGAAAGGCGAAGAGCACGGTTTTCTGCATGGCTCGGCTCCTTATGGTTCGCAGAATGCGCATTTGCGCGGTTTGGAGACAGCATCCCCCCGGCCCGCCCCTGACGCAAGGCCCCGCCGCCCAGACAACCGCCCGATTTCAAACACACATTTTCACTCTTCACAGCCGCAGCTTTTTGGAGTAGTTGGACAGGTTCCGTTGTTTGAGAATCCGGCCCGGCCGCCCAAAAACCGCGCCGCCAAGAGAGAGGTTCATCCATGCCCCTGTGCACCATTGAGGAAGCCATCGACGACATCCGGCAGGGCCGGATGGTCATCATGGTGGACGACGAAGACCGCGAGAACGAGGGCGACCTGGTCGTCGCCGCGGAAAAGACCACCCCCGAGATCATCAACTTCATGGCCAAGTTCGGACGCGGCCTCATCTGTCTGGCCATGGAGCCGGCGATGATCGACCGTCTTGGGCTGCCGCTCATGGCCCAGTCCAACGAGTCCAAATTCGGCACGAACTTCACCGTCTCCATCGAGTCGCGCGAGGGCGTGACCACCGGCATTTCCGCCTTTGACCGCAGCCATACGGTGCTCACCGCCGTGGCCGACGGCGTCACGCCGCACGACATCGTGACCCCGGGCCACGTGTTCCCCCTGCGCGCCAAAGAGGGCGGCGTGCTGGTGCGCGCGGGCCAGACCGAGGGCAGCGTGGACATCGCCCGGCTGGCCGGCTGCAAGCCCGCCGGCGTCATTTGCGAGATCATGCGCGACGACGGACAAATGGCCCGCATGCCGGACCTGGAGATATTCGCGGCCGAGCACGGCCTCAAAATCTGCTCCGTGGCCGACCTCATCAAACACCGCATGAAGTTCGGCGGCAAGGCCATCACCAAAATAGCCGAGGCCGACCTGCCCACCCGCTGGGGCCATTTCCGCACAGCCGCCTTCAAGGCCGAGGCCGACCACCACACCCACATTGCGCTGTTCAAGGGCGAAATAAGCCCGGACAAGCCGGTGCTGGTGCGCGTGCACAGCGAGTGCCTCACCGGCGACGTGTTCGGCTCCATGCGCTGCGACTGCGGCGACCAGCTGGCCGCCGCCATGTGCATGATCGAAAAAGAGGGCGCGGGCGTGCTGCTGTACATGCGCCAGGAGGGCCGCGGCATCGGCCTGGGCAACAAGATCCGCGCCTACCACCTGCAGGACGAGGGCTATGACACGGTCGAGGCCAACGTGAAGCTCGGCTTCAAGCCCGACCTGCGCGAATACGGCACCGGCGCACAGATACTGGTGTCGCTGGGGGTCTCGCAAATGCGGCTCATGACCAACAATCCCAAAAAGATCGTCGGCCTGGAGGGCTATGGCCTCAAGGTTGTGGAGCGCGTGCCCATTGAAATGGCCGCCTGCTCCATGAACGAGCGCTACCTGCACACCAAAAAAGAGAAAATGGGCCACATGCTGACATTCAACGAGCCCGAGAAATAACGCGCTCCGTTTCGCACCACACTTCCCGCACGAGAAGGAGAGACGAACATGCACCACATCACCACCATTGAAGGACAGCTCGACGCCAAAGGGCTCAAGGTCGCCATCGTCGCCAGCCGCTTCAACGACTTCATCGTGGACAAGCTCATTGGCGGCGCGGTGGATGCGCTGACCCGTCACGGAGCCGCCCGCGAGGATCTGACCCTGGTCAAGATCCCCGGCGCGTTCGAAATGCCGCTCATCGCCAAAAAGCTCGCCGCCACAGGCAAGTACGACGGCATCGTCTGCGTGGGCGCGGTCATCCGCGGGTCCACACCGCACTTCGACTACGTTGCCGGCGAGTGCGCCAAGGGCCTCGCCCTGGTCAGCCTGGAGTTCGGCATTCCCCTTGGCTTTGGCGTGCTGACCACGGAGAATTTGGAGCAGGCCATTGAGCGCGCCGGCTCCAAGGCCGGCAACAAGGGCGTGGACGCCGCCATGGCCATGCTGGAAACCGCCCGCGTGGCCGCGCAGATCTAGACATCACGGCCGGCGGAAACGCTGGCCATTTCCCGGTGGGCCGCGCCCCCGGCAGGAGCACACGTGACAGCACCGGACAAGAGCAAAGGCTCGCGCCGCCAGGGACGCACCCTGGCCTTCCAGGTCATTTTCGGCCTGGGATTCGTTCCGCAGCAGACCGAACAGGGCGCGCTCCGGCGCGCATTCGCCAACAACCCCGCCGTGGAGGACTGCGAGTCCGACGAGGCGGTCAGCTTCGCCTCGGAGCTGGTCATGGGCGCAACGGAATGCATGGCGGAGATGGACCGCGTCATCGGCCAGCATTCCGACCACTGGAAAATCGGACGCATCGGCAAGGTGGAGCTGGCCATTCTGCGCCTGTCGCTCTACGAAATCCTCCACCGCAAGGACATCCCGCTCAAGGTCGCCATCAACGAGGCCATTGAGCTGGCCAAGGGCTTTGGCGACGAAAACTCGCGCGCCTTCGTCAACGGCATATTGGACTCCGTGGCCCGGGCCGTGGACCAGGGACGCATGAGCGGCGTGGACAAGAAAATCGACAAGAAGCACGATAAAAACGACGGCTCCAAGGCCGACGCGGCGAAATAGCGACCGATTCCGAAGAGGGGAGGCAAGCAGACAATGGGCTTCGGCAAGTACGATCCGCAGCAGGTTGAGCAGAAATGGCAAAAAAAATGGGAAGAATCCCACTGCTTTGAGGCGGAGGTCGACCCGGCCAAGCCCAAGTACTACGTGCTCGAAATGTTCCCCTACCCCTCGGGGAAAATCCACATGGGGCACGTGCGCAACTACTCCATTGGCGATGTGGTGGCGCGCTACAAGCGCATGCGCGGCCACAACGTGCTGCACCCCATGGGCTGGGACGCCTTCGGCCTGCCGGCCGAAAACGCGGCCATCAAGCACAAGACCCACCCCGCCGCCTGGACCTACGCCAACATCGCCGACATGCGCGCCCAACTCAAGCGCCTAGGCTACTCCTACGACTGGCGGCGCGAGCTGGCCACCTGCCGGCCCGAATACTATCAGTGGGAGCAGCGCTTCTTCATCCAGCTGCTGGAAAAAGGCTTGGTGTACCGCAAAAACTCGCCGGTGAACTGGTGCGAGAGCTGCAACACCGTGCTCGCTAACGAGCAGGTGGAGGAAGGCCGCTGCTGGCGCTGCGACGGGCTGGTGGAGCAGAAGCAGCTGGAGCAGTGGTTCCTCAAGATCACCGCCTACGCCGAGGAGCTGCTGGACGACCTGAAGCTGCTTGAGGGCGACTGGCCGGACCGCGTCATCACCATGCAGGAGAACTGGATAGGCAAGAGCGTTGGCGCGCAGCTCAAATTCCAGGTCAAGGACTCGGACGAGACCGTCGAGGTCTTCACCACCCGGCCGGACACCCTGTGCGGAGCCACCTTCATGAGTCTGGCCGCCGAGCATCCCCTGGTGGAGAAGCTCATAGCCGGCCGGCCCGAGGCCGAAAAGGTCCGCGCCTTCTGCCGCGATGTGGCCAACATGGACCGCATACGCCGCGGGGCCGAGGACCTGGAGAAGGAAGGCGTCTTCACCGGCGCGTACTGCATCAATCCGCTGACCGGCCGGGAAATGCCCATCCATGTGGCCAACTTCGTGCTCATGGGCTACGGCACCGGCGCGGTGATGGCCGTGCCCGCCCACGACCAGCGCGACTTCGAGTTCGCCCGCAAGTACAAGCTGCCCATGCAGGTGGTCATAGAGCCCAAGGGCGAGAAGCTGGACCCCGCCGCCATGACGGCCGCGTATAGCGATCCCGGCGTGCTGGTGAACTCCGGCGCGTTCGACGGCCTGCCCAACCAGCCGGCCAAGGGCGTCATCATCGAGCATCTGGCCAAAAGCGGTCTGGCCAAGCCCACGGTGAACTACCGCCTGCGGGACTGGGGCATTTCGCGCCAGCGCTTCTGGGGCGCGCCCATCCCCGTGGTGCACTGCGAAAAGTGCGGCATCGTCCCCGTGCCCTTCGACCAGCTGCCCGTGCGCCTGCCCGAGGAGGCGCAAGCGCGAGCGGACGGCCGCTCGCCCCTGCCGCTGCTGGAAAACTTCGTCAACACCACCTGCCCCAAGTGCGGTGGCCCGGCCCGGCGCGAAACCGACACCATGGACACCTTCATGGAGTCGAGCTGGTATTTCCTGCGCTACACCAGCGCCCGCAACGAAACCGCCCCCTTCGACCCGGCCGCGCTCAAATACTGGAGCCCGGTGGACCAGTACATCGGCGGCATTGAGCACGCCATTTTGCACCTGCTTTACTCGCGATTCTTCGTGAAGGCCCTGCGCGACCTGGGCTATGTGGAGCATTCCGAGCCCTTCAAGAACCTGCTCACCCAGGGCATGGTGCTCAAAGACGGCTCCAAGATGAGCAAGAGCAAGGGCAACGTGGTGGACCCGCACGCCATGATCGAGAAATACGGCGCCGACGCCACGCGCCTGTTCATCCTCTTCGCCAGCCCGCCGGAAAAGGACCTGGAGTGGAGCGACGCAGGCATCGAGGGCGCGTTCCGCTTTCTGAACCGCGTGTGGCGGCTGGCCGAGGAGCTGGGCGAGGCCGGGGCGCTTTTGCCCATAGGCCCGGCCGCCCCGCTGTCCGCTCTCGGCGGCGAGCTTTCCGCCCCCGCGCGCGACCTGCGCCGCAAGGAGCACGACTCCGTGCGCAAGGTCACCCGCGACATGGAGAACAAATTCCAGTTCAATACGGTCATCGCCGCGCTGATGGAGCTGGTGAACGAACTTTACGCCCAGAAGGACGCGCTCAAAAACGCCCCCGGCGGGCCAGAGGCGCTGTCCTCGGCCCTGTCCACGGTGCTCGTCCTGCTCTCCCCAGTGGCCCCGCACATTTGCGAGGAATTGTGGGCTCACATGGGGCACAAGGGCCAGCTGGCCACCCTGCCCTGGCCGGAGCACGACGAGTCCGCTCTGGCGCGCGACGAAATCGAGCTGGTGGTGCAGGTGAACGGCAAGGTGCGCGGCAGACTCATGGTGCCGGCCAGCGCCGACCAGAACGCCGTGCGCGAATTCGCCATGACCCATGAGAACGTGCTGCGCCACCTGGAAGGCAAGAGCATCAAAAAGCTCATCGTGGTGCCGGGCAAGCTGGTCAACGTCGTCGCCGGCTAGCGCCGAAACAACAAGGAAGGAGGAGCCGTAATGCGCAGGCCTGTTCTGAACGCCGTTCTGCTGGCCGCCGCAGCCCTGCTTCTGTTCGGCTGCGGCTACACCTTCACCGGCATGGGCTCCGAGGCGGACCACAACGCCGCCGACCGTCTGGCGCCGGAAATGCGCTCCATGCACATCCTGCGTGTGGAGAACCCCTCCACCGAGGCCTGGCTCGAGCCCAGGCTGCGCTCGCTGGTGCGCGACGAGTTCAATCGCCGCCACCTCGTCACCTGGACGGACAAGGCCCACGCCACCAGCCTGCTCACCATCGTCATAAAGCGCTACTCCCGCTCCACGTACATCAGCGGCAGGCAGGACCAGTCCATGAAGCTCTCCACATCCATAACCATGACCTTCCGAGTAACGCGCGCGAGCGACGGCATGGTCATCTACGACTCCGGCGAACAGTCCAAGAGCGAGAGCTACTACCCCGGCGACGCGGACGGCGCGGATATGCGCCTTACGGATCTCGCGGTGCGGCGCATGACCTCGCTGATGACCGAGAACTACTAGGAGCCCCGGCATGGTCCCGGCCCGACCCGTCGCAAGCGCAGCCTCCGCCAAGCGGGGCCACCGCGTGCTCGTGTGCCCGGACGCCGAGCTGCTGCGCCGGCGTGTGGCCAAACTCGCCGCAGAGCTGGGGCCGGCGGCGGAGGTCTCGCGCAAGGTTTTCTGGGGTGACGACGAGCCCTTCCCTCAGACCTTTTGGCCGGAGCTCACCACCAAGAACCTCTTCTCCACCCCCACGGTGCTGGTGCTGCGCCGGGCCGAGGCGCTCAAGGCCGAGGCCTGGGACCGACTGGACGAGGGGCTCAAGCTTCAGGCCTCCACAGTGCTGCCCGTGTTCTGCCTGGAGGGACGCTGGAAGGACGGCAAGGCTCCGGTGCCGGCGTTCCTGACCAAGCGCGGCCTGTGGAGCGCGGCGGAGACCAATGGCTGGATCTGGCAGTCGCCCGGACTCACCGAGGCCACATTGCCGAAATTTCTGGACGCCTGGGCAAAGGAGAAAGGG
Organism: Desulfovibrionaceae bacterium CG1_02_65_16; assembly: GCA_001871085.1. GTDB lineage: Bacteria > Desulfobacterota > Desulfovibrionia > Desulfovibrionales > Desulfovibrionaceae > Humidesulfovibrio. Next base: position 9,851 of record MNUQ01000051.1, read on the forward strand.
CTTGCCCTGGATGAGCCGGCCAGGCGCGCCCTGCTGGAGGCCTTGCCCCGCGACGCCCTGGCGGCAGGGCTTGAGCTGGACAAGCTGGAGCTGGCCGCCGGCGACGCCAAACGCATAGATGCGGACATGGCCGACCTCATCGCCCCCCACGGCGACATGGAATTTTTCGACTTCATGCGCGCGCTGGCCGCCCGGCCCGAAAGCGATCCCGAGGCCGTACGCGCCGTTTGGGGACGCGTGCTGGACGACCAGCTGCGCCCTAGCGGCGACAAGATCCTCTTCCAGCTCCTGGGCTATATGTCCTGGCAGGCCCGGCAGATGTGGATGCTGAACGAGGGGGAGGAGCACAAGGTGCGCATGAGCCCGCGCGACAAGCCCACGCTGGCGCGCATGGCCAAACGGCTGGGCCGCGCCGGCATAGCGCGCGTCATCGAGCTGACCCTGGACGCCCAGCTCGGCGTCATCAGCGGGCAGCGCCGCCCGGACGACACCCTGGAATCCTACGTGGCGCAGCTTTCCGCGTTGCTGCAAGCCGGCCCCGCCCCTCGACAATCCGCCTCCGGGAGGCCGGCATGAGCCCTACGCGCAAATCCAAATCCGGGCCGGCCGACACGAACAAGGCCGCCGAGACCCCGCCGCCCCACTACCTGGGTCACCGCCAGCGCCTGCGCGAAAAGCTGCTTGCCGAGCCCAAGGCCCTGGCGGACTATGAGCTGCTGGAGCTGCTGCTCGGACAGGTGCTGCCCCGGCGCGACACCAAGCCGCTGGCCAAGGAGCTGATGGAGCGCTTCGGCGGATTGCGCGGGGTCCTCACGGCGCAGCCCGAGGCCCTGCTTGAAGTCGATGGCTTTGGTGAAAGCCTGGCCGGACACTGGGCGCTGCTGGCCGAGGCCTTCGCGCGGTTGGGCGAGGCCCCGGTGCGCGAGCGGCAGATTTTCTCCGGTCCGGAGGTGGTGGCCGAGGCGGCCCGCGCGCGCATTGGCCACCTGGCCGTTGAGGAATTCTGGGTGGCGCTGGTGGACAACAAGAACCGGCTCATGGCCTGGGAACGCGTGGGACGCGGCACCGTGGACGAAACCCCGGTGTACCCGCGTGAGGTGCTGGCCCTGGCCCTCAGGCATCAGGCCTCGGGCGTCATTCTGGCGCACAACCACCCCGGCGGCGACCCCGCGCCCTCGGTGCAGGACCGCGAGCTCACACGACGCATAGCGGCCAGCGCGCGAGAGCTTGGCCTGCGCGTGCTGGACCATCTCATCGTGGCCGACAGGGGCCACTTCAGCTTTCAGGACGCCGGGCTGTTGTAGGTCCCCGCGCCGCCCGTCCCTACTTCGCTGCGGCGTGGGTCTGGGCGTCGCGCTTCAGCACATCGGTCACGCGCTGGTTCAGCTCGGGAATCATGCCGATTGCCGCGCGTTGGGCCACCTCGCGCGATTCCCTGAGGGCCCCGGGCATGACGCCCACGGCCTTCTGCCCCAGAGGCGATTCGTAGAAGGCCGTCAGCTCGCGCAGCTCCTTGGGGGTGAAGCGCTTGGCGAACACGGGCAGCAACTGCTCGGCCAAGCCGCCGGGGGCCACAATCTTCTCCGTCACAAAGGCCGATATCTCGCGCTCCACCATGGGCAGCTTGTCCGCCGGAATGTCGGGCCGCAGCTTCTTCACCAGCCCCATATTCTGGCGCACGTACTGCAAAATCATGTCCTTGCCGCCCATGGCCTCAATAAGCCGCAACGCCTGCTGCCGGTTCTCCGGGGTCAGCTCGGCCGCCATGGCGCTGGTGCACAGAAACACGGACACCAAAACGGCGCAACAAATCCTTGCGAACATTGGCTCGACCTCTTTGCTGTTGATTGTGGGAGAAAATCAGATGGGCTCGGCGCGCTCAAGCTTCCGCAGCCGCAGCTCGATGCGCGGCGCGGCGCGCTGGGTCACGTTCTCGCCCAGGCGCTCGCCAACGGCCTCCATGTCCTCGGCGATCTTGGGCTGCATGGCCACCACCTTCTGCATGCGCGGGTCGCGGCCCACGGAAAGCAGATAGGCAACGTCATCGCTGGTGAACGAGCGTTGGAACACCGGCACCATCTCCTGCACGGCCTCCTCCGTCGCCGCCTCTATTTCGCTTTGCAGCTCCTTATGGATGAGCTCAAGCGCGGCCGGGGCCACGTCCGGGTGCGACTGCCGCACCAGCTCAATGACCGTTTCCAGCTGACGCTCGGCACTCACCTCCAGCATCTGCCGGTAGCCGAACAGACGGATGTACTCCAGCACGTCGGCCTTGGCCGGAGCCTGGACAGCGGCCGTGCCTGTGGGCGGGGCGGGCGAGGCGGCAACCGTGCCAGCGGGCGGGGCGGCCTGCTGGGCCAAAGCCGGCGCGCCGGCGCACAGACAGACGCAGAGCAGCAGGGCAGCGGAAAGGTGGCGCATACGGGCTCCTTGGATTGGCCAAAGACAAGCACGCCTGGACGCGAAAGGCAAGGCCGGAAGCCGGACGGGGTCAGCCGGGCAGCACCTGCTCGCCGGTTTTGCCAAAGCGGCGCTGCCGGCTCTGATAGTCGGCCAGGGCCCGCTCCAGCTCGGCGGCGTCAAAATCTGGCCAAAGGGTCTCGGTGAAGTAGAACTCGGCATAGGCGGCCTGAAACAACAGGTAATTGGAAAGCCGCAGCTCCCCGCTGGTGCGGATGATGAGATCCGGGTCCGGCTGGCCGGCGGTGTACAGCTCCTGAACAAAGGCGGCCTCGGTTATCTCCGCGCCGCGCAGGCCCTTTTCGGCCAGGCCGCGGCAGGCGCGCAGAATTTCCTCGCGCCCGGAGTAATTAAGGGCCAGGTTCAGCGTCATGCTGCGGCAGCCCGCCGTCTTCTCCATCACCATGGAAAGCACCTGCCGGGCCACAAAAGGCAGGTCCGCAAGCTCGCCCAGCACGGTCAGGCGGATGTCCTGGTCGAGCAGGCTCTGCAGCTCGCCGCGCAGGTACTCCACAAGCAGGTCGAAAATAAGCCCGACCTCGTCCTTGGGGCGCGACCAGTTCTCGCGCGAGAAGGTGTACAGGGTGAGGTGCCTGACGCCCAGCTCCCGGCAGCGGGTGACCAGCGCCTTGGCCGTGCGCGTGCCCGCGCGGTGGCCCTCGCTGCGCGAGAGCCCCCGCTTCTGGGCCCAGCGGCCGTTGCCATCCATGATGACGGCGATATGGGCCGGAATCCCGGTCGCTTCCGCCACCTGCTAGAGCTCCAGAATCTCCTTCTCCTTGGCGGAGAAGGTCTGGTCGCACTTCTTGATGGTCTCGTCGGTGAGCTTCTGCACCTCGCCCTCAAGCTTGCGCTGCTCGTCCTCGGTGATGTCCTTGTCCTTCAGCAGCTTCTTGAGGTCCTCGTTGAGGTCGCGGCGCACGTTGCGCACGGCCACCTTGGCGTCCTCGTTGAACTTCTTGGCCAGCTTCACCAGATCCTTGCGGCGCTCCTCGGTGAGGGGCGGGATGCTGATGCGGATGAGCTTGCCGTCGTTCACGGGGTTGAGGCCCAGGTCACTCTTGAGGATGGCCTTTTCCACGGCGCTGAAGGCGGCCTTGTCCCACGGCTGGATGGTGATGGTGCGGGAATCCGGCACGGAAAGCGAGGCGATCTGGCTCACCGGCGTGGGGGTGCCGTAGTAGTCGGCCATGATGGGCTCAATGAGGGTCACGGAGGCGCGGCCGGTGCGCAGCCGCGAGAATTCCTTGCCGAGGCTGGCGAGGGCGCCGGCCATGCGTTTCTTACCGTCGTCGATAACCGCGTGCATTCTAGTTCCCTCCTTCAACGATGGTGCCGAGCTTTTCGCCCAGAATCACCCGGCGGATGTTGCCTTCCTTGAACAGATTGAACACGATGATGGGGAGGCTGTTGTCCCGCGCCAGCGAGATGGCCGTGGCGTCCATGACGCCCAGGCGCTTCTCCAGCGTCTCCATGTAGGTCACGGTGTCATAGCGCTTGGCGTCGGCGAACTTCTTGGGGTCCTTGTCGTACACGCCGTCCACCTTGGTGGCCTTGAGAATGGCCTCGCACTTGAGCTCGCTGGCGCGCAGGGCGGCGGCCGTGTCGGTGGTGAAGTACGGGTTGCCCGTGCCCGCCGCGCAAATGACCACGCGGCCCTTTTCCAAATGACGCTCCGCCCGGCGGCGAATGTACGGCTCGGCCACCTCCTTCATGGTGAAGGCGGTCATGACGCGCGTGTCGCAGCCGAGCTTCTCCAGCGCGTCCTGCACGGCCAGCGCGTTCATCACCGTGGCGAGCATGCCCATGTAGTCGCCCTGGGCGCGGTCCATGCCCTGCTCGCTGGCGGCCATGCCGCGGAAGATGTTCCCCCCGCCAATGACCAGCGCGATCTGCACCCCAAGCTTGGCGACATCCGCAATCTCGCGGCAGAACGTGCCAATGGCCTGCGGCTCGATGCCGAACTTCTGCTCACCGGCCAGCGCCTCGCCGGAGAGTTTGAGGAGTACCCGTGAATAGTGCAGCTTTTCCATGTGTCTCCTCCCTGTTCGCCATATCCGCGCGTGCGGCGGCGTTCGTTGTCCCGGCTCAAGCCGCGTTAAAAAAAACGGGCCTTGCGGCCCGTCTTGTTTCTATTCCTCGGTGGCTTCCGCTTCGGGGCCTTCGCCCAGCACCATGCGGTCAAACCGCCCGATTTGCATGTTCTCCCCAAGAACCGCGATGAGCTCGTTCAGGAGATCCACTATCTTCTTTTTATCGTCCTTGATGAAGGGCTGCTCCAAAAGGCAGACCTCAGAGTAGTACTTTTTCACGCGGCCTTCGACGATCTTCTCGGCGATGGCCTCGGGCTTGCCTTCGCCCATGGCCTGGTGCTTGAAGATCTCACGCTCCTTGGCGAGCATCTCGGCGGGCACCTGGTCGGGGGAGACGCACAGCGGGCTGGTGGCCGCAATCTGCATGGCCAGGTCCTTGGCGAAATCCTTGAACTTGTCGCTCTTGGCCACAAAGTCGGTCTCGCACTTCAGCTCAACCATGACGCCGATCTTGCCGTTGCTGTGAATGTAGGAACCGATGATGCCCTGGCTGGTGGCCCGGCCAGCCTTCTTGGCGGCCTTGGCAAGTCCCTTTTCGCGCAGGTAGGCGATGGCCTTCTCCTCGTTGCCGGAGCATTCCACGAGGGCCTTCTTGCAGTCCATCATGCCCGCGCCGGTTTTCTCGCGCAGGACTTTCACCGCTTGGGCGCTGATCTCAGCCATGGTCTTACTCCTCCTCGGCGGCGGCTTTCTCTGCGGCCGCTTCGACTTCGGTTTCATCCTTGGCCGGGGCGTTCTTGGCGCCGCCGGGGGCGTTTTCCTTCAGGGTCGCGGCGCCTTCGAGGCAGGCGTCGGCGATATGGGTGGCGAACAGCTTGATGGCGCGGATGGCGTCGTCGTTGCCGGGGATGACGTAGTCGATCTCGTCCGGGTCGCAATTGGTGTCCACCACGGCCACAACGGGGATGCCGAGCTTGCGGCATTCCTGCACGGCGATGTGCTCGCGGTTGGGATCGATGATGAAGGCCACGGCCGGGGCGCCGTTCATGTCCTTGATGCCGCCGAGGGCGCTGTTGAGCTTCTCAACATCGCGGGCGAGCTGAACCACTTCTTTCTTGGGGAACTTATTGATGGAGCCGTCGGCGAACATGGATTCCAGGTTCTTCAGACGGTCGATGCTCTTTTTAATGGTCTGGAAGTTGGTGAGCGTGCCGCCCATCCAACGCTGGGTGACGCAATGCATGCCGCAGCGCTCCACTTCGGCCTTGATGGCCTCCTGGGCCTGGCGCTTGGTGCCGATGAAGAGCACCTTGCCGCCGTTGGCCACGGTCTCCACGATGAAGTCGTGGGCCTTCTGGAACAGCTTCACGGTCTGCTGCAGGTCGATGATATGGATGCCGTTGCGCGCGCCGAAAATATAGGTGCGCATCTTGGGGTTCCAACGACGGGTCTGGTGGCCGAAGTGGACGCCGGTCTCCAGCATCTGCTTCATGGTAACGTAAGCCATAAATCCTCCTGGGTTTTTCCTCCGCCCTGGCGTATGGCCGTCCCCGGACCGTCCGGGGCACCCAGTATTATGCCGGGGCGTGTGATTTGTGAAACGGCAGTTTTTACGTCGAATGCGGCCGCTTGGCAAGGGGAAAGTGCGGCCCGGCGGGGGCGCGGCGCTCCCCGGCGGCTTATTGCACTGCGGCGGGGTCGGTGGGGCCCTCGCTCACCACATGGTTGGTCAAAAGCCCCACCTGGTCGATTTCAATGGTCACCTCGTCGCCGTCCATGACAGGCCCTATTCCCGCCGGGGTGCCGGTGAGGATCACGTCGCCGGGCAGCAGCGTCATGACGCGCGAGATGAAGCTGACGAGTTTGGCCACGGGGAAAATCATATCCGCCGTGTTGCCCTGCTGGCGCACCTCGCCATTGACCACGGCGCGGATGGGCAGGGCCTGCGGGTCCTGCACCTGGGTCTCAATCCACGGCCCCACGGGGCAAAAGGTGTCGAAACTTTTGGCGCGCGTCCACTGGCCGTCCTTTTTCTGCAAATCGCGGGCGGTCACGTCGTTGGCGCAGGCGTAGCCGAACACGCAGCGCAGGGCCTCGGCCTCGCTCACAAAGCGGACGGAGTGGCCAATGACCAGGGCGAGTTCGGCCTCGTAGTCCACGCGGTTGGAGCAGGCCGGGGACACAATGGCGTCGCCGGGGCCGATGATGCTGGTGGGCGGTTTGAGGAACAGCACCGGCTCGTCGGGGATGGGCAGGCCCATCTCGCGGGCGTGGTCGTGGTAGTTCAGTCCCACGCAGACAACCTTGCTGGGCCGCACCAGGGGCAGCAGCTCCACCTCGGCGAGGGGGATGTCGTCGGGCAGATCCTCCTCAAGATTCAGACAACGCACGGTGTCCGGGCTGGTTATGGCGGCGTAGAACGAACGCTCCTGGTGGCGAACGCGGATGATGCGCATGCGCCTACAGCCCCTTGGCCGTTTTGCGGCGGTCGAAAGCGATGTGGATGATGCCCAGAAGCTCGTCCATGGGATAGGGCTTCAGCAAATAATCGGACCCGCCGCTCGCCATCATCTCCGCGGCGATGTCCACTGAGGCGTGGCCGGTGAGGATGATCACCTCGATGTCCGGGTCGATCTTCTTGATCTCCGGCAGGGTCTCCTGCCCGCTCATGCCGGGCATCTTCACGTCCAGCAGCACAATGTCGTGGGGTTCGCGCCGAAGGATCTCCAGGGCGGCGGCCCCGCCGTCGGCCGTGGTCACGGTCATGCCCTGGGCGGTGAGCAGCTTGCCCAGGGTATTGCGGAACCGCTCCTCGTCGTCCACCACAAGGACCTTGATGACCTCGCTCATGCGCGCTCCTTGTCTGTTGCGCTGCCCTCAGGCCGGGCGGCCGGGGAGCCGGGGCCGGACCCCGCGTCTGGGTTTCATGCCACATCGCGCCGGCTTCGTCGAGGGGGCCGCGCTCCGGCCGGCGCAAAAGACAAGGCCCGCGCCGCCCCCGG
>MNUQ01000051.1:17354-21868 GCA_001871085.1 Desulfovibrionaceae bacterium CG1_02_65_16
GGAAGGCGGGATTGGCTACGCCTGGCTGTAAGCCTCCTGGGCGGCCTGCCGGGCCATGGCCCTGCGGGCCTTGAACATGGCGCCAAGAATGATGACCGCGCCAAGCAGGAGGGCCGCGCACATGATGATGAAGCTCGTCTTGTCCATAATGGACACGTAGGAGGGGTCGATGTCCATCAATCCCAGCTGGGCCAGATATTTGGGCATGGCCAGCGCGCGGGAGACGGCCACGATGAGCATGATGGAGCCCATGACGATCTTGATCATGACCTCGCGCACCAGCGTGGTGCCGATGGCGCCGAGCTGCACGCCCAAAAGCGAGCCGCCAAGAATGATGAGGGTGAGGCGGATGTCGACCATGCCGTGCATGGCCCAGTTGACGGTGCCGGCCAGGCCCATGGCGAAGGCGATGACCAGCTCGGAGGCCGAGGCGACCAGCCCGCCCACGCCCATGACGTAGATCATGCCGGGCACGCCGATGAACCCGCCCACGGCGATGGTGGCGGCCAGCATGCCGGTGGCGAAGCCGACCGGAACGGTGAACCACAGGGAGATGCGCACGTTGGCGGTCTTGAAGTAGATCATGGGCCAAAGGTTGATCTTTTGCAGCTTGAGGGCCAGCGCCGGGGTCTTGTCCTTGACGGCGCCGCTGCGGGAGGACTTCACGGCGTCATAAAAGACGTAGCCGCCCACGGTGATCAGCACGGCCACGAAGGACACGCTGACGTACAGGTTGGAGCCGGCCTGCCCCCAGGCGTCCAAAATCATGTTCTGAAGCTTGATGCCAACCTGCACGCCCACGCCGGCGCTGGCGGCGGTGACCAGGCCAAGCTTGATGTCCACCTGACCGTAGCGGAAGCGCTTGAGCGCGCCCACCAGAGCTTTAGGGAACTTGTGGCACATGTTGCTGGCAACGGCCACGGTGCCGGGCACGCCCAGGCTCATCATGCCCGGGGTGAGCACAAAGGCCCCGCCGGAGCCGATGAAGCCGCTCACCAGCCCGCCAATGAAGCCGACGATGAACAGAAAGATGACATTGGCCGTGGTCAGATCGATGAACTTCAAACTATCAAGAGCGACATCCATGAGCGTATCTCCTTTCGTTGCGCGCGATTAGGCGTTCAGGGTGGCGCGCACTTCGGGGCGCTTGGTCTGGGTGGCCTGCACGGTCTTGGTCTGGGTCTTGGCGTTGATGCCGAGCGCCGTCCACAGATTGGAGGCGAAACCGCCATGCACATAGGAAACCAGGAACACCGCGGCGATGGGCATGGCGGCATAGAATCCGCCGCGCGAGCACATCTCGGTGAAGGCGTTGGCGTGCTGGAACACCGTTCCATACACCGCGGCGCTGGCGATGCCGAAGCCGATCATGCGGACAAGGGCCTGCTTTTTCGTCAATTCATGAGCCATGTCATCCTCCAGTTCATCCGTATTTTTCGGCGGTTCCGCCGCCGGTTCGAACAATCGGCATCGCCGCTGAGAGTCAACATTTGAGCGAAAATTCGGGCACCATCAGCGCCGCCTGCCGACGTTCGGCCTCGGCCCGGCGCGAAATGACGAACTCCACGCGCCGCAGCTCCACGCTCACGGCGGCAAGCACCTCGTCGCGCGCGCCCTGGCGCATGATGTGCGCGCAGGAGACGCCGCGCTTGGCCGCCTCCTCGAACACCCCGCGCGCGCCCTCGGCCGCGCGGGTCTCAAAGTCGCGCGCGCTTCGGCCGGGCGCGCCCACGGTCAGCAGCACCAAGTCGAAGCCCAGGCGCTCGGCCAGGTTCACGCTATAGGTGGCCATGGCCCCGGGCACGCCGTCGGCCTCGGCCAGCACAAGAATCTTGCGGTGTTCGGCGTAGAACTCGCCGAGAATCTGCCGGGCCAGATCGCCCTCGCCCGCCTCGGCCATGGACACGGCCTCGCCGTAGGCCTCCATGGTCTCGCGCCAGCCGCCGCGCAGACGCAGGGAAAGCCCCTGTGCGGGCGTGCGCGGCGCGGGTGCTGCGGCGGACTTGTCGGCGCGTCTGGTCATGGCGTGTGCTCCGGCTTTCCGGACTAGGCCTTCAGGCTGGGGCGCTGGCGCTTGTTCTTGGACTCGGCGGCGCGGGTGCTGCCCGACTGGGCGCGGGGCTGGGCGCCCTCTCCCAAAAACTCGCGGGCTTCCTGATGCAGGTTGCGTTCGGCGAAGGCGGCGGCGGCAAAAGCGTTTTCCATGGTCTCACGCAGGCTGTTCATTACGGTCCCCCGTGTTGGCGTTTTTCGTTGCGCCTGCTCTTTCAAGGCACGTGCCGAACAGGGCGAAACGCTGCAACCATGTTGATTTAAAATACATTTTTAAAATTGCTTTTCCCAGGCGGAACGCGTGGCGTTGCAAATCGCAACACGGTAGACAGAATAAAACTGCAACACGCTAATTTTTTTGATGTTACGCTGTGCAACGCCCAAAGGGCACAAGTGTTGCCAATTGCAACACCAGCCGCTTACGGAACTGACGGGCCAAGCCAAATGCGCTTTGACACGAAGCAAACAGCGGGCGTAATCTGGCCGGAGCCCGCACGAACCAACGGCCAGCGCCACCCGCGCGGACAGGCCTCGAAAAGGAGCAGACATGATTTTCTTCCGCAAGACCAATGAGGAGGAGACGGCGGCGGCGCCGTCCAAAGGCCTTGAGGACCTGCGCGGCCAGGTGCGCGGGGCGGGCCTGCCGGAATCCGTGGCGGCCATTGTGGCCAAGGAGCTGGAGCGGCTGGAGAAGACCGATCCCTCCGTGGCCGAGTACACCATCGGCCTCAACTACATAGATCTGCTGAGCTCCCTGCCGTGGAACGCAAGCACCGAGGACTGTCTGGACTTCGCCCGCGTGGAGCGCACGCTCAGCGGCCGGCACTTCGGCCTGGACCACGTGAAGGAGCGCTTGCTGGAATACCTGGCCGGACGCACGCTGGCCGCCAGCGCGCCGCCCCACGTGCTGGTCGTTGATGACGAGGAGATAGCCCGCACCAACCTGGAGCATGTGCTGAAAAAAGAGGGCTACGTGGTGCGCACGGCCTCCAACGGCCTGGAGGCCCTGGAGTTGCTGCGCGCCTGGAGCTTCGACCTCATCGTCACGGATCTCAAAATGGACAAGATGGACGGCATGACCCTGCTGGCCGAGGCGGGCAAGCTCTCGCCCTCCACGCAGATCATCATCGTCACCGGCTACGCCACGGTGAATTCGGCCGTGCAGGCCATGCGCACGGGCGCGGCCCACTACCTCACCAAGCCCATCAGCTTGGACGACCTGCGGGCCACCGTGCGCGACGCGCTGGGCAACAGAAAGGCGCTGGCCCCTGCGCGCGGCCCGGTGCTCTGCTTCACCGGCCCCCCGGGCACGGGCAAAACCTCCATCGGCATGGCCATAGCCGAGGCGCTGGGCCGCAAGTTCCACCGCATGTCCATGGCCGGCATGCGCGACGAGGCCGAGCTGCGCGGCCACCGGCGCACCTACGTCGGGGCCATGCCCGGCAAGATCATCCAGGCCGTGCGCCGGCTGGAGGTCAACAACCCCGTCATCATGCTCGATGAAATCGACAAGGTGGGACAGGACTTCCGCGGCGACCCCGGCGCGGTGTTCCTGGAAGTGCTCGACCCCGAGCAGAACCGCCAGTTCATGGACCTCTACGTGGACGCGCCGTTCGACCTCTCGCGGGTGATGTTCATCGCCACCGCCAACGACCTTTCGCGCCTGGACGCCCCCCTGCGCGACCGCCTGGAGGTGGTGCATTTTCCCGGCTACACCGAAACGGAGAAGGAGCAGATAGCCCTGAGACACATGGCGCCCCGCCAAAGCGCGGAGCATGGGCTGACGCACCCCTACCCCGCCTTTGCGCCAGAGGCCGTGCGAACCATCATCCGCGACTACACGCGCGAGGCCGGCGTGCGCAACCTGGACCGCGAAATAGGCTCCGTGTGCCGCAAGCTGGCGCGCATGGCCCTCAAGGACGAGAACGGCGGAAGCTATCCCGCCGCGGTGGACGCGGCCCTGGTGACCACCCTGCTCGGCCCCAGGCGCTTCACCCACGAGTCCGCCCGGCCCGCCCCGCGCCCCGGCGTGGTCAACGGGCTGGTGTACAGCGACGCCGGCGGCGAAATAGTGCTGGTGGAGGCGGCCAGGATGCGCGGCACCGGCCAGCTCATGCTCACGGGATCGCTGGGCGAGGTCTTGAAGGAATCCGCGCAGACGGCGCTGTCCTACATCCGCGGCAATGCGGAGTCCTTCGGCCTGGCCCCGGACTTTTTCGCCGCCCAGGACCTGCACATCCACATCCCGGCGGGCGCCATACCCAAGGACGGCCCCTCGGCGGGGGTCACGATCCTTATGGCCCTGCTTTCGCTGCTGACCGGCAGGCCGGCCAGACCCGGCGTGGCGCTGACGGGGGAGATTTCTCTCGGCGGGTCGCTTTTGCCCGTGGCGGGCATACGCGAAAAGGTGCTGGCGGCGCAGCGCGGCGGCGTGCGCACCGTCGCCCTGCCCGCGGGCAACC
>MNUQ01000033.1:0-1727 GCA_001871085.1 Desulfovibrionaceae bacterium CG1_02_65_16
CGCCGCGCCTCCCCGCCCCCGCGCCCCCTGGCCCGACCTCGCCCCGCTGGTGGACGGACGCCCCGCCGGCCGGCTCTCCCAGCAGCAGACCAAGCTGTGGAGCCTGGTGCTGCGGGCGCGGCTCGTGCCACACCGGGTGCGCTCCCTGCCCGGCGGCTACACCGTGCAGGTGCCGCAGCGCTTCGCCCGGCAGGCGGTGGAGGAGATTCTGCTCTACCAGCAGGAGAACATAAGCCCGCATCCCTCCATTCCCCTGCTGCCCCCGCAGGACCGCGCCCGGCCCACGGTGGCGGCCATGCTGGCCCTGTGCGCCTTCTTCGCCCTCACCCACCGGCCCTGGCCGGACCTGGGCTGGTACCCGCAGTATTGGCGCGCGGTGGGCGTGGCCGACGCCGCCGCCATGATCCACGGCGAGCTGTGGCGCGCCCTGACCGCCCTGACCCTGCACGCGGACCCGGCGCATGTGGCGAGCAACGCAGTGGTGGGCGGCGCGTTCCTCATCCTGCTTTCGCGGCGCGTGGGCTCCGGCTGGGCCTGGCTGACGGCGGTGCTGGCGGGCGCGCTGGGCAACGGCGTCAACGCCCTGGTCCACACGGCGCTGGCCGGGCCGGGGCATGTATCGCTGGGGTTCTCCACGGCGGTGTTCGGCGTGGCGGGGGTGCTGGCCGGGCTCAAGGCGGCCGGCGGCGAGGGCGACCTGCGCCCCGGGCCGGCCTTCAACATTCCTGACAACATTCCGGGCAACGTTCAAATTCATAGGCCGGGCCGGGGCTGGCTGGTACCCGTGGCGGCGGGGCTGGCGCTGGTGGCCACCCTGGGCACGGCGGGCGAGGACACGGACCTGGGGGCCCATTTTTTCGGGCTGCTGGCCGGATTGGGCGTGGGCGGCGTGCTTGCGCGGCTGGCCCTGCGCCTGGGCCGGCCCGACGAATGGAGCCATGGCCGCGCAAACCTTGCGGCGGGCGCGCTGGGGTGGGCGCTGCTGGCCGGAGCCTGGGCCTGGGGCTGGCTGGCCAGCTGACCGGCCGGACGGATGATTTCCTGGCGGTGGCCGGGCAAAAGACCCGCAGTGCCAGGGCCATGTCCCGACGCGCAACCGCCCATCGGGAAGCGGACGGGCAAGCCCGCCGAAGGGAGCGCCGGACAACCGCCGCCAAACGGACCAAGCCCCGCAGACCACGTCCATTGGGTCCGGCAAAGCAAGGCGGTCTGAACCGGCAAGGCGATCTTCAAACCGACATTTGGGCCGAAATTTGAGCCGACGCTTTGCCGCAGGCCGGTCGGCGGCGCCTGCACGCGGTTTTGCCGCTCCGCCAGAGGCCGCGCGCCTATTTTCCCAAGGTCACGCAGCGGGCGAAGAGTTCACAGTCCGTGTCGCGCCACCAAATGAAGCCGTGCTCCGCATCGGCGTACCACGCGGCCACATGGGACTTGGCGTCCGCGCTCCACAGGCGGCGCTGCGCGGGGTCGAACACCGCCGGCAGGCACAGGCTGCGCAGATCCGGCTCCGGCGTCAGCAACGTGCACAGCTCGTCCACCGTGGGCAGCCGCCAGCCGCCCCGCCCCCCGAAACGATTGGCGCAAAGCGCGCGCGCATGCTCCCGCGCGCCGGCAATGCTTGTGGAGTACGCGCTGCCGCCGCGCTCCCAGAGCAGGCCGGTCAGCTCGTCGCGCACAACGCGCGGCTCCCCGTCCACAAGGCGAAAACGCTCGGCCGTGTTCGCGGC
>MNUQ01000033.1:1743-18730 GCA_001871085.1 Desulfovibrionaceae bacterium CG1_02_65_16
CGCGCACGCGCCGCGCAGAGGCTGGCGCACAGGGCGCGAGCGCACAGGGCGCAAGCGCACAGAACCATGCTGGGCGGCAGGGTGATCAGCGGACAGGCCGCTTGGCGTGTCGGCGATCCGGCTTGGTGGCTGGTCGTCTGGCTGGCCGTCTGGCTGGCCACTCGGCGCATCGTCCGGCCGGCCGGACAGCATGGCGGGGGACGGCCAAGCGGACAGGGCGGAAGGCGCATCGTCCGGGCCGTCTTCCGGCGGCAGGGCGCAGGCCGAGGCGCGCAAACGCTCCCAGCGCGCAACCAAATCCGTCAGCTCGGCCAGCAGCAGCTTCGCCGAGGCCGGACGCGCCGCCGGATCGTCGGCGCAGCAGCGCACGAAAAAGTCGTCAAAAAAGGCGTCAAGCCCCTGACGCAGGGCGCTTGCGGGAATTCCCTCCTGCGGCAGGCGACCGGTGAGGCAGCGGAACAGCGTCACCCCGGCGGAGAACACATCGGCGCGCTCGTCGGCCAAGTCGGGGTCGGTCTCCTGCTCGGGCGCGGCGTAGTACGGCGAGCCCACCACCGCGCCGCGCGCCCGGCCGGGCTCCGCCTCGCCCCGCAGGCGCGAAAGGCCGAAGTCGATGAGCTTGAGCTCGTCGCCGCCGCCGTCCGGGCCAAACAACTCCGGCGCGTCGGCGAGCATCATATTATAGGGCTTCACGTCGCGGTGCAGGATGCCCTCGTAATGCAGCCGCGCCAACGCGGAGGCCAGTTGCCGCGCCAGGGAGAGCGAACGTTCGACAGAGAGCCGGCGCGTGGGCCGCTCCACGCGGTAGCTTTCGCCCAAGAGCGCGCCCAGGTTGTCGCAGTAGTACTCCATGACAAAGAACGGCCGGCCGGCCGCGTCCTCGTCCACATCAAGCACCTGCGCCACGCCCGGATGGCGGATGCGCGCCATGAGCGCCGCCTCGCGCAGGAAGCCCTGGCGCAGGGCGCGCGCATCGGCTGCGGCGGCCATGTCCTCCGACGGAGCCAGGACCTTGAGGGCCACGGCGCGGCCCACGCGGGGCATGGCGGCCTTGTAGACCGCGCCCATGCCCCCGCGCCCGAGCAGACCGAGGATGGCGTAGCGTCCGATGGCGCGCATGGCCTTATGCCTTGGGGTGGCCCACGCATTGGGCCAGAATGACCCGCTGGTTGGCGGCCAGCCCCATGGCCTTGGAAAGCGCGGGGATCTCGATGCCCGTCCGCGCCACGGTGGCCAGGCCCGCCGCCGCGCAGTAGAGATACACGTTCTGGCTGATGAAGCCCGTGTCCAGCCCGGCTGTGACGAGCCGCGCCTCCGGCGTGCCTCCGGCCACGCGGTCCATGTCGGCCACGTAGATGAGGTTCACCGGGGCCGTGCCCACATAGCCCTGCACGCCGGTTTTGGCGCGCAGATCGGCCTTGAGCTTGCGCGTCAGCGCGCCGTTGTGCGCGTCGTACAAGAACAGCCCGTCCTTGCGGGCCGCGTAGATGGCGATCTCCTGACGGTTAAGGGCCGAGGGCGCGGTGCGCCGGCCGTCCGACCTGTTGACGCCGAACGCGGCCCACAGGAGCTCCAGCAGCTGCGCCTCGTCCAGGGGGGCGTCCGCGTAGGCCCGCTCGCTTTTGCGAACGCGCAACGCCGCCACGAGCGTCTTGCCGGCCAAGCCCGGCGCGCCCTCCCCCGGCGTGGCGGCGCCGGCCAGCGAGGCAGCGCCCATGCCGGCCAGGCCGACGGCCAACGTTCCCGCGGCGCAAATGAATTTCCGACGATCCATGACGACCTCCCGCGCGTTGCGCGCAATGCATTCCAAATGGGACGGGAAAAGCCTCGCCGCCGCCGGTGCGGCCCAGCGATGCCCGCAATCTACACCCTTGCCGACCGGCGCGCCAGTGCCGCCTGGGGAGCCCCGTCATCCTGCGCGTTCGGCCGAGCCCGAATGGGCAAAGTCCGAATGGGCAAAGCCCAAAAGGCCCCCCAAATCACGCCGAATGGCCGTCGGGCGAATGGCCGGGCGAATGCCCCCGGGCGAATGCCCACGAGGAAGGAGACAACATCGCCGCGTCCGGCGGAGCATATCGCCCGGGCGAAACCGGGAACGAAAAGGGCCGCCCCCCGCACACGCGGAAGACGGCCCGAAACGGTGTAAAAAACAGCTGGCTAGAAGCGGTGCTCCAGCATCTCCACCAGGGCCTGCTCCAGCGCGCTGCGGCACACATCGGCGGGGCAGCTGGGCACGGCCTTGCAGTCGTCCGTGGCCGAACGGCCGATGTAGATCTCGCGCTTGGGGCCATTGGCCGCCGGGGTCAGCACCACAAGCACCCGGCCCTGGCAATAGTCCGGGGTGGTCTGGCCCAGGGGCGCGCCGCCGCGGGCGGTCTGCCCGGAATAGTCCGTGGCGCGCAGATTGCCGCGCACCTGCATGGAGTCGCGCAGGTCCTGGGTCTCGCGGCCGGTGCCGTTGAGCCCCTTGTCGGGCAGCCAATAGAAGTAGTCCATGTGCTCGGCGCCGACCGCGCCAAGGGCGCTTTCAGGCACGCGCAGCTTCTCGGAAAAAAAGCCCATGTCCGCCGCGCGCATGTTGCCGCACAGCAGGTGCACGTCCAGATTATAGCTGGCTGGGCCGCTGGTCCGCAGCACATAGCCACGCGTGGCCAGGGTGCGCGTCACAAAGCCGGTGAGCGAGGGATCGTTCGCCGAGACAAGGCGTGGATTGCCCTTCTCGTCCAGATCGTACAGGTTGACGCGCAGGGTGTAATCGCCCGCCCCGCGACTGAATTCACCCAGGCCGCGCACCACGAGATTCGGATCGCGCTGGGCGCAACCGCAAAGAACGGCCAGCGCCGTCAAAAGCATCAGAAGGACCTTCCGCTGCATGAGTTGCTCCTTGCCTGGAAATTCGCGCGGCGATATGCCGCTTTGTCCTGATAGCCCATAGTCCCGGCCCCGGCAAGCCCAAAGGCGGCGCTCCGTCCCGGCGGCCCCCCATGGGGGGAGACGCGCCCGACAAGGCGCGGGACTTGCCAGCACAGCGCCCCGCAGGTAGTACAGCGCCCATGGCCTTACTTTCGCTGCGCGCCAAAAGCCCGTGGGAGGCGCTTCTGCGCCTCGTCGGCATGTGCCTCGTCATGGGGCTCGCCGTGTTCGGATTCTGGAAGAACAGCGAGCGCAACATGGAGCGCATCGCCGCGCGCACTGCCGCGCGTTCCGGCCTGGCGGACGAAACCGGCGGCCTCACCGAGGGCCAGCGCGCGCATGTGCTGGCCTTCATTGAGACCATGCGCAAGAACTACGGCGTGGTGGCGCGCGTGCGCATTTCCCGCGTCGCCCCAACACCGCCCGAGGCCGACGGCAAGACCCTGTTCATCGGCCTGGGGCTAGACGGAAAAAGCGCGCTGGTGCGCCTGCCGCCCATGATGGACCGCGCCCTGGGCCCGGAGTTTGCCGCCAACCTGGAGCGGCAGCACTTCCCCTTCCACTTCGCCCCCGGGCGCAGCTGGCAAAAAGGGCTGCTGGCCGCGCTTGATCTCATTGAAAGCCGTCTGGCGGCCATGGACGCGGCGGCGCAACCGCAGCCTCCCATCAAACCCAAAGAAAACGTGAAGGACACCCCGTGAGCGAACTTCCCCGCGTGACGATTTACACCGACGGCTCCTGCCTGGGCAATCCCGGCCCGGGCGGCTACGGCGCTGTGCTGCTGGCCGGTCCGCACCGGCTGGAGCTCTCCGCCGGCTTTTCCGGCACCACCAACAACCGCATGGAGATCATGGCCGTCATCGCCGGTTTGGAGGCCCTCAAAACCAAGAGCGCGGTGGAGCTCGTCACCGACTCGCAGTACGTCAAAAAGGCCTTCACCGACCGCTGGCTGGCCGGCTGGCAAAAAAACGGCTGGAAGACAGCGGCCAAGCAGCCGGTCAAGAATCAGGATTTATGGAAGCGGCTGGTGCCGCTCATTGAGGCGCACGAAGTGAAATGGCGCTGGGTGCGCGGGCACTGCGGCACCCCGGAGAACGAGCGCTGCGACGTTCTGGCGCGCTCCGCCGCATCCGGCCGTAACCTCCCGCCCGACATCCAGGGCTAGCTGTGGAGTTGCACGACGTTGCTCACAGGATCTCCGACTCGGCTACTGGACGTTTTGTTTTGTAACGCGGAGTGATTTCTGTGGAAGTTGTATTCACGGAGCCAGCGAGACGACTCGCTGGCTCTTTTCTCTGAGCTTCCGCGAATGGCCGCATACGCCCATTCGCGCAACGCAGTCTGGATGAACCGTTCGGCCTTGCCATTGGCGCGCTCCGCCGCCTCCGGCCGCAACCTCCCGCCCGACATCCAGGGCTAACGGCCCAGCGCCCCGACCACACGCCCCTGACGGCCCCCGCCGGCAGGCCCCCCTGCTGCGGCGGCCCTACCCCGGCAGCTCCGCGCCCCACTCCCACGTTTTGGGCCGCAGCAGCCTGAACGAGCGCCGGCCATGGACCATCTCGGCCAGGGGGCCCGGCGCGGCGCGCACAAACCCCTTAATGGGCGCGGCTCCGAAGTGGCGCATGGCGAAAAAAAGCCCCCAGCGCAGCCGGTTGGACCAGACGAACTCTGGACGCACCGTGCGGTCGAGCAGGCCTTGATACTCCCGCGCGGCGATGCCGGCGATGCCGACGACATCGGATGCGTTCCCCCCGCGCGAGAAGGCCCGCAGGACCGCCGTGGCCGCGTGCGCCCCGGTGGCTATGGCGTAAAAGATGCCCTCGCCGAACAGCGGCTCCACAAAGCCGCCGGCGTCGCCCGCGAGCAAGAGCCGGCCGGCGTACGGCCGCGCCAGCGCGTTGCCGTACGGAAGCGGATGCCCGCGCAACGGCACGGACTCCGGCCGCTCCACCCCCAGCATGGCCAGATAGTCGCGGAAAATAGCGGAAAATGGACGTTCACCCCGCGCCCCGGAGCGGGACAGGCGGGACAGGCCGCGCGTCAGTCCGCAAATACCCACCTTGGCCCCGCGCGGGCCGGGGAACACCCAACCGTAGCCCGCCATTGGAACGTTGGGCGCGCCCACGTGCAGTTCCGGGGCGGGCACCTCGCGCGGAAACCAGCCCGGACCGCCGCCCACGGGCAGCTCCACCTCTATGGCGGCCGCCAGCCCGCCGCGCCAGGCGGTTTTATCGACGCCAACAGCGCGACGCACCACGGAATTGGCCCCGTCCGCGCCGATGATGAGTTGCGCGGAGAGGGTCTCGCCGTCGCGAAAGGTGAGGGTTCCGGCCGCCGCGTCACAGGCGGCCACCTCGCGCCCGGGCAGGGGGACCGCCCCGCGCGCCAGCGCCGAGGCGTGGAGCAGCGCGTCGAAGGCCGCGCGGTCGATGAAGCGGAAGGGCTCGGCGGCGACGCCGCGCGTCAGCTCGCGTCCTGCGTGGTGGAAAAAGTAGTTGTTGGTCTTGTGGAACAACCCGCCGCGAGAGACGAGGTCCGCCTCGCCCAAGCCAAAGATGCGCGCAAGCGCCTGCATGGTCTTGGCCGTAAGCAGCCCGCCGCAAAGCTTAAAACGGGGGTGCGCGGCGCGGTCGGCCAGCCCCACGCGCAGACCCCGCGAGGCCAGCACCGCGGCGGCGGCGCAGCCCGCCGGCCCCGCCCCGGCCACCAACACGTCAAAACCCTTGACCACTGCCCCCTCCATCCGTCAGATTGCTCTGTCCGTGTAGCGCGCCTGGGCTGCGCGGGCAAGCCCACGCCAGCAGAGGTGACCATGCCACACACGCCTTTTTCCGCCCTCATTTTCGACTTCGACGGCACCCTCTCGCGGCTGACCATCGACTTCGACCGCCTGCGCCGCAAGATAACCGCCCTGGTCGAGCCCTTCCTCGGCGAGGAGCCCGAGCCGTCGCCCCTGCCCGTGCTGGAGTGGATCGACGAGCTCGCCGCGGAGATCCGCGAGTTCGACGAGGATCTCTCCAAGGAATTCCACACGCGCGGCCGGCTGGTCATTCAGGCCACGGAGCTGGACGCCGCGCGCGAGGCCGAGCTGTTCCCCTTCACCCGGCCCATGCTCTTCCGCCTGCGCGAGGACGGCGTCAAAACGGGCGTGCTCACGCGCAACTCCACCGCCGCGGTCAAGGCCGTGTTTCCAGACATCACCGCCTGCTGCGACGTCTTCATGGCCCGGGAGGACGCCCCCCGTGTGAAGCCCCACCCGGATCACGCCCTGGCCCTGCTGAAGCGGCTGGGCGTAGCCCCGGCCTCCGCTCTGCTGGTGGGCGACCACCCCATCGACGTGGAGACCGCGCGCCGCGCCGGAACAGGCGCCGCCGCCGTTGTGAGCGGCCACGCCCGCCGCGAGGAGCTCGCCGCCGCCGCGCCGGACTTTCTCGCCGACGACTGCCCACGCCTGCTTGACCAGCTGCGCGCAGATGGGGCCTTGCCTTCCGCCGAGGCCCGTCATACGTAATGAGTAAGAACACGGAGGAAGGCGATGCAGCAACGGGTCAAGCGCACGGCGCTCCGGTCGGGCATGTACGTGGTCAGCCACGGGCTGGGCAGCTTCGACAACCCGTTGGTGCGCGTTGACAAGCCTATCCTCACCCCGGCGGACATCGACCTCCTTGTGCCCCGCGAGGTCGATGACGTCACCATCGACACCAACGTGCACATCTCGCTGCTCGGCCAGACGCGGCCCGTCGGCGTGCCCATCACCACCGGCCTGGCCGACGAGCTGCCCATAGCCCGCCGGCTGTACACCGACGCCCTGGAGCACGTGCGCGGCTTTGTGACCGATGTGCGGCGCGGCACGGACATCGACTACCACAGGGCCGAGCCGCTGGTGGAGAACTTCATAGAGAGCGTGCTGCGCAACGAAACCGCGGCGGTGACGCTGTTCAAGCTGCGCGGCTTCGACGAGTACACCTACACCCACTCCATCAACGTCAGCCTGCTTGCGGTGCTCCTGGGCAAACACCTTGGGCTGGACAAGGCCACCCTGCTGGAGTTGGGCCTGGCCGGCATGTACCACGACGTGGGCAAGGCGCGCATCCCCGAGGCCATTCTGAACAAGCCCGGCAAGCTCAGCCGCTCGGAATTCCAGACCATGAAGGCGCACCCGCTGGAAGGCTACAAGATCATGGTCGGCCAGCGCGACCTGAACCCGGAGATTTTACGCGCCGTGGTGGAGCACCACGAGCGCCACGACGGCTCCGGCTATCCGCGCGGGCTCACCGGCGAACAGGTGGGGCAATTCTCACGCATCGTCAGCGTGGTGGACGTGTACGACGCGCTCACCAGCCGGCGCGTGTACAAGGACGCCATGGCCCCGGCCAAGGCCCTGGGCATGATGTACATGTGGCGCGAAAAGGACTTCCCCCATCAGGCCATCGAAAGCTTCATCCGCTGCATCGGCGTGTACCCGGTGGGCAGCTTCGTCAAACTCACCGGCGGCGAATACGGCATTGTGGCCGGGGCCAACCCCTTGCGGCCCACCCTGCCGGAGGTCAAGATCATCATGGACTCCAAAATGCGCCCGCAGATTCCCCGCGTG
Organism: Desulfovibrionaceae bacterium CG1_02_65_16; assembly: GCA_001871085.1. Lineage (GTDB taxonomy): Bacteria > Desulfobacterota > Desulfovibrionia > Desulfovibrionales > Desulfovibrionaceae > Humidesulfovibrio. The sequence goes on from MNUQ01000033.1 coordinate 9,254, forward strand.
CTGGATCTGCTGGCCCTGGAGGGCGGGCCCGAGGCCCAGTCCATAGCCCAGGTGATTAATCCAGCCGAATTCCATATCGACCTCGAACCTTTTTTCCTCTCCTAGACTCCAAGCGGCAGCTTTTGCCGTCCCCAATAAGCATAACCTGCTGATTTTACTGTGCTGCAACTTTGGAACGGCTTTTGAAGTGAAGCCGCCAAAGGAGCAAGCCATGCAGGAAGTCACCTCCACATCAGCCACAAGCAGCCTGGGCGCCAGCTTCGACGAGCTGCGCAACAGCGCCCTTGTGGACGCCAGCTCGGCCACCCGGGCGTTCTCCGACTTCATGAACCTGGTTGGACAAACGGGCTCCGGTTCGTCCAGCGCAACCAGCACCTCCTCGGAATCCAGTCAGGCTTCGGGCACAGTCCCCACCGTGGGCTCCGGGGCGCAAAATCTTTTCACCCAAATAAATGCCGTCCAAAACACGCCTCCTGCGCAACCCCTGGTGCAAAGCGACACAGCAAGCACCCTCGCCACCACCAGCAGCGCGGCCAGCTCGGCCAGCGCCGGCACAACCACGGCAAACGTAACCAGCGCCAGCAGCACCAACGCGGCGTCCAGCAAGACCGCCAGCCCCAGCAGCGCCAACGCGGCGTCCAGCAAGACCGCCGCCGCCACCGCCAGCTCTCTGAACGCGGGCAAGAACACCCCCGTGTCCCGGCAGGCCTTTGAAGAGGCCAAGCCGCTGCTGCTCAAGGCCGGCGTGACGGAAAAGGAGCTGACCAGCCTGAGCGAGCGCGTGCAGGCAGGCACCCTCACCTGGGGCCAACTGGTGCAGACCATGGCCGGGCACACCGCCGGCGCCACAAAGAGCGTGAAGCTCTCCGACAGCGAGACCGCGAACTTGCAGAGCATGTTCCAGAAGCTCGGCTTCGACTCCCAGAGCTCCTCGGGCATGGCGGACGCCATGGCCCAGGGCCAGGGGCTCATGGTGCTCTCCGCCATACAGAGCAAGCTTTCCACCGCGTCCGACGACGACACCATGAATCTGACCTCGGACGAGCTTTCCACCTTCTTCAAGGCGCTGCGCGCGCCCAGCGCCACGGCCGAGAGCCTTACGGCCAAGCTCGCCGGCGACACAGCCACCGTGGCGGACATGAAAAGCGCCCTGACCACTCTGGGCCAGTCCCTGCAGAACCAGCGGGCCCAGCAGGCCGCCGACGACACCGCCACGGCCAAGAGCCTGGCCAAGATCATGCAGCAGGACATAGCCAAAAACGCGCGCGACACCACGAGCGAAACCACCGCCACCGGCTCCTCCGGCGGACAGGTGGCCTTTGACCTGAAGACCAAGGACAAGAACGACACCAGCTGGTTCAACGACCACGAGAAGAACCAGCAGAAGTCCAGCGACGACGCCTGGAAGAGCTTCGTCTCCAAGGTGCGCCAGGACGATTCCGGCACGCAGCAAAACGCCGCCGGCTCCGGCGAATCCAGTCACGCCACCGCCACCCTCGCCGCGGCCCAAGCCGCCGTCAAGGACGGCGTGGACGCCGCGGCCGCGAGCCGCACAGCGCAGGGCATGGCCACCGGCCAGCAGACCTCCGCCACCACAACCACCACACAGGCCAAGGGCTTCACCAATGTCACCGCGCCCAAGGTGCTCGACCAGGTGACCGAGGCCATGCTGAAGGACCTGGGCCAGGGCCGCAAGCAGCTCACCGTGGAGCTCAACCCCGACAATCTCGGCAAGGTGCAGGTGATGTTGCAGGTAAAGGGCAAGGAGGTCAGCGCGGTCATCAACGCCGAGGATTCCGGCACCGCCGCCATGCTCCACGCCAACATGGAGGGTCTGCGCAAGAGCCTGGAGGAGAAGGGGCTCACGGTGCAGAGCATGGAGGTGCAGACCGGACTGGCCTCGCAGCAGGACCAGCACGCGGCCTTCAACGCCGAGCAGCACAATCAGGCCCAGGAGCAGCAGCAGGATATGTCGCGTATTTTCTCGCAGCTGCGTATGATGCGCGGTGATGGCGGCGATGCCGCCCTGGACATGCAGAATTTGAACATGCAGGCAATTCTTGCCGACCAGGGTTTGCATCTTATCGCCTAACGTCAAGGAGAAAAGGTCATGTCGACTGTCAGCCCCACATCAAGCAACAGCTCTGCCAGCACCATCAGCACCACGCACTCCACCACGCTGGACCAGAGTGATTTCATCACCATTCTGCTGGCGCAGCTTGAGTACCAGGATCCCAACAATCCAATGGACGACAAGGAGATGGCTGCGCAACTTGTGCAGTACTCCAGCTTGCAGATGCTGACAAATATCAACAGCAGTCTGACCACGCTTGTCTCCGACAACAGCACCGACACCATCACCGCAGGCGCAAACTACATCGGCAAGAGCATCAAGAGCACCGGCTACAACCTCACCGTCAGCAACGGCACGGTGAGCACGCTTTACTACAGCCTCGGCGAGTCCGTCACGGACGCCACGGCGAACATCTACGACTCCGATGGCGACATCATCTGCTCGGTGCCGATCGGATCCAAGGGCAAGGGCGACTACTCCTTCGTCTGGGACGGCAAGGACACCAACGGCAACACCTGCGCCGACGGCACGTACGGCATCATCATCAAGGCCAACAACGCCGAGGGCGACTCCGTGGTCGTGCAGTCCCAGATCAGCGGCGTGGTCACCGGCGTCAAGAGCTCCAGCGGCACCATTTACCTGGAGCTGCAGGACGGCCGCACCGTCGAACTCTCCAAGGTCACCGAGGTTGTGGGCACGGCGACCAAGGACAGCTCGGACAGCAAGGACAGCAAGGACAGCAAGGACAGCAGCAGCACAAGCAGCTGATAACAAAACAAGAATATTTTAGGTCGCTTCACGAAATCAAGACAGGGGTTCAAGGAGGTCAGGCATGTCTCTTACGTCTTCACTGTACCAGGGCATCACCGGTATGCAGGCTCATTCGCAGGCAATATCGGTCATCGGCAACAACTTGGCAAACGTCAGCACCACAGGCTACAAGGCGTCCAATATCTATTTTGAGGACATGATCAGCCAGGATCTCAGCACCGCCTCGGGCAATTCGCAGCTGGGCCTTGGCGTCAAGGTGGCGGCCATTTACGGCGACTTCTCCCAGGGCTCCATCCAGACAACCACCTCGGCCACGGACCTCGCCATTGGCGGCAACGGCTACTTCTGCGTCAAGCCGGCCAACTCCGACGAAACCTACTACACCCGCGCGGGCAACTTCACCTTCAACAACGACGGCTACCTGGTGGACGCCAACAACTACCACGTGCAGGGCTGGGCCATGAAGAAGGCCACCGGCAGCACCACCGCCTCCACCGACTACCAGATTTACGGCACCGCGGGCGACATCCAGGTGTCCAACTTCCAGTCGCCGGCATCGGCCACCACCAAGGCCAGCATCATCACCAACCTGAATCCCACCAGCGAAAGCCAGAGCGACTCCGCCACCAATCCCTTCTTCGCCATGTTCGAGAACTGGAAGGGCACCGAGGACACTCCGCTCGACAGCGCCAGCTACAGCTACAGCACCACCATCAAGGTGTACGACGACACCGGCACCTCCCACGCCCTGACCGTGTACTACGACAAGGTCACCATGAGCTCCAACGCCGGCAGCGACACCGTGTGGGAATACACCGTCACCTGCAAGCCCGGCGAGGACGGCCGCACCATCAACGGGCAGGCCGTGGGCAGCACCAGCGCAGCAGGCCTGCTGATGACCGGCACCATGACCTTCCGCTCCGGCGTGCTTGTGGGCGAAAGCGCCTACACCCTCAAGAGCAACGCCGCCGGCAACCTGCACTCCTTGAGCAACTGGAGTCTGGCGGACTTCTCCTCCAGCGGCTACCCGGAGTTCACGGCCAACTTCACCAAGGCCTCCAACGCCAGCACCACCGACTCCATCAGCGCCCAGAGCATCGCGCTCGACCTCGGCATGCGCAGCAAGAACAAGACCTGGAGCCAGAGCGCGGGCACGCTCTCCACCCTGGCCAGCGACGTGGGCGACAGGACCAGCAACGCCAGCTACCTGCCCAGCATGGGCAACTCCACCGTCAGCGCGCTTTCCACCGAGTCGTACAATACGGGCGGCAACACCACCGTGTACCAGACGCAGAACGGCTATACCGCCGGCTACCTGCAAAGCGTGGCCGTGGACGCCGACGGCGTGCTCACCGGCACTTTCTCCAACGGCCAGGAGATTGCGCTGTACTCCGTGGAGCTCGCCACCTTCACCAGTCAGTGGGGCCTGCGGCGCGACGGCAACAACCTCTTCAGCGCGACGCTGGATTCCGGCGACGCCCTCACCGGCACGGCCAATTCCGCAGGCAAGGGCAGCATCACCTCCAACGCCCTGGAATCCTCCAATGTCGACATGGCCACCGAGTTCGTGCACCTGATCACCGCGCAGCGCGGCTTCGAGGCCAACACCAAGGTCATCACCACGGCCGACAGCCTGCTCAGCGAAGTCATCGCCATGAAGCGTTAACAAGGACCTAAGCCTTACCCCTGTCCGCCCCGTCCGGTTCGACCGCCGGACGGGGCATTTGTTTGCGCGCGCGGCAAAAAATGCCCGACCCCGCGCGCGTTGGGCGCACAGCGGACATTGAGCAGTGTTCGCAATTGAACCGCGTTCGAATAAGGAAGGGCGGCGGGAAACATGCGCACAGCGGCGCATGCCGGCATCCAGCCCGAAAAATCCGGCCATCCCGCTGGTGCTCCACGTCCTGGCGGCATGCGGACAATGGGCCTGGGCCTGCGCCCCCGGCCGGGTCGGGGGGGGCTTCGCGCCCTCGTCGCGGCTAGGCCGCAAGCCGGGCCAGGCGCTCCAGCATCTCCAGCGACTCACGCATCCAGGCGGGCTCGGCGTCGCGGTTGCGGCCAGCCATCTCCAGATACGACGCCAGCGGCCGCCAGAACGGCGGCGCGGCCTCCGGCGAGGCGGCGCCGCCTCCGGCTATCCCGGTCACGGCGTGGCCCAGGCGCGGCAGGGATCGCCCAGCGGCCAGCGCCAATTCAGGAAACGCCCCGGCCAGGCGCTCCCAGGCCTCGGCCACGGCCTCCCACGGCTGCGGCGGCTGAGTGGAGATGCGCCAAAGAAAGAAACGCCGCCAAAATTCCCCGGCGAGCTCCGCAGCGTTCCGCCGCCGCTCCGTATCCGCACAACCCACGCGCCGCAAGGTGAAAAGCCCCTCCGCCGTGCGCGCGCTCTCGAACAGGTCCAGCCCGGGCAGACGCACGCGCGCCAACCGTTCGCGCGGGCCTTTGAGCAGCAGCGCCGCCAACGCGGCCACCGGCCCCGGGGCCATGGCGGAACGGCAGGGGCAGCCAGCAACGCGGCAGGTCCAACAGCCCCGCGCGCAGGAGGCCGAACTGCGCAGCACCAGGTGCCCGGGCTGGAACGGTCCGGTGTCCCAGGGGTTCACGTGCCCCACGGAAAGATTCAGGGTGGGCAGGCCTGTCCAGGCGGCCAGATGCATGGGGCCGGTGTCCGGGGTGATGAACAGCGCGAGGCTGCGGCCATACTCCACAAGCTCGGTCAGGCTCATGCGGCCGCAAAGGTCCACCAGGGGCAGACCGCTGGCGGCGCGGGCGGCCTGGGCCAGGGGCTTGTCGTCCGGCCCGCCCAGCAGCACGGGCTTGAGGCCCCGGTCCAGCAGACCACGGGCCAGCGCGGCGTAAAAGGCGGCGTCCGGCCGCTTGCCCGGTTCGCTGGCCCCCACGAAAAGCCCCACGCGCCCGTTGCCCGGCTCGGGCTGGCGCGGCGCGTCAAAGGTGGTCAGGCGCAGGGCGTCCAGCGGCACCATGTCCAGGGCGTTCAAATCCGCCCAATGGAAGCGGTTGTGCCGGCCCTGGCCCACCAGTCCGGCGCGGTACAGCTGCCAGCCGCCATGCACGCGCAGCACGCCATCGGCCCCGCGCACCGGACCCACCTTCACCTCCGCCGCAAGCTCACCGGCCAGACGCGCGGCCTCCTCGCGGATGCTCAGATTCGCCAGCAGGCGGTATTTCCGGCCCGAGAGCGCGCCAGCCGCCGCATCGCGCCAGGAAATATAGGCCACATGGGGGCTTATGGGCATAAGCGGACGGAAGAAGGCGTCCTCCGCCACGACGTGTATGGGCCGGCCCGGATAGCAGCGCGAGAGCCAGAGCATGAGCGGAAAGGACAGGATGAGGTCGCCCATGCGCTGCATTTGCAGCACGAGAATCGGATCCATGCCCACGGGCTATCTCCTGTCGGGAAAGTGCTCGTCGATGGCGGCGACGAGCGCGCGCAGACGGTGAACGTAGGTATGCCGGGCCAGCACGCGCGCCCGGCCGGCGGCGGCCAGGCGCTCCCGGGCCGGGGCGTCGGCCAGATAGCGCGCCAAAAGCTCCGCCGCCTCCTCCGGGCCGTCGTACACCGCCGCCTCAACGCCGGGCTCAAACAACCGCTCCAGCTGGGCGCGGCGGTCCGTGAGCAAAAAGGCCCCGCTGGCAGGCACGTCGAACACGCGCTGGTTCACCGCGCCCTTCATCTGCGCGCTGGTGCAGTTGAAATTCACGTCGCTCAGGGGATAGAAGCCCGGCAGCTCGTCGTAGTAGCCAATTTCCGGGTGCAGGCGCGCCCCCGCGCAGCCGGCCAGCAGCTCGCGCCAGCCGGGATCCCCCGCGATGAGCGGCGCATAGGGCAGCGTGGCTTTGACGCAGGCGAGCCGGTAACCCAGCGTGGCCCGCCAGACCACGGCCGTCTCGTACGCGGTGCGCCGCGCCGTGCCCAAGGCGTCAAGCTCCGGCAACAGCTCCGGCGCGCGCCGGGCCACAACCTCGCCCACGCCGCGCGCGTCCGAGGCGGCAAAGGCCTCGGCCAGGGGCGCAAAGGCCCGCATCAGCCCCGGAGTGGGCCGCGCGGCGGCCAGGCGCTTACCTGTTTTAACAAGCATGGAGTTGCCCACAAAGCTCACCCGCGCGCGCCACTCGGGCTTGTTCGCGCCGCGCCCGGGGCGAAAACGCTCCTCGTCCGCGCCAAGGGGCAGCCAGCCCACCTTGCTGAAGCCAAAGCCGCGCACCGCATCCAGGCTGTCCATGTCCCAGCTCAGCACAAGGACGTTCTCCGCATCAGGCTGGGGGAACAGCGGCAGGATGAACTCCGGGTTGTCCACAAACCAGGAGACGATGGGCAGGCGCAAATCACGCGCAAGGGCGTAGAGCACGCCCTCATGGTCCACGCCCAGGTGGTTCACGGTGAGGATGGCGTCGGGCTTGAAGGACGACACGGCCCCGCGCAGGGCGGCCACAAAGGAGGCGGCGTCCATTTCCCGCGCGCCAAGGTCCAGCAGCAGATGGGGAATGTCCAGACGGCGGCAGGCCGTGGCCAGCTCGCCCAACAGAAAATACGCGCTGGTGAGCAGCAGCAGGCGCGGCGGCCGGGCCATATGGCCGTGACGTGCGGGAGAACTCATGTCGCCGACCCTAGCCGGGAGGCGCGCGGCTGTAAAGCCGCCGGCTTCGTCGCTGACAGCGCCGCTGGCATCGCCGGATTCTCGCCCTTGGCCGCCGACTTCGCGGGGGGGTTATGCGGGTTCGTCGTGGAGGGGACGCAGCAGCGGGGCCTGCCGCACGGCGTTGCCGCCGGACCGCTTGACCTCGTACATGGCGGCGTCGGCGCGGGCCAGCAGGGAATCCTGGTCGTGGCCGTGCTCCGGGTAGCAGGCCAGCCCCACGGAAGCGCCCAGGAACAGACGGCCGCCGCCGGCCTCGGGGTCGTACAGGGTCTGCTGGATCTTCTCAGCAACGGGCAGGGAGTCGTCGGCGTGCATCAGGTCGGGCAGCACCACCACGAACTCGTCGCCGCCAAGGCGCGCCACGGTGTCGCTCTCGCGCACGCAGGCGCGCAGGCGCAGGGCCGTCTCCACCAGCACGCGGTCGCCGTGGGCGTGGCCATAGGCGTCGTTCAGACTCTTGAAGTGGTCCAGATCGATGTACACCAGCGCCACATGCGAGCCCGCGCGCTTGGCCCGCCGCAGGGCCTGGTCCAGCCGGTCGAGGAAAAGCTGGCGGTTGGGCAGGCCGGTCAGATGGTCGTGCAGAGCCATGTGGCGCACGCGCTCCTCGCTCATCTTGATTTCCGTCAGGTCCTGGGCGTTGAGCACCAGGCGCTGCCCGCCCATGGGCGAAACCTTGAGCCGGCACCAGCGCCGCGCCCCGCTCTTGTGCACAAAGGAGAACACGCGCTCCGGCGGATTCTCCTCGGCCATGTCGGCCTCCAGGCTGGCCACAAAGGCCCGGCGCTCCTCCGCCTCGGGGAAGATGCGGTCGGCCAGGGAGGCAAGAGAGGGCGTGTCCTCCGGCGTGCAGCCGAACAGCCGCTCCATGCCAGGGTTGCAATAGGCCACGGCACCGTTGCGCCCCACCACGGCGATGCCGTCGAAGGAGCCGTGCAGAATGGCCCCGCGCTCGCGGCCCTCCTGCTCCAGGCGGTCGTACAGCTCGGCCAGCTCGCCGGTCATGGCGTTGAAGGCCTTGGTCAGATTGCCCAGCTCGTCGTCGGTCTCCACAGGGGCCCGCACGGTAAGATCGCCCCCGGCCACGCGCATGGCCGCCCGGGTTACGGCCAGCACCGGCCGCGCCAGCCGGCGCGACAGCACATACACGCCCACTCCCAGCACCACCGCCGCCACCAGCCCCACCAGCACCAGCGTCAACGCCAGCCGTCCGGCCGGGGCGAAGGCCTCGTTTTGCGACATTTCGGCGATGAGCGCCATTTGGTAGGCGGGCATCCACCGGTATACGCCAAGCACGGGCTGGCCGGCGTCGTTCCGGTACAGCCCCTTGCCGCTTTTGCCGGAAAGGGCCCGCACCACGCCCTCGGAATGGGTGCGGCGCTGGCGGGCCTCCATGTCCATATGCCCGGCGGCCACCAGCAGGCTGGAGGAATCGACAAGAAAGGTCTCGCCCGTATCGCCCAGGCCCGCGCGCGAGCGGATGACCTGCGCGATGGGCTCCAGGCTTAAGTGGAAGGCCAGCACGGCCTTGAGCTCGCCGGTCGCGTCGCGCACGGGCATGCTCACCGTGAGCACAGAGCGCAGGGAGTCCGGCGAGGGATACACGCTCTGCACCGATGGCCCCTGCCGGCCCTGGGTGTAGAAGTTATAGGTGGCGCGGTAGCCGCCCACGCTGGCCTGGTCCGTGGAGGCCAGCACCTTGCCGCCCGTGGGCGCAAGCACAAGAATCTCCATGACGTCCGGCTGGGAGGCCTTGAAATCGCGCAGCAGGCGCGTGGTTTCCGCTCCGGGCCGCGCCGGCTCGCCGGGGCCGGACTGAAAGCCGGGCGAGCCGGCCAGCAGGGCGCCCAGAAACCTGAGGTCGCGCAGACGCTCCTCCACCCACAGGGCGAGGTCGGTTTCCTTCTGCCGGGAGGAGGAGCCCAGGCGTTCGAGGGCCGCATCGCGCAGAAGCCCGCGGCTGGCCAGCCA
>MNUQ01000009.1:0-16948 GCA_001871085.1 Desulfovibrionaceae bacterium CG1_02_65_16
GTCCACCTGGTCCGCCCCTCCGACGGACAAGCCGTTAACGGACAAGCCGTTAACGGACAAGCCGTTAACGGACAAGCCGGTGCCGGACAAGCCGGTGCCGGACAAACCAGCCCTTGATTGGGCGGACAGCGAGCCCTGCACCGAGAGCGGCCGCTCGGAGTCGCACGCGCCGCCGCCGATGGTGAAGCAGTGCGCCAGGCACACGCCGCGGCCCGGGCGCTGCGGCACCGCCGCCAGCACGCGGCCCAGCGCCTCGTCAAAGTCGCCCGTGGGCAGGTCCTCCTCATGCTCCTTGAGCATCAGCGGCGAAATGTACGGCAGGGGATAAAACGTCACCGGGCCGTCCGCGTCGGCCAGCTCCACGGGCAGGATGGCGCCGGGCAGGCCCGGGGCGATGAACAGCCCGCGCTCGCGCAGCAGCTTGCCGCCAAAGGCCAGGCGGTCGGGGCTGTCGTGGTTGCCGGGAGTCACAATCACCCGCGCGCCCAGGTCGAGCACCAGCCGCGAAAGGAAGTCGTCCATGAGGTTTGTAGCGGCCACGGGCGGAATGGCCCGATCATACACGTCGCCGCTGATGGCCACCACCTCGGCCCCGCCCTCGCGGGCAATGGTGAGAATCTGCTCCAGCACGTGGGCCTGGTCCTCGGTCATGGCGACCTCGTGGACCAGCTTGCCCAGGTGCAGATCGGCCAGATGCAGTATGCGCATGGAGACTCCTTGAGTATGGCCGGACATTGCCCGCGCAGGACGACGGAAGCGCATCCTAACCGAGCATGCCGGCCCGAGGCAATGCGGCGGTCTGCGGCCCGAGGCCATTCGGCCTGGCTATTCGGCCTGGCTATTCGGCCAAAGGGGTCGGCTGGTCCGCGCCCTTGCGGTAGCGCGGGTGCAGGCTGGGCTTGCGGTCGACCTCATAGGCCTCGCCAGCCGGAGTGGGCGCGGCGCCCATGGCCTTCTCGTAGCCAGCGCCCCAATCGCGCATGGTGACGAGGATGGGGAACAGCCCCAGGCCCGGCTCGGTAAGGGCGTACTCCACGCGCGGCGGCACCTGTCTGTACACCGTGCGCGTGATGAGCCCGTCGGCCTCCAGCTCGCGCAACTGCCGCGTGAGCATGCGGTCAGTCACCTCGGGCATGCCCCGGCGCATCTCGCTGAAGCGCAGCACCCCGGACTGCCCAAGATGATAAAGGATAATGGGCTTCCACTTGCCGCCCATGACCGAGAGCGCCAGCTCGAAAAAGCAGCGGTACTTCTTGCCGTTCAGTTCCTTGGCCGCGCAGGCGTCCGCCATGGCGTCGTCCTCCCCTCTTTATGCTATACTTTTTGTCAGTACCTAACAAAATATTCAGTACTTGTCATAAGCGCATGTAGCCCATATGAAGTAGACGTCCCGCAAACGGGAGTCAAGACACAACCAAACGGAGGACCTTATGAAAGTCGTCGCCATCAACGGCAGCCCAAGAAAAAACGGCAACACCCGCCTGCTGCTTGAAGCGGTTTTGGCGCCCCTCGCCAAGGCCGGCTGGGAAACGGAGTATGTGCAGATTGGCGGCAAGACCATCCAGGGGTGCCGCGCCTGTTTCAAGTGCTGGGAAAAGAAGGATAGCCGCTGTGTCTTCGGCGGCAAGGACGTCTTCAACGAGGCCTTCGCCAAGGTGCTGGAGGCCGACGCCGTCATCCTGGGCTCGCCCACCTATTTCGCCGATGTCTCCGCCGAGATGAAGGCCTTCATCGACCGCGCGGGCTTTGTGGCCATGGCCAACGGCTGCAAACTCGCCGGCAAAATCGGCGCGGCCGTGGTGGCCGTGCGCCGCGGCGGGGCCACCCACGTGTTCGATACCATGAACCACCTCTTCTTCATCTCGCAGATGGTGGTGCCCGGCTCCACATACTGGAACATGGGCTACGGACTGGAGCCCGGCAAGGTCGCCGGCGACGACGAGGCCCTGAACAACATGGCCCACCTGGGCCAGGCCATTGATTGGCTGGGCCGCGCCATGGCGGCCAGTCCCGCGCCCTACCCCCTGCGCGCCGGCGGCGAGTCCTAGCCCCCATACGCCAAAAGGCTCCGCCCGGCCGCCAAAGCCGGACGGAGCCCGCATGCGCCGATGCTGGGCGGTGCTACTTGAGCGCCGCGGCCCCGGCCAGGGCCACGCTCTCGTCCTCGTCCACGCTGCCGCCGCTGACGCCGATGGCGCCGACGATGACATTATGCTTGTCCACCAGCGGCACGCCGCCGGCGAAAATGACCAGGCCCTTGTTCGTCACCTCGATGCCGTACAGCGGCTTGCCGGGCTGGGAGGCCGCGCCAAGCGCCCGGGTGGGCATGTTGAAGTACCGCGCGGTGACGGCCTTCTTGATGGAGATGTCGATGCTGCCCAGGAAGGCGTCCTCCATGCGGTAGAAGGCTTTCAGGTTGCCGCCGGCGTCAACGATGGCGATGTTCATGGGGATTTTGATGGCCGCCGCCTTGGCCAGCGCGGCCTTCAAAATCACCTGGGACTGGGCCAGGGTGATGTCGCCGGAAAGGGTTTTCTGCGGCTCGGCAGCCAGAGCGCTGCCAGCCATAAGCAATAAAAGACACGCCGCGCCCGCCAAGATTGAACGAATTCTACGCATGTGCATTTCCTCCTCAATTGCAGGTTTGTAGGCATATACAAAGTATTCTGTGTAATTTCCGCTGTCAATGGAATCCAGAGGGCTATTTGTGATTTTTTGCACAAATCGTGTTTCCCCTTCACGCCCGCCCCGGCGGCGGCCGGGGCGGCCCCCCGCAACGGCGAGGCCATGCGCGGCGCGCCCTTGCCGCGCCAACGCTTTTGGGCTATGCTCGGAACCCATGCATGAACTGTCTCTCATCGAAAGCATGCTTGCCATCATCCGCGAAGAACGGCAAAAGCACGGCATGAAGCGCATCCTCCGGGTGCGTGTGGTCAACGGCGCGCTCTCCGGCGCGGTTTCCGACTCTCTCGCTTTCGGGTGGGAGTGCCTGACCCAGGAGGGCGACTTGCAAGGCGTGGTCCTCGACATCGTGGACGCGCCCCTCAAGGTGGTTTGCGGCGCGTGCGGCAAGCCCTTTGTGCCAGAGGACGCCCACTACATGCCCTGCCCCGCCTGCGGCGAAATACTCGGGCACGAGATTGAAAGCGGCAAGGAACTCTACATCGACGAAATCGAGGCCGACATCGACGACAACGACGTTGCCGACGTTGCCGCGCCCCCTACGGGAGACTAATCATGGGCAAGACCGTCACCATCGTGCGCAACGTCATGGAGGCCAACGAGCGCCGTGCCGCCAAGCTCAAGGATTTTTTCGACAAGGAGCGCATCCTCTGCCTCAACCTCATGAGCAGCCCCGGCGCGGGCAAGACCACCCTGCTTGAGCGCACGCTGAGCGACCTTGCCGGCGAGTTCAAAATGGCGGTCATCGAGGGCGACCTGCAAACCGACAACGACGCCCGCCGCGTGGCCGCCACTGGCGCGCAGGCCGTGCAGGTGAACACCGAGGGCGGCTGCCACCTCGACGGCTCCATGATTGAGGACGCCGTGGCCGAGCTGGACATGACCGGCCTGGACATCCTCTTCATCGAGAACGTGGGCAATCTGGTGTGCCCGGCGGAGTTCAACCTTGGCGAGGACCACAAGATCAGCATCCTCTCCGTTACCGAGGGCGACGACAAGCCCGAGAAATACCCGCTGATGTTCCACCTCTCCAGCGTGATGCTGCTGAACAAGACGGACCTGCTCCCCTACGTGGACTTCAATCTGGAGACCGCCAGCGCCCACGCCAGAAAACTTAACAAGGACATCCAGATATTCCCCGTGGCCGCCAGCAAGAACGATGGCCTCGCCGCCTGGTACGACTGGCTGCGCCACGCCCGCGCCGCCAAGCGCTAACGCCGCAACGGTCAGGAATTCCACAATGCCCGACGCCGATCCCCGGCTCTGCGTCCTTGTGACCGGCGAGGACGAACGCGCCCTGCGACGTTTTCTGGCCTGCTACGTCAAGCCGGCCCTTGGTCTGCGCAAGAACATGTGGCGCAAGTGCTACCGCGAACGCTACGCCCTCACGGTGCTTGCAACGCCCCTGCGCGCCGGGCGGGATCCCGCGGAGCTTTACGGCCGCCATGCGCACAGCCGCATCCTTGTCGCCGCCGCCCTTGCCCCGAGCCTGCCGCGCTCCGGCCACGACGCCGCGCGCGACTGGCTCAAGGCCCAGGGGTTCGAGCCCATGGTCGAGCTGCCCTACGCCGCCACGCGCAGCGAAAGCGAAAACGTGGACCAGGGCGCGCTGGTGGTGAACTTCATCAACGCCCGTTGTCCCTGGCGCATCAACCCCATTGACGATTTGGAAGCGTACATGGCCAAAAGTCAAAAACCGTTTTGGGCATAAGACCATTTGACAAGCGCCGTGCCGGTGCCTACTTTTCCCCCCAATCGTTCTGAAATACATCGCCGGGCGCCGTCCCGGCTCCAAGGAGACGACCATGAGCAACGCATGCAAGAGCTGCCCTTCGGCCAGCGAGTCCGGGGGCTGCTCCTCCGGCCATGATCCCAAGACCTGCGGGACCAAGCCCGAGGATGAGAAGATCGCCCAGACCCTGGCGCGCATCAAACACAAAATCGTCGTGCTCTCCGGCAAGGGCGGCGTGGGCAAAAGCACCGTGGCCGCCAACATCGCCATGGCGCTGGCCCAGGCCGGCAAAAAGGTCGGCCTGCTCGACGTGGACGTCCACGGCCCGAGCATCCCCCGCCTGCTGTCCCTCTCCGACGCCAAGCCGCACATCGAGCAGGACCACATGGAGCCCGTGCCCTACAACAGCAACCTGTCGGTCATGTCGCTGGGCTTCCTCATTCCGGACAAGGAGACCGCCGTCATCTGGCGCGGCCCCATGAAGCTCGGGCTCATCAAGCAGTTCGTGCGCGATGTCGCCTGGGGCGACCTCGACTACCTCGTCACCGATTGCCCCCCGGGAACCGGCGACGAGCCGCTGGCCGTGCTCCAGACATTCGGCCCCGAGGCCAAGGCCGTCATCGTCACCACCCCGCAGGGCGTGGCCATCGACGACGTGCGCCGCAGCGTCTCGTTCTGCAACCAGCTGGAGAATCCCGTGCTGGGCATTGTGGAGAACATGAGCGGCTTTGTGTGCCCCAACTGCCACACCACCCACGACATCTTCAACTCCGGCGGCGGCGAGGCCCTGGCCAAGGAAATGCACGTGCCGTTCCTCGGCCGCATCCCAATGGATCCGGAAGTCGTGCGCAGCGGCGACGAGGGCTACCCCTTCATGAAGGTGCAGGGCGACACCCCCACCGGCCAGGCGCTGACCAAAATCGTGGAGCCCATCCTGGCCCTGAGCAAGTAGGATGTGGCTTGGCATAAGGCGATAGCAGGATGTTCACTCGACCCGGATCAATCAGGTTGGATTTGAGAGAGTCCAACGTTCGCGTGAAGGACCGGGTGAACATCCATGCCATTGTCATCTCGGCGGATCCGTCGAGATGAGCTTGTGCGCGGCGGGGGGGGGCGGCTGGCGAGCGGCCGGTGGCCGTGGACACTGCCCCGACACCTCGGTGAGGCTGACCAATGACTGGCTGCCGCGTCAGGGGAAATATGAAAAACGACGCGAGCGTTCCCAGCGCCCCGGACGTTTGCCCACCGCGCCCCCGACGGTGATGGCGGAACGTATGGCCACGTTGCGGAGCCAACGGCTCACCGGCCGACGCGGAGGGGGGCTTGTCCTGCCCCTGGTGCAACCGCCTCGCGTCATGCGCCAACTCGCCCTGAACCGCTTGAAATCGTTTGCTGTACCGCCCCCACTCCTGCGCAACCGATCAAAGATTCCCGGAAGATTACTGCTCATCGACATAAAAAGACCGGGGATGTTCGGCCAAGCCCGGCAACGAGCGCATGCGGACCGGCGCGAAACCACGCGCGACGCGAGCCGGGAATCTGCGCATGTCTCCATCCGCGACGCCATCCGCGTGGTGTCCACCCAAATTTCACCAGCCAAACGCAAAAATGCGTCGCCGCGTTCCCCGCATCGGCTCCTCGATTTTACGAACCCCTCGGCGTCATCGTGCGACAGGACATGCCGAACAACGGAATACTCCCATTCCCCACGGCGATCAGTGAATCGCGCGCAACGGCCAGGACTCAAGCGCATTCAGCCATGCACGCCGCGCACCAATGGCAAGGTGAAACGACGTCACCCGGATGGCGCTCCGTAGTGGATCCGCCGGTGCCCCCGGTTCACGACGAAGGAGCCAGCGGATCGCCCGCTGCCTCCATAACATTGCCCCCCATCACAACAACATGGTATTACACAGCGCCAATCAGCCGGCTCGAACAGGTTGCGAACATCTGGCAACGCGACAAAGCAAAGGTGGGACCGCGCCATGCGAAAGGTAAGGATACTACTTCTTTTCATTTTTATATTTCTGCTCACGGGGGGCGAGTGTGTTAGCCAAGCGCTGTCGCCTATTGAGCAAACCGCCCCTCTCAAACGTATCGATGTGGGAGAGGTTCAACTCGCCACGCGCGTCATCCCCGGTCACGGCGTGCCAATACTGTTTATCCATGGATCGTGGGACGATCATCATAGCTGGCTGACAGTGGCGGAAAGAATCGCCCAGAGGGGCGGCAATCCGATTGTGCTGTATGATCGCCGTGGTCATAGCGCCAGCACAGACGTCGCACGTCAGGGGCATATTTCCGACGATGTCGCCGATGCGGCGCATCTTATCCAGAGACTGGGCATCGGCCCCGTTCACGTGGTCGGTCATTCGTATGGGTCGAACGTGGCCATCGCGCTTGCGAACGAGCACCCGGAACTTGTCGCAAGCCTGTTTGTCTATGAGCCTCCCGTCTTCGGAATACTGAAAGGGAAAAAGGATTATTCCGAGGAGCTAAAGGCAATCAAAGCCTCCATGCAGAAGGCCAAGGCCTATCTTGAAAATGGCGATGTCGAACTGGGGACGAAGTATTTTGTTGAAAACGCGGCATTCGGCAAGGGAAGCTGGGTGAACGTTTTCGACGAACGTGCTCGCGCCACCATGACCGCGAATTCCGACACATGGCTTGACCAAGCACGTGATCCCGAGCGATTGTCGATTGATATCGCAAAGCTCAACGAATTCAAAAAAACGATAACACTTGCTTATGGCGACAGGACCTTGCCGGCCTATGCGTATGTTGCGAAGGAGCTGCATAAGGAAGTACCGGCTGTACATCTTGTCGTGTGCCGTGGCGCCGGGCATGGCGGCCCGATTTCCGCACCAGACCAAGTCGCCAAACTCATTGAAGCCCACCTCCATATCGACACACCAGGACGGTAGACTGGTCGAAACGATTCAATGCGCGAGAACAGGCGGGGAAGATCAACACCAGACGCGGCATGGGGTGTCCGGCGCAAAACACGGCGGGGGGCATTCGCTGGGCGGCGGGAACCTGTCTATTCCCGGACGGGACGCGCCTTACGCCGCGCCGCCAAGGACGCTGGCGAGGCCAAGGGCGGTAAGCACAGCCAGCGCGGCCCAAAGGGCGGTCTTGATGGCTCCGGCGGCGGCTCCGGCATACTGCACGACGGCGATGGGGCTTTCCGGCGTGAACAGGTAGCGCAGAAACCGGGCGATTTCAGTTAGAAGCGGGATCATGGCGGCCTCCTTGTAGGCGTTGCGACATGCTGGACTGGCGCGGCGGCACGTGACACATTGCGGTCACACGTCATCCACGCCCTTGTGGTAGCAGCACGCGTGGTTCGTGGTCCAATCGCAATGCCTGAGGCGACGCTTCAGAAATCCTGATGTTGAGCGACGCTGTTTTGGATGTACATGCTTTGCCGGAGGGGGGGGCATGGAACTTTATCAACTACGAACCTTTGTAGCCGTGGCGGAGGAGGGGCACCTCACCCGCGCGGCGGAGCGGCTGTTCATCAGCCAGCCGGCGGTCTCGGCGCATATCAAGGCGCTGGAGGAGGAGCTGGGCGTTGCGTTGTTCTCGCGCAGCTCCCGGGGAATGCAGATAACCCGCGAGGGTCAGGCGCTGCGGCCCAAAGCCGAGGCCGCGCTCAAATGCGTCGGAGCGCTGCTGGCGCAGGCCCGCACCCTGCGAGAGAATCTGACGGGCGAGATGCACCTTGCCCTCAACACCGACCCCGAGCTGCTGCGCGTGCAGCGGCTGATGAATCTGCTGCGCACGGCCCACCCCAAGCTGCAAGTGCATTTGCCCCAAAGCTCCTCAAACATCATTGTGGAGGATGTGCGCGCCGGCAAAGTGGATGGCGGATTCGCCTTTGTCGCCAAGCCGGAGAACTCCTGCCTGCCGCACGAGCTTTCCTGCATGCACCTGGCGGACACCAGCATGCATGTGGTGGCCCCGGCCGCCTGGCGCGAGCGGCTGTCCCACTGCGCCTGGGCGGACCTGGCGCGGGAGCCCTGGGTCTGGTTCACGGACACCTGCCCCTGCCGGTCCATGTTGGAGCGGCAGCTCTCGCCCTACTCCGGCGAAATACGCAAGGTGGCGGTGACGGACTATGAGGGCACGCTGAAGACCCTGGTGGCCAGCGGCGCAGGGCTGGGGCTGATGAACCGCGATGAGGCGCTGGAGCTGGAGCGGTCGGGGGAAGTCTATATTTGGCCGCACGACCAGCTGCCCATCGGCATCTGCTTTCTGCACCGGGCCGACCGCGCGGGCGACCCGGGCATCTGCGCCGTGCGCCAGGCCCTGCGTGAGGTGTGGGAGCTGCCGGACTGCTGAGGCGGCCGCATCAGCCTTTGTTCACGTCCGGCCCGACGGTCTCGGCGGCCTCGCCCTGGGGCCCGAGGGTGCGCGGAGCCCGGCCGGCGCGCAGCTCGGCGTAGGCCAGCGAGAGACGCGCCTGCACGGCCTCCCAGCCGCCGGGGCCATGCGGCAGCAGGCAGCCGGTACAATCCTTCACCAAGCCGCGCCAAGCGGGTTTTCCGCCGCAATCCTTAAGAAAATACAGTGGGCAGTAGCAAAACAGACAATTGAACGTGGCCGGGTCCGCGCCCTTGTGGCAAGGAAAATACTCGCAGGCCGCGTTCTGCACGCGCTTGAAATTCTCGCTCACACGCCCTCCCCCGCGGCAAGAGGCTGCACCAACACCGTGCGCTGGCGCGGACCATCAAATTCGCACAGGTAAATCCTCTGCCAGGTGCCCAGCACCAGCCGCCCGCCGCTGACGGGCACAAGCTGCGACGGCCCCATGAGGCTGGTTTTGATGTGCGCGTCGCTGTTGCCCTCCGCGTGACGGAAGCCCGCCCGGCCGCCGGCGCGCGGCGCAAGCTCGGCCAGATGCGCCAGCATGTCGCGCTTCACGTCCGGGTCGGCCCCTTCGTTGATGGTGACGCCGGCGGTGGTGTGCGGCGAATAGACAAGCACGCAGCCCTCGCAAAGGCCGCTTGCG
This sequence comes from Desulfovibrionaceae bacterium CG1_02_65_16, assembly GCA_001871085.1. Taxonomy (GTDB): domain Bacteria; phylum Desulfobacterota; class Desulfovibrionia; order Desulfovibrionales; family Desulfovibrionaceae; genus Humidesulfovibrio. The sequence goes on from MNUQ01000009.1 coordinate 9,429, forward strand.
GCAAGCGCCTGGGCCACCTGGGCGGTGATGTCCGCGAACTCCTCGCGCTGTGTTGTGGTGATGCTGAAGCGACGCATCATTCCCCTCCTCCGTTGTCCGAGCCCTCGCGCCAGCCGTGCGTGAAGGTCGGATCGTACAGGCTCGAGCGCGCGGTCTGCGCGTCCATGTCCTCGCCCGGCAGCACCAGAAACACGGTCTGCCGGGTGAAGCCCGCCTCGCGGGCCGTGAGCGCCAGCCGGTCCAGGCGGGTGCGCCGGACCTCGCCGCCGGGCCAGCCGACCTTGTGCCCCAGCACCACGGTCGTATCCGGCGGATAGCCGCCGCTCAGCAGCTGGGCCTGCAAGCCCTCAGGATCGCCTGCGGAGAGCAGCACGGCCATTGCCGCGCCATGGGCGGCGAGCAACGGCAGGGACTCGGAGGCCGGCACCGGGGTGCGGCCGTTCATGCGCGTCAAAATAAAGGTTTGCGGTCCGCCGGGCACGGTGAAGGAGACCTTGGCGGCGGCGGCGGCGGCAAACGCGCTGGAAACGCCCGGCACCACGTCCCAGGGGATGCCCTCGGCATCGAGGAGCGCGGCCTGCTCGCGCACGGCGCCGTAAATGGAGGGCTCGCCCGTGTGCACGCGCGCGGCCAAACCGCCGGAAAGCGCGCAGTCGCGCAGAAGCGCGTGGGTCTCTGGCAGGGAAAGCGGCGCGGAGTCGATGACGGGCACGCCCGCCGGAACGCCCTCGAACAGGGCGCGGGGGACAAGGGACCCGGCGTAGAGCACAAGGTTGGCGGCCGCGATGAGCCGCTGGCCCTTCACCGTGATGAGTTCCGGATCGCCCGGGCCCGCGCCGATGAACCAGACCTTGCCCGTGGGGTGTTCGCTCATGCTTTCTCCTGCGCCGTTGCGGCGAAAAAAAGGGAGGGCTCGAAGCCCTCCCTACACTGAATCATTTCAGGGCGTCTGTGAAGATGCCCGCGGCTGCTTTGGCGGCCGACTCCAGGCGACCGGCTAGGCGGCCACCTTGGCGTTGATGGCCTGGCCGACCTTCTTGCCCAGCTCGTAGCAGGCCTGGTAGGTCTCGTGGCTGGGCAGATTCTTGACCTTCACGGAAGGCTCGACCATCTCCATGCCCATGCCGGAGAGCTGTTCGGTGAGGATTTTGACGCACTCGCCGCTCCAGCCGAAGGATCCGAAGGCCGCGCCGATCTTGTTCTGCGGGCGCAGGCCCTTCATGTAGGTCAGCACATCGGCCACGAGAGGCAAAATGCCGTTGTTGTGCGTGGGCGAGCCCACAAGCACGGCCGAGGCGTCGAACACCTCGCGCATGATGGCGCTGTGGTGGTTGTGCTTCACGCTCATGATGCGCACGCTGATGCCCTCGTCGGACAACCCGTCGCAAATGGCGCGGGCCATCTTCTCCGTGCTGTGCCACATGGTGTCGTACACGATGACGGCCTTCTTATGCGGCTTCTGCAGAGCGTACTCGCGGTAGGTGTCCAGCGCATGGGCCACCGCCTCGTGTCCGCGCCAGATGAGGCCGTGGTCCGGGCAAAGCATGTCGATGTCCAGCTTCATGGCGGCAAGCTGGTCCAGAACCTTAAGCACCACAGGCGAATACGGCAGCACGATATTGGCGTAGTAGTCGCCCAGGGCGGTGTCCAGGGCGTGGCTGTCCACCTCGTCGACGAAGCGCTCGTTGCTGGCCCAGTTCTGGCCGAAGGCGTCGGAGGAGAAGGCGATCTTGTCCTCGGGGATGTAGGAGATCATGTTATCGGGCCAGTGCAGCATGCGGGTTTCGATGAACTGCACGGTGCGCTTGCCGATTTTAATGGACGCGCCCGTGGGCACGATCTCAAGGGGCCAGTCCTGCGAATGGTGGTAGTAGGAGCGCAGGGCTTTTTCACCCATGGGCGAGCAAAAGATCTTCTCGGGGTGGAAGCGCTCCACGATGCGGTCCAGGCAGCCGGCGTGGTCGGGCTCCAGGTGGTTCACCACAATATAGTCCAGCCGGGGCGAGCCCTCGCAGGCCTGGGCGATGGAGCACAGCAGCTCGTCGTGGAACTCGGCCTTCACCGTGTCGAACAGGGTGATCTTCTCGTCCTTCACCAGGAAGGCGTTGTACGTAGTGCCACGGGGGGAAAGGGAATAGCCGTGGAAGTCGCGGCTGTTCCAGTCCACCGCGCCAACCCAGAAAATATCTTTTTTAATCTCAACAGGTTTCATACTCACTCCTGCGTGTTGCATTCGGAAATTTGGAGGGACCAGCCCGCCGCGCACGGGGGAAGCGAGAAACGGGCAACCAACAAATTCTGCGTTTTTGTAAAAACACAGGGAGCGCCCCCCTGTCAAGGGAGGCGCTCCCGTGCTTGCAGAAACGAAAGGGCCAGAAGGCCTCCGTTGTTTACTTATTCCTCAGGGCTGAAGTTTTCCTTGGACGCGCCGCAGATGGGGCAGGACCAGGAGGCCGGGACGTCTTCCCATTTGGTGCCAGCCTTCACGTCGTTGTCCGGATCGCCTTCCGCCGGATCGTACACATAGCCGCAGATGTTGCACACGTACTTCTGCATCGTCTATTCTCCTTCGGTGGGTGTGGGGCAGCTCACCTCGCGGGTGGAGCCGGGACCGGCCAGAGGCCGGAAGCACTTCTTGCCGCCGCCGCAAATGGGGCATTTCCAGTCGTCGGGCAGGTCCTCAAACCTGGTGCCCGCGGGGATTTTCCCTTTGCGGTCGCCCTTGTCGGGGTTGTAGATGTACCCGCAGTTGGTGTTCTGGCACTGGTACATTTCTTCCGGCTGGGCCATGCGACTTCCTCCTGAGGTGTTGTTTACCTTATCCCTTGGCGGCCCACAACCCGTGAAGATTGCAGTACTCGCGCGCGGTGACGCTCTTGGCGCCGGTGCAGAACTCGGCCTCCGGCGCATCGCCGGGCTTCAGGAACTTCAGCAGCGAGACGCCGTCCGCGACGAGCTCGATCCACTGGATGTAGTGCTTCTCCTCCATGGGATGCGGCACGCTGCCAACCTTGACCTTGTAGCCATCGGCGGTCTTCTCGATGACCGGAACGTGCTTTTCCTTGGCGGCATCCACGGTATTCTCAACCAGCAGCTTCATGGGCTGGCCGCAACACACCAAATCACCGGCGCCGGCGAAAAGAACGCTGACGATGTTGCCGCACACATCACATTTGTAGAGCTGACCGCGTTCAATGGACATGTTTGTGCCTCCTCAACAGTGCAGGGTGGTTACCAGTTTTCTTCCAACAGTTCAAAATGGGCCTGGGGATGCGCGCAGGCGGGGCACTTGTTCGGAGCGGTCTCGCCCTCGTAGATGTACCCGCAGTTGCGGCAGCGCCAAGCAACCTTTTTGTCCTTCTTGAAAACCTTGCCGGATTCGATGTTGGCCGCCAGCGCGTTGAAGCGCTTCTCGTGGAAGCGCTCCGCCACGGCGATGGACTCGAAGACCACGGCGATTTCCGTAAAGCCTTCCTCGCGGGCGATCTTGGCGAAGTCCGGGTACATGCTGGTCTGCTCGTAGTGCTCGCCGCCGGCGGAGGCTTTCAGATTCTCCAGAGTGGTGCCGATGGTTCCGGCGGGGAAGGCCGCGGTGATCTCCACCTCACCGCCCTCAAGCAGCTTGAACAGGCGCTTGGCGTGCTCCTTCTCCTGATTGGCGGTTTCCTCAAATACAGCGGAAATCTGCACAAATCCTTCTTTTTTGGCCACAGCGGCGAAGTAGGTGTAGCGGTTGCGGGCCTGAGACTCGCCAGCGAAGGCGGTGAGGATATTTTTCTCGGTACGGGTTCCACGAAGGGTCATGGCTTATGCTCCTTTTGGAAAGGGCCAGCCGCGGCTGGCTGTTAATCACGATTTACCTTTACCAGATTATACGCGGAGCACCAGAGAAAATGCGGGCAGCGTGTCCACGCGCCTACATTTTTTTCCGGGCGCATATGGGGCAAATCCCCACAAACTCCACGTCGCAACGCAGATCAGTATAGCCCATGGCCTGCTCCACCGGCACTTCCGGCAGGGGCAGGGGGTACTCAAGGTCGTCCACACGGCCGCAAACCGAACAACGCAGGTGCGGATGCGGCGTGGGATTTCCATCGAAACGCTTTTGCGTTCCGGCCCCGCCTAGCCGCAGCACCACTCCCCTGCTGCTCAAAAAGTCCAGATTGCGGTACACCGTCCCCAGGCTGATGCGGGGGATGATTTTACGCACCATGTCGTAGACCTCATCCGCAGTGGGATGGGTCTTGACCTTGCACAATTCCGCCAGAATGGTTTCGCGCTGGCGGGACAGGCGGACGCCCTTTTTGTCTTCAGATTCCATGGTCACCTCGCTGCATCGAGAATAATTCCTAATAACGAACGCGGACGAAGTCAAGCCCCGTCACGATAAAGTAGAAAAGGCTGGGAAGCCTCTTACTGAATGCGGGCGTTCTTGCCAACTACGCAGAGAGATACGCTATATCAGATAGATATAGGCTTTACAGCTGGGCGAGGGGAATGATTGCTAGCAGATAAGCCGCTGCAAGGCGCTTATGCCGACATCAAGATTTTTTTCAAACTGGATGCCGAGCTCGTCACCGTTGCGCCAGCGCACCGTGGCGGCAAGGCCCTGGAGCAGCCCCCCGTCGTCCAGTTGCGGCACGGAGAACACAAGCTCCCGCTGTGCCGGCAGCGATGGCGGAGGGTAATGGCGCAAACGCGCGCCGCCCGCGCTTACGTCAATGAGATCGGCCTGGCACACAACCCCGCCAAGCGCCAGGGTGCAGGTCTTGCCCCGCCCATAGGCGAGCAAATGCAAACGTCCGAACTGTCTCCGCTCGTGCGGCTTGTCCATGGCATCCTCCGGGTTGAGCCTGGGGGGGGGACCGGTTTACTCCTCGCTGCGGAACTTCTCCACCAAACGGGCCAGGTCGCGGGACATGCCAGCCACTTCGCGAATGCTCGCGTTGGCGGTCTGGATATCGCTGGACATCTTGCCGGAGAGATTGCTGATTTCACTCACGTTGAGGTTGATCTCCTCGCTGGTGGCGCTTTGCTCCTCCGCCGCGGTGGCAATGGAGCGCACCATGTCGGCAATGCGGTCCGAGGCGCTGACGATCTCGGTCAGCATGCCGCCGGCGCCGCCAGCCAGCTCGGTGGTCTTGTCCACGCGCGTCTTGGCGGCGTCCATCTCGCGCACGGCTTCCTGGGTGCTGGACTGCACCTGCTGGATGGCCGCCTCCACCTCCTTGGTGGCGTGCATGGTCTTTTCGGCCAGCTTGCGCACCTCGTCGGCCACCACGGCAAACCCACGTCCGACTTCGCCGGCGCGCGCGGCCTCGATTGCGGCGTTGAGCGCCAGCAGGTTGGTCTGGTCGGCAATGTCGTTGATGACGCCGATGACCTCGCCGATGCCCTCGGCGCTCTTGGAGAGCTCGCCCAGCGCGCCGGAAAGGCTGGCCGTTGTGGCGGCCACCTCGCTGATTTCGGTCACGGTGTTCTGCACCATGGAGCCGCCCTCACGGGCAACGCTGTTGGCCTTGCCCGAAGCCTCGGCGGTTTCGCCGGCGTTCTTGGCCACCTCCAGCACGGTGGCGTTCATCTCCTCCATGGCGGTGGCCATGCTGTGGGTGCGGCCGGAGGCGTCGTCCATGCCGCGGGTCAAATCCTCCATCTGGGCGCTCAACTGCTCGGAGGCCTGCTCCAGGCGCAGGGCCACCTGGGTCACATCGTTGGCAACAGCGAGCAGCTCGCGGCGGTTCGCCTCAATGCGCAGACGCGACTGCTCCTCATGGGTGAGGTCCACCAGCATGGTGATGGCGCCCACCATATTGCCCTGGGCGTTTTTAAGCGGCGAAACCTCCGCGTGCAGGGGAAAGCTCACCCCGTCGGCACGGGTGAAGGAAAGGTTGCCGCTCATGCTGGTGCAGGTGTCCATGGCCTTTTGGGTCAGGGTCTCGTGCTTTTCGCCGTAGAAGATCTGGTCCGGGCAGTTGCCCAAAACCTGCGCGTCGCTCATGCCCAGAATGCTCAAAAGCGGCGCATTGGCGAAGGTGATGACGCCCAGCTCGTTGGAGACCATCATGGGCACGATGATGCCGTCGAGCAGGCCCTTGCTGTACTCCAGCTGGTCCTTGATGCGCTCGACCATGGTGCCGAGGTGGTTGGCCAGGGCGGCGAGGCGGTCCTCGCCGGCCACGGCGAAGCGCGCGTTCAGATTGCCCTGGATGACCTCGTCGGCGCTGCGCTCAATGGAAGTGATGCGCGCCAGCACCGTGCGCTTGATGAACTCAAAAAGCACGAAGCTGAGCGCCAGCATGCCCGCCAAAGAAAGCGCGGCGGTGAGCAGCTGCGTGAGCCGCAGCGCGCTGAACTGCGAGGACAGGTCCTGCCGGGTGACCAGCGCCCCCAGAATGGGGTGGCTTTGGCCATGGCAGTGGTAGCAGGCGGGCTCGTTGGAAATGGTCTTCACTTCCGTGTAGAAATCCGTTCCGCCCATGCGCATGAGGGCGCCGGCCTCTGTCTTCTGCTTCAGGCTTTGCGCCACAAGGGCGCGGCAGCCGTCGTGGTCCAGCACGGCGTTAAGGTCCTTGCGCTCGGTGGCGTTGTCGGTGGAATAGGTGATGTTGCCGGAAAAATCCACCATGTAGACGCTGATGTCCTTGTCCTGCTTGGCGAATTCGACAAAACGCTCATGCGTGGCCTCGTTGTCGCCCAGGCGCATGGGCTCCTCAACGGCCATGGATATCATGCGGCTGGAGCGCTCGGCGCTGTGGCGCACCTCGCCCAGAATGCTCTTCTTCTGCCAGGAGGAGGTGCATAAGAACAATCCCAGAAACACAAGGCCGCTGATGCCGAGGGTGAGCACCATCACTTTGGCGGTCAGGGATTTGCGGATGACTTCGGGGGTAATCATGAGGGCCGCCATCCTAGTGCGCCCCGCCGTAGAGCATGGGCTTGAAGCGGAAGTTGGCCACGCGCTCGCTATTGTGGCAGGCCTCGCAATCCTTCACATTCAGACGGTCCTTGCCCTTGATGAGATTCTTCTTGCCGCCGGAGTCCACATGCGCGGAGCCAGGGCCATGGCACACCTCACAGCCGGCGTGCCCCAGATCCGGCGTTTTCTCGAAGCTGACAAACCCGCCGGGCTTGCCATAGCCCGTGGTGTGGCAGCCGTAGCAGCCCTTCACTTCCTCCGGGGAAAGCTTCTTGGCCATGATCTTCACGCTCCTGTCGGAATGCGCCTTTTTCGCAAACTTCATGAAGTTCGAGTATTCCTGCTCGTGGCAGCCCTCGCACGCGGCCGATCCCACGTAGTGCGCTTCGACGACGCCGGTCGGGGCTTTCCTCCCCGCGGCCAGGGCCGGGGAGGCAAGCAGACAGGCCACGATCAGCCCCAGCAGGACGGACACGAATTTCTCCACGATGGGCCTCCCTTACAACCCCGCCCAAAACGACAATCGTTTTCTGACGATTTTTTCCATACAACAGTATCGTCATCGTCTTGTCATTACTTAAGTGGGAAAATTTGAGAAAGACTA
>MNUQ01000009.1:16960-29828 GCA_001871085.1 Desulfovibrionaceae bacterium CG1_02_65_16
CGTCGCAAGGACGGAGCCGACGATTCTTCGTTTTAAACCACGCGAGGAAAACCGCTACCAGTCCAGCGTCGCCTTGAAGGCCTGCGCAAGCCCCTCAACGGAGGACGCCAGCACCGGAGCGCCGGAGCGCGTCAGCCGCAGATCGCCCTCAGTCACCTCGCCAATGCGCGCGCAGTGCTGCCCGGCGAAGAGCGCCTCGAACTCCGCAGCCTTGTCCGGGGTCACGCTGACCACCAACCGGCTGGCGGATTCGCTGTAAAGCAGCTCCAGGGCGCTTTCGCAGCCGCACTGCGGCACCTTGTCCAGATCCACGTCGGCGCCCAGCCGGCCTCCGATGCACATCTCGGCCAGCGCAACGCCAAGCCCGCCGTCGGAGCAGTCGTGGCAGGCGCTCACCAACCCGGCCCGCGTGGCGGCGAAGTAGGCGAGATAGCGCTCGCGCGCGGGCACCAGCTCCACCTGCGGCACAGCACCGCCGGAGAGGCCAAGCTCGCTGGCCATTTCCGATCCGCCCAGCTCCGGCCGGGTGAGCCCGAGCACATAGACATGCTCGCCCACGTGCTTGAAGTCGGAGGTGACGGCCTGCTTCACATCGGGCATTTTGCCCATAATGGAATAGAGCACCGTGGGCGGAATGGAGATCTTGATCCCGCCGCCCTTGTAGTCGTTCTTCATGGAGTCCTTGCCGGACACGCAGGGCACGCCGAAGCCGCGGCAGAAGTGGTCGAGCGCCTCGTTGGCGCGCACCAGCTGGGCCAGCTTGTAGCGGCCGTCGGGCGTGGTCTCGCTCTCAACGGGGTCGCACCAGCAGAAGTTATCCGTGCCGGCCATGTAGGCGGGATCGCAGCCGACGGCCACGGCCCCGCGCACCGCCTCGTCAATGGCGCAGGCCATCATCCAGTAGGCGTCCAGGTCGCTGAACTTGGGGCAAATGCCATGGGAAAGCACCAAGCCCTCGTCGCTGTCATAGTCGGGCCGGATGACGGCCGCGTCGGCCGGGCCGTCGCGCTTGACGCCCACCAGCGGCTTGACGATGCTTCGGCCCTGCACCTCGTGGTCGTACTGCCGGATGACGTATTCCTTGCTGCAAATGTTTAGCCGGCCCAGCATGCGGGCAAGCAACGCGGGCTGGTCCACCTGCTCCGGCAGGGGGTCGGTCTTGGGCGCGGGCTTGTCCCAGCGGGCGGCAAGCTCCATCTGCGGCAGGCCCTCGTGCAGAAACTCCATGGAAAGCTGCGTCACGCACTTGGTCCCATAACGCACGCGGAAATAGCCGGAGTCGGTGTAGGTGCCCAGCGCCGTGCTCTCCACGTCCATTTCCCTGGAGAGGGCCAGGAACGCGTCGAGCTTGTCCGGCGGCACCGCGCAGGTCATGCGCTCCTGCGCCTCGGAGATAAGGACCTCCCAGGGCTTGAGGCCGTCGTACTTCAGCGGCGCCTTGGAAAGGTCGAGGTCGCAGCCGCCGGAATCCTGGGCCATTTCGCCCACGCTGGAGGACAATCCGCCCGCGCCGTTGTCGGTGATGGCGTTGTACAGCCCGCGGTCGCGCGCGCGCATGAGGAAATCATACATCTTGCGCTGGGTGATGGGGTCGCCGATCTGCACGGCGGTGGCGGGCGAGCCCTCGTGCAACTCCTCCGAGGAGAATGTCGCGCCGTGAATGCCGTCCTTGCCGATGCGTCCGCCGCTCATGACGATGACATCGCCGGGCAGCGCGCATTTCTCATGGCTGGGCTTTCCGGCCACGGTGATGGGCATGCTGCCCACGGTGCCGCAGTATACCAGCGGCTTGCCCAGGTAGCGCTCGTCGAACACGATGGAGCCGTTGACCGTGGGAATGCCGCTTTTGTTGCCGCCGTGCTCCACGCCCTCGCGCACGCCCTCAAGCACGCGGCGCGGGTGCAGCAGCCGGGGCGGCAGCTCGCCCTCCCAAAACGGCGAGGCGAAACAGAACACATCGGTGTTGCACAGCAAATTCGCGCCCATGCCGGTGCCCATGGGGTCGCGGTTCACGCCCACAATACCGGTAAGCGCTCCGCCGTAGGGATCCAGCGCGCTGGGGGAGTTGTGCGTCTCCACCTTGATGCAGACATTAAGGCGCTCGTTGAAGCGGATGACGCCGGCGTTGTCCTTGAACACGGAGAGGCAGAAGTCATCCTTGCCCTTGGCGGCGCGGATGGCCTTGGTGCTGTTCTGAATGCAGGTTTTGAACAGGCTGTTCACCGTGCGGCGGCGGCCGTTCTCCGCGTCCTCGTAGTCGATGTTCGCGGTAAAGATTTTGTGCTTGCAGTGCTCGCTCCAGGTTTGCGCCAGCACCTCCACCTCGGCGTCGGTGGGGTTGCCCGCCTGCTCGGGCGACAGGCCCGCGGCGGCGCGCGCGGCGCGCACGGCCGGGTCCTTGTAATAGGCCACTATGGTCTGCATTTCCTTGAGCGAAAGGGCGAGGGTGTTGGCCCGGCTGAAGGCCACAAGCTCGTCGTCGGTCATGGTGGTGAGGGGGATGACGGCGACCTCGTCGCTGGCCTGGCCTGTGACGCGCGCGGCCTTGGGCGCAAACCCGGGCGCGGCCTTCCACTGCGCGGCCGACTTGTACTCAAAACGCTGGATGAGCTCGTTGGCGAGCAGGTCGCGCGCAATGCGCAGCACGGTCTTCTCTTCCAACGGCGCGGCCGGCGCGGCCGGCGCGGCCGAGAGCAGGTACTGCACGCTGGTGTACACGCTGACGGCCTTGGCGGCCTGACCGGAGAGCCCGAGCACCAGCAGAATGGTCTCCCGCGCGGTCTTGGCCTCGTTGTCCGTGACGCCGGGACGGAAGCCCACTTCCAGCACCCAGTCGGGGGCTTGGGCCCTTGCAAGGGGCGAGAGGGAAATCTCGTGCAAAACAGGGTCGTGCAGTGCCGTCGCGTCAATCACGGCCCGGGCCTGGGCCTCGTCGATGCCCTCCACCGTGTACACGCGCACAATGTTCACGCCAGCCAGACTGATGCCCAGCTCGCTCTTGATCTTGCGCGCCACGCGCTCGCCGACCACATCGCGCACCTGGGGCTTAAGCCCCAACTCAAAGCGCAAAAGCATACAACGCTCTCCTTCAAAAGGCCGTGTGCCGGCCGGTTCTAGCAGCATACGCCCCAGCCGGGGCCCCCTACTCCATCACCAGGGCGTCGCCCCCGGCGCTTTTGGCCTTATAGGCCAGGTTGTCGGCCCGGCCAAGCAGGCTTTGCGGGGTGTCGGCCTCGCGCAGCATGGTGGCCCCCACGCTGACGCTGACCACCCCGGCGAACTGCTCGCGCACGTCGTCCAGCACGCGCTGGCCAATGGCCCGCAAGCGGTCCGCATCCACCTCGGTGACAATGACCGCGAACTCATCCCCGCCATAGCGGCAGGGGAAATCCATGCCTTGCCGCACCACATGCAGCAGCAGCGCCCCCATGCCCTTAAGCACCTGGTCACCCGCCAAGTGGCCCTTCTCGTCGTTCACGTCCTTGAACTTGTCCAGGTCGCAGAACACCAGCCCCATGCCCCGCCCGGTGCGGCGGCAGCGGCTCACCTCGCGCTCCAGGGTCGTATGGAACTGGTAGTGGTTGAAGACCCCGGTCAGGCCGTCGAGCATGGCCCGCACCTTGAGCTTGGCCTCCAGCCGGCGGATGTGCGTCAGATCGCGCCCCACAACCAGGCATTCCCGCCCTGGCGCGGACGCCCCGGAGCCTTCCTTGGCCGGACCGCCCAGCGGCGCAAAGGAGAACTCGAAGGACAGCTCATCGCCGCCCTCCGGGCGCACCATGGCCTCCACGTGGTCCGGGCACTCGGCCGTCAGCAGGCAAGGGCTCCAGGCATCAATGCAGCTCTCCGCGGGCTGGAACGCGACGAAGAACGACTTACCCACCAGGCCCAAATCCTGGCGCGAGGAAAAGTTGATGACGCCCCGCTCGGTCACGGTGAGCACCAGCTCGTGCATGGACCCGATGAGCCGCTCCAAAAAATTCTTGCGGCGCAGGGTCTGCACCTCCACCTCGGAAAGCTCCCGCAGGTCCTCTATGAGCGCCAATATGCTGCGGCCGTGGGCGTCCTCCACGCGGTGGGCGGAGAGGTACAGCGCGCCGTCGCACACCGCGCCCTGCTCATCGCGGCCCAGCAGGTAGTCGATCTTGCCGAACTGGACGCGCGCGGCGTCGGCCAGAAACGTCGCAAACTCGGCCACGGTCTCCTGCGGCAGCCGCCGGGAAAGCAGCTCGGCGAAGCTCCGTCCCCTGGCCGGCTCGCGCAGGGCCAAAAACTCGGAAACCTTGCGGTTGGCCTCCACCACGTGGCCGGAATAATCCAGCCGCGCCACGCCGATGGGGATTTTGTCGAAGGCCAGCGCCTTTTCCTCCAGCACGGCCTGGCGGGCGCAGTAGTGCTCAAACCCCTGGCCGAAAAAGCGCAGGTACAGGCGCAGATTGTCCAGCTCCTCCTTGGGAATGTTGGACTCGCCCAGGCGCAGCTCGCCCAGGTGCGCCCCGCCGGAGCCGATTTCCAAACCAGCGCCCTTGATGGTCCAGGGAATCTGGCCCACGGAGTAGCGGTCGGCGGCGCGCTCCAGCCGGCCATCGGCCGTAAGGCGGAACAGACGGAACAGGTCGCGGTGGGGCGACTTGAGGGCCACCTCCCAGGTGCGCACGTCCCAGTTCAGGCGGATGTGCTTGCCCAGCACCTGCGCAACGGAGGCCAGCCCGCCCTCGGCGGTGAGCAGGTCCATGCTGAGAAAGCAATAGCCCTGCATGGCCTTGACCGAATGCCGGTAATAGGCGCGGTTGGCGTCGCCCTCGCCAATGCCCAGTGACTGGAGCATGGAGCGGAAACGCGTCAAACACTCGGAACGCAGGATGTCCACCTCGCGTTCGCTCAGGCCCAGCACGCTGCGCAGCAGCCCCTCGAACTGCACCACGCCAAAGGGTCCTGCGGCGTGGCCCAGCTCCATCTCCGACCACTGCGTGGCCAGTATGACCGCCTGGGTCATGGGCGCGTGGCCCGGCAAGCCGTCCATGTCGTGGTGGAAGCGGATGCTCTCGCACATTTCCAGCGGAATGCCCCAGCGCAGCAGCAACATCTGCGAAAGCGCGCCGTGGTGCAGCCCCCAGGCCTCGATCTCTCGCTCCAGCTGGTCACGGCTCAGCACGGTGATGCGGTCGCGCAGGTCGGGCTCGGGCAGCAGGTCATTGGCGGCGCAGCGCAGAAACAGCAGCGAAACGTCCTTGAGCAGGCAACACAGATAGGCCTCGTCCGTGCGGTCCGGGCAAAGCCGGGCGGCCAGCAGCTCGGCGGCTATGGACGACCAGACGATGAGCCGCCAGTCGGGGTAGAAATCATAGTGGCAGTCGGGAAAGCCGTTCTCCAAATCCTTGTGCAGTGTCATGGAGACGGCCATTTTGAGAATTTCGCGGCTGCCCAGCACAAGGGCCGCGCGGTGCAGGTCCGTGACCTTTTGCGGCAGGCTGTAGAAGGCGGAGTTGACCAGATTGAGCACAGTGGTCGCCAGGGCGGGGTCCAGGCGGATGGTCTCGGCCATTACGGCGAAGTCCGGCTCTGGCCGGAGCGCCTCCTGCATGAGCCGGAGCATGACCGGCGACAGGGAGATCTTCTGGAGCAGGTGCGGCGAGTTGAGCAGTAGATTCTCGGCCATCAGCCCCCCCGATCACTTGCGCCTGGTGAGAACGTACTCCGCGGCCTGGGTCAGCACAACGCGCTCCGGCGACAGTGGCAGGGCCTCAAGCTCCCGCAGGGCCAAGTCGCCATAGGCCTGGGCCGCCTCGCGGGTCTTCTCGGCCAGACCCTTTTGGCGGATGCTTGCAACTATGCGCCCGGCCTCCTCCTCCGTCAACAACTGGTCCCGCAGTTTGGCCAGCAGCGCCGCCGCCTCGTCCTTTGGCAGGGACTCCAGCAGCAGAATGAGCGGCAGGGTCATTTTGCCCTCGCGCAGGTCGCCCCCGGCGGGCTTGCCCATCTCGCTGGCCGAAACGGTGTAGTCCAACGCGTCATCCACCAGCTGGAAGGCTATGCCCAGATTGAGGCCATACGCCCCGGCGAGGTCCTCGGCGGCGCGGTCCGGGGTGGCCAGCGCCGCGCCGCAGCGACAGGCGGTCTCGATGAGCCGGGCGGTCTTGCCGATGACGATGTCGAGGTAGGCGGCGCGGTCCACCGTGGGGCTGGCCGTGTGCGCCAGCTCCAGAATCTCGCCCTGGGCCGTGGCCATGGTGCCGGCGGCCAAAAGCGAGTTGAGGCGCGGGGTGTCGTAGTCCGCCCCCAGCTTGGTGGCCAGGGCCAGCAGAACATCGCCCGCAAGGATGGTCTGCGTGACGCCGAAGGCCACATGGGCGCTGGTTTTGCCCCGGCGCGTCTCGGCCTGGTCGAGCACGTCGTCGTGCAGGAGCGTGGCCGTGTGCAGCATCTCAATGGCGCAGGCGATGGGCAGGGCGTTTTTGTCCTGGCCGCCCATGACCCGGGCGAACAAAATGGTGAGCATGGGCCGGATGCGCTTGCCGCCGGAGAGCAGCACATGGCGCGCCACCTCGCGCACCAAGCCATCGAACGTGTCGGCCTCCGCCGCGAGGAAGGCGTTGATGCCGGGCATTTCCCCGGCGAAATAGGCGAGAAGCTCGTTCATGCCGTGTATCCGCATCCCGATTGGGTTAAGGTTTTGCCTGCGCGACCGCAAGAAGCCGTCGCGTCGCCCCGCCAAGCGCGGCCAACGCCCCTGGCAGGTTCCATCCCCTGGGCGGCCGCGCGCCCACAGGGTTGGAGACCGCGCGCAGCTCAATGAAGGGCAAATGGGCGCGCCGGGCCCCATAGGCCAGGGCGAAGCCCTCCATGTTCTCCAGGCAGGGGCCGAAGCATGCGAACAGCTCCCCCGCCCGGGCCGCGTCGGCGGTTACGCCGCTCACGGTCAGGCAGGCGGCGGTGGTCCACCCCCCGGCCTCCAATCCCAGGCGCCGCAGCGGCGCCAATGCGTCCCACTGCAATGTCTCAAAAATCGCACCCGATGTTTCCGGCGCATCCGCCGGCCCCCCGTTCAGGCTGAAGCGCAACGCCCGCGCATCTGCCACAAGCGCGCCAGCAGCCAGCAGGCCATACTCGGGCCAGCACTCGCGCTCAATCAGCCGCACGCAGCCCACGGGGTGCGCGGCCACATCCAGGCTGCCCGCCACGCCAACGTCCAGCACACCGGCCACGTCGGGCCGCGCGGCCAGCGTCCGGCCCAGCTCCAGCGCGGCGTTCACCACGCCCACGCCCGTGGCCAGGGCCAGCACACGCCGGCCGTACGCCGTCAGCTCCACCGCCTCGCCCTGCCGCGGCGGGGCCGCGCCGCCAAGCGCGGCGGCGAGCTCCATTGCGGTGGCGGCGGCGACCAGCAGCATTGCGCGCCCTCCGGCTCCCTACAGCCGCCAGAGGGTAAAGCCGGCGCTCGCCGCCTCGGCCGGGTCGAAGCGCCCCTTCACGTCGAGGATGAGCGGGGCCGCGCCCTGGCGGAACCGCTTGCGCAGCTCGGAAAGCCCGATCTCCGCGTACTGCTGGTGCGCCACGGCCAAAATCACCGCGTCCAGGTCGCGCAGCTCGGAAAGCCCGCACAAATCAATGCCGTACTCGCGCCGGGCCTCGGCGTAGTCGGCCATGGGATCGTGGGCCAGCACGGTCACGCCGAAATCCTCCAGCTCGCGCACCACGTCGATGACCTTGGTGTTGCGCAGATCCGGCACGTTCTCCTTGAAGGTGAAGCCGAAAACGCCCACGCGCGCGCCCTTGACCTTCACGTCGGCGGCGATGAGCTTTTTCACGCAGGTTTCCGCGATGAACTTGCCCATGCCGTCGTTGATGGAGCGGCCGGCCAGGATGACCTGCGGCGAAAAGCCCAGCGCCTGGGCCTTGAACGTCAAATAGTACGGGTCCACGCCAATGCAGTGGCCGCCCACCAGACCTGGCCGAAACGGCAGGAAGTTCCACTTGGTGCCCGCGGCGGCCAGCACTTCCAGCGTGTCGATGCCCATGCGGTCGAAAATGACGGCCAGCTCGTTCATGAGCGCGATGTTCAGGTCGCGCTGGGTGTTCTCAATGACCTTTGCGGCCTCCGCAACCTTGATGGTCGAGGCGCGGTACACGCCGGCCTTGACCACCGAGCCGTACACGCCGGCCAGCAGGTCGGCGGTGGGGCCGTCCTGCCCCGCCACCACCTTCACGATGGTCTCCAGCGTGTGCGCGCGGTCGCCGGGGTTGATGCGCTCCGGCGAATAGCCGACGAAGAAGCCCTCGCCGCACTTGGTTCCGGACTGCTCCTCCAGCAGGGGCACGCAGACCTCTTCCGTCAGGCCCGGATACACGGTGGATTCATACGCCACCACCGCGCCGGGCGCGAGGTTGGCGCCAACGGTGCGGGTGGCCCCGATGACGGGACGCAGGTCCGGGCTTCTGTGCGCGTCGATGGGGGTGGGCACGGCCACGATGATGACGGCGGCCTCTTTCAGGCGCGCGGGGTCGCAGGTGTAGCCGACAGTGGCGGCCTTGAGGTTCTCCGGCAGCACCTCGCCGGTGCGGTCGGTCCCCTGTTCCAGCTCGTCCACGCGCTTTTGCGAAATATCAAACCCGATGACCCGGAAATGACGGGAAAGGGCCACCGCCAGCGGCAGGCCCACGTACCCCAGACCAACGACGGCGATTGGAGCGCGTCCGGCCTTCAAATCCTCAAACGTTGTCTTCAACCCCATGCGTCTTCCGTTCCTCCTTGAAAGAGCGCGCGCCCCCGCCTGTGGACAACCCGTGCCCGCACGGATACAAGGGGCCGCATGAACCTCGACTGGTCGCTCTTCTTTGTGGCCCTTGGCCTGGCCTTCCTTCTGGAGGGCCTGCCCTATTTTCTCCTGGCGGAGAGGATGCCCGGCATCCTGCTCGCCCTGGCCGCCAAGCCGCCCCGCGCACTGCGCGCGCTCGGCTTCACGGCGATCATTCTGGGCGTTCTTTTGGTGGCTTTGGGCCGGTCATTCTAACCGGCTGATTTTTCTCTTTGCCCACGCGCGGGCCCGCCCGTAGTTCATTGCACCGGGCCGAGCCTGCCTTGCCTACTCGTCCTCCGGCCCCTTGCCCGGGTCCTGCGGGGTGAAACAACGCAGCAGTTCATCGGAGCCATCAGGTTCAGCGGGGGCGGCGGCGCTGTTCCCGACCACAACCTGCGACGCTTCATCCGCAGCCTCGCCAGACGTTTCTCCAGCGGCTTCGCCGAAGCCTTTGCCGGGCATTCCACCCGCCTTTTCCGCCACATGCAGGTACACGATGCCCGAGAGCATGGCAACGTGAAACACACGCGCATATCCGGCGTCCACAAGCTCCCGCGCCAGCTGCCGCTCATCTGGAAACTCGCGGATGGTCTCCGCCAGGTAGCGGTAGGCCGCCCGGTCGCCCGAGACAAGCCGCCCAAAGGCCGGCAGCACCGAATTGAGATAAAAGTTGTACAGCCCGCCCCACACCTTGCGCCGGCCGGTGCCGAACTCCAGAATGCAGAAGCGCCCGCCGGGCTTGAGGCAGCGCAGCACCTCGCGGTGGGCGGCCATGCGCGGGCGGATGTTGCGGATGCCGAAGGCGATGGTCGCGGCGTCCACGGACTCGTCCGGCAGGGGCAGATTGCGGCCGTCGCCCTGCACGGGCAGGATGCGCTCGGAAAGCGCGCCGGCGATTTTGCCCTTGCCCTGCGCCAGCATGGGCAGCGTGTAGTCCACGGCCAGCACGCGCACGTCGGGATATTGCCGCGTCAGCGCAACGGAGACGTCCATCGTGCCGGCGGCGAGATCGAGCGCAACGCCGCCAGGCCTGGGCAGCGCCACGCGGGCCAGCCGCCAGCGCCAGTAAATGTCCAGCCCGAGGCTGAGGGCGTGATTGAGAAAATCATACCAGCGGGCGATGCGGCCGAACATGGCGGCCACCTGCCGGCCATGGATCTGGTCGCGCTGGCTCTGTTCCTTGTGATCCAGGGGAGACGGGCGTTGCATGGACTATTCGCCCTGGTCCGCTTTTTTCGGGGCGCTCTGGTCCGCGCGCTCCGCGCCGCCGGACACGGTGGTGAGGATTTCGCCATAGATCTCCGAGAAATGCTCGGAAAAATTGGCGGGAGAGATGCGGCCCACCTCAATGAACTTGACCACGATTTCCTTGGCCACCTGCAGGGCCTGCTTCTCCAGCGAATCCATGCCATCTCCCGCGATCCAGGCGTGGCGCGCCCGGTTGTGCGTCCGGAAAACCCGCCCGGTGGGAAATGGCCGCGACCGCACCATGCGGTGGACCCCGGGCGGGAAAGGAGAAGAAACCGGCAAGGCCCCTCCCCCTTTGTTTGGTCCGCCACCGATAGCACGCCACCCCCCGCCTCGTCGAGTGCGGCGAAGCCTCCATGCGAGCTTGCGCGACGCACCGGGGGGCGGTATGAGCAGGCGGACGCCGACGCGGCGCATCCCCGCCCCCTTCAAGGAGACGTAATGACGGACAAGGTGCTTTTGGTCGAGGCAGCCTCCAACCCGCTGGGCTCACTCCAGGACCAGCTCTCCCAGCATTTTGACATGACCTGCACAGTGGGCGCGCAGGACGCCCTGAAGGCCGTGCGCCAGTCCGGGCCCTTTGCCGTGGTGCTGACGGATTACAAACTGCCCCGGCGCGACGGCCCGGAGCTGCTCGACCTCATCCGCACCGCCTACCCGCACACGGTCGGTCTGCTTATGGCCGGTCATACCGACCTCGACCTGGCGGTGAACGCCGTCATGGACGGCCGCGCCTTCCGCTGCGTGACCAAACCCGCCGCCCCGGCCGCGCTGGTGCGCAACATCGAGGCCGGGCTGGCCCAGCACAAGCTGCTCACCGCCGAACAAAGCTTCATCGAGGAGACCATGCACGGCTCGGTGCAGGCGCTCACCGAGGTGCTCAGCCTGGCCAATCCGTCCGCTTTCGGCCGCTCCCTGCGCATCCAGGGCCTTGTGCGCCGACTGTCCGGGGCCATGCTCATTCCGCAGTTTTTCGAGGTGGACATGGCGGCCATGCTCTCGCACATCGGCTGCGTTTCGCTGCCGCGCGCCGTGCTGGACAAGATCCGCGCGGGCAAGGATTTGACGATTGAGGAGCGCCGGTTGTTCGAGAGCCACCCGACCATAGGCGCCGGGCTGCTCGCCCACATTCCGCGCATGGAGCTGGTGAGCGAGATCATCCGCCGTCAGCACGCCCGCTTCGACGACAATCCGCCCTTTGGCGCGCGGGTGCTCAAGGTGGTGCTGGACTACGACCTGCTTGCCAACCGAAGGCTGCCGGCGGCGACCATTTTCGTGCAGATGCACGGGCTCAAGGGCGTATACGATCTGGAAGTGCTCAAGGCTTTTGAATCCACCATTCCCGTGAACTCCGGCTACGTTCGCCGCCGCGTCACCATGCGCGAGCTTAAAACCAACATGATCCTTGAGGAGAACATCGTCTCCGTGGACGGCATGCTGCTGTTGGCCAAGGACGCGGAGCTGAACGAGACCAACATCTACCGCCTCATCGAATCCAAAAACTCCTTCGACATCGTGGAGCCGGTCTCCGTGCTGGTTCCCGAACACGCCCTCTAGCCGCCGGAGCGGCAAACCCCAGGGGCGCAAATTCCCTCGCCAGATGGCTCGCAGGACGTTGCGCGCTTTCAATGCATGGCCTGAGCCCGCCGGCCGGCATTCGCCGGCATTCGCCGGACCGCATTCGCCGGGGCTCTCGTCTGCTTGCGGGAACGCGGCTGCGCAAACCAACCGCCACAGCGCCGCGGCATCACCATTTGGCCACCTGGCCGCCTGGCCGCCGCCGCAACGACCCTGCGCCATTCCCCCATCTGCGCTGCGAAATGCCGGGACAAGCCCTGTGCGCAAACAAAGCGGCGCGCAAAAAAAGAGGCCGCTCCCTTTCGCGGGAGCGGCCTCTTATGTGGCCTTGCTGTGTGCGGCGTTTACTCGTCGCGCATGGAGGCGGCCAGATGGGCGATTTCCTCGCGGATGACCTTGGCGGCCTCGCGCGGGACGGCCCGGGTGATCTCCGCGAAGACCTCGCGGTCCAGCTGGGCCTGCCGGTTCTCCATTTGGGTCAGACGCGCGCCAACACCGCGCACGGTCATTTCGGCGCTCTCCACCCTCGGGGCCAGGGAGTCGGCCTTGTCCGCAGCCATTTGCGCCTTGTCCAAAGCGGCAAGCGCCTTGTCCACGGCGCCAAGCGCCTTGTCCATAGCGGCCTGCGACTTGTCCGCAGAGGTCTGGGCCGACTGGATCAGCTCCTGCTGCACGGTCTCGTCCTGTGTGCGGAGGCTCTGCTCCATATGGGTGCGCAGGGCGGCCAGCTCGTCGCGCAGGGACTGGGCCTCGGCCTGGGAGGCCCGCAGGCGCTCCTCAAGTTCGGCCAGGACTTGCTCGCGCTGGGCCAGCTTTCCCTCCAGGCGCACCACGGCCACGCTGTTGCCGGTGACCTGCGAGGCGATCTGCTCCAGACGCTCGCGCAGGTCGGCCAGCTCTTCGCTGGAGACGGCGGGAGCGGCGGGAATTTCCGGCGCGGCGACGGGCTCATCGGCCAGGGAGGCGACAGGCCCGGTGGCCAGCGCACCAGCCACAGCACTGGCCAGGGCAGCGTCCGCCAGTGTGGGCTCGGGCTGAATAGCCTCGGCCTGAATAGGCTCGGCCTGAATAGGCTCGGGCTGAATAGGCTCGGGCTGAATAGCCTCGGCCTGAATAGGCTCGGCCGTCGGCTCGCTGACCGGTTCAGACTCGGGCAAAAGCTCCTCGGACGCGGCCGCTTCCGGCTCGGGGATGGGCTGCAACAGCTCCGGAAGCTCCTCTTCGAGCTCGGCCGGAACGGCGGC
>MNUQ01000122.1:0-16789 GCA_001871085.1 Desulfovibrionaceae bacterium CG1_02_65_16
ACGCGCGCGCGTAGCAAAGAGCGGGCCGGAAAATGAAAGCCCCCGGCGGGGCTGTACAAAAGTAAGCGTCGCCGGGGGCAAAAGTAAATGTCGCGCTACAGTTAGTGGTCAGTGCCGAATCCCGCGCCAATCAGTGCCAAATCGCGCGACGGTTTACTGATGGGAAGGCAGTGATGCAATCGAAGAGCATCCAGAGCAGAATTACATGCTGACAAGTTCTGGCATGAATTTAGTTTCTTGGGGCACGGTCATGGGGGCTTGGATTAATCCCGTCGATACGGACCATACTCGTGTCACCGTCGTTACCAAGCGGCGGGTCACCATAAACATCGCCACAACGCTGACAGAAGGAACCTTTCATAAGCGCTTTGCACAGGCTGTCGAAATCGTAAAGCTTGGGAAGGAACTTCCCGAACTTGCTCCACCGACGACGCAAAGCAGCACGGCAAAGCAGTAGACCCTTCATCCCTGGCAGCCGGGGGACTTGACTGCTCAGCCCAATCAAATATGATCATCTTGACGAAAGCGCTGTCGTGAACCGCAGTTCGAAACGGCAGCGCCGGGGGTCCAGGTCACTGCGGAGACCTGAGATCTGACTATCCCCAGCTTCTCCCGTCGCGCCCCCGCTCCCCCTAGCGGATGCGGTGCTCCAGACACACGTCCAGACACACGCAGCCCGCCATGTGGCCGCCGTCGGAAATGCCGGCATCCGTGGCGGGCACGTCTCCAACAAGCTGAACGGCCGCTGCATCCAAATCCAGACCTCGCGCACCGCTCACGGAAGGTTTTAGGGCCGCCGCTGACTCTCGGCCCAGGCGAAGCTCTCGCGCACGCCCTGCTCCAGATCACGAAAAGAGAAACCGGGAAAGTGCTCCAACAGCTTGTTGCTGAGCAAGACGGCGCGGGGATTGTCCAGAGCGCGCCGCGGATGCCGCAGGCAGACGAAGTTCCGCCTGTGCACCCTGCGGAACAACTCCAGCAGCTCAAGGATGGAGGTGCCTTGCCCGGAGCCGATGTTAAAGGTTTCACTGGTGTCGAGATCGCGCAGGGAATAGGTCATAAGTTCGGCCGCATCCGCCGCGTGGACATAGTCACGCACAGTCTCTCCGTCGCCATAGATCTCAATGGGCAGCCCGTCCAAAATCCGGCCGATCCAGGCCCCGATGACTCCTTGCGGACGGCCGAGAGGTTGCCTGGGGCCATAGGCGTTGCCTATGCGGTAGCAGTCCGAGGCGAGTTGCGAGTGCTCCCGAAAATACCGCAGGAAGTGCTCCTCACATAATTTGACAATGCCATGCGGATTGAATGGATTGGCCGACGCATTTTCACTGGTCGGTTCCCGCTGCGGGCCATACAGCGAACCGCCAGATGAGGTGAAGAGGACCTTGCGCACGCCAAGGTTGGCGCACTGCTCAAAGAACCGCAGCGAGGGCTTGAGATCCGTCTCAACGGTGAGCAGAGGCGTTTCCCAACTGCCAACGGGCGTGGATGCGAGGATGAAATGCGCCGCAATATCCTGCCCCTGCAACGCGGTAGCCACAGCACGATCATCGTTGAATTCGCCGAGCACGCGTCGGAACCGGTCTTCCAAAGGGGCGAGATTACCGCTGACGCCGTGGCGGGTATGGCCGAAGACCGTTACTTTGCACCCCAGCGCCAAAAGGCGCTCGACAAAGTATGATCCAAGAAACCCATCACCACCAAATACAGCTACTTTACACGGCCGAAGTGCGGCGGAATATTTCTTTTGTTGCAGCAAAACACCCCCCTCTCGTGGCACATTCATAATGGAACAGCCGAAAAGCATTGCAGTGCAAGGCTACTCCCAATCTACGTAGTGCGATTGGAATACAGATTCCTCGCAGCTCTCGTCACACGTCCGGCTAAAAACTTTTTACACTGATTTATATTCTAAATAGTCATCAATCAAATAATCCAAAATGTGTCAACCCACTATTTTGTTTAAAATTGCTTCTCTCACTTCCAGCAACGCCTAAAGCTATGGTTCCGTATCCTGTCTGACTATGGGCTTTCGCTGATGTCCTTCGGTGCGTTTTGAGCAGGGGGCTCGACAGCGCCGTGCTTGGAGGCATAATGTCTGTCATCCGGGCGCGTAACCGACGCCCCATCCCCCCTGTGAGGCCGCCAATGACGTTCGTGCTGCTGCTCCGGCACGGGGAGCTTCCCCAACAAAGCCCACGCCGTTTCATCGGCCAGCGGGACGTGCCCTTGTCCGATGCGGGCCGGGCCCAGGCGCTGCGTTGGCGCGAATTCCTGCCGGGCATGGCCCTTGCCGGGGTGTGGACCTCCAGCCTCTCGCGCTGTGTTGAGACATCCCACCTTGCCCTTGACGCTCGCGCGCCGGCTCCGGTTGCACTGGACACTCTGCGCGAAATCAGTCTTGGCGCCTGGGAGGGGTTGACCGTGGAGGAAGTGCGCCAGCAATTCCCCGGCGAATACGAACGGCGCGGCGCCGACCTGGAGCGCGTGGCCACGGCCGGCGGGGAAAGCTTCGCGCAGCTGCGCGACCGGGTCTGGCCCGTACTGCAGGATATTGTCGAGCACACGCCCGCCGCATCGGGACCGCTGCTTGTGGTGGCCCACGCCGGCGTCAACCGCGTGCTTATGGCCCAGGCCCTCGGCATGCCGCTTGCCCGGGTGTTCAGTCTTGGCCAACAATACGCGGCGCTGAACGTTCTGCGCTTCGTCCCCGGCCGCGCGCCGGAGCTCCTCGCCCTCAACCTTCCGCCTCAATCCGCCCGGCCCCTGCTCCAAGACCTCGTCTGACCCTCCCTTGTGTCAAGGTTTGCGTCACCGCAAGTACTTGGACACGCGCAAGGCTCCGGGCCATTCAGGATATGTTCGTCGTGACATATGAACCCAGGAGGAGAGCCGCATTGAACGACGCAGGACCAGACGCGGTCATCCGCGTGCATATTTGGATGGAGCGCGGCGGCGAGACGCTTTTCGGCCTTGGACGCATGCAGTTGTTGGAGCGCATCGACGCCTGCGGCTCCATAAAGGGCGCGGCGGAAATGCTCGGCATGAGCTACCGCGCGGCCTGGGGCAAACTCAAGGCCTCGGAGGAGGCCCTCGGGGTGGCGCTGGTGGAAAAGATCGGCGGCAACAAGTCCGGCTGCCGCCTCACCCGCGAGGGCCGCGCGCTGGCCGAGGCCTACACCACATGGTTCCACGACGTGGAGCGCATGGCCGTTGCGCGCGCCCGGCAGCTCTTTCCCTTCCCTTGCGATGCCTTTGCGAAAAACAGCGAGCAAGAGCACCCCGTTGAAACGACTTCTTATGTTTCATAAAACATATTAGAATCATTGAAAAAAGCGTTGACCACAAGCGTGTCCCGAGGCATATATATCTAAATTGGCATAATGCCGTTGCCCCGGCTTCTCACTGGGGCGACAAGGGACCCTGGAGGGAAACATGAACATATCGCGGCGAGGGTTCATCAAGCTGCTCGGGGCGGGCACAGCCTGCTTCGGGCTATCGCAGATGGGGCTCAACGTTAAGCCCGCCCAGGCTTACGCCACCAGCCTCAAAACAGCCGGGGCCAAGGAGGTCGTCTCCATCTGCCCATACTGCTCCTGCGGCTGCAACATCATCATGTACGTGCGCGAGGGCAAATTCATCAGCTCCGAGGGCGACCCCGACTACCCCGTGAGCGAGGGCTCCCTGTGCGCCAAGGGCGCGGCCTTCCGCGCGCTGCACGTCAACGAGCATCGCGTCACCAAGCCTCTGTACCGCGCCCCCGGCGCCACAGAATGGGTGGAGAAGGACTGGGACTTCATGCTCTCCACCATCGCCCGCCGCATGAAAACCACCCGCGACCGGGACTTCAAGACCAAGAACGACAAGGGGCAGGTCGTCAACCGCCTCGACACCGTGTTCAATCTGGGCAGCGCCCTCATGGATAATGAGGAGTGCGCCGTCACCGTGCAGGCCCTGCGGGGCATGGGGGTCTACCAGATAGACCATCAGGCCCGTATTTGACACAGCCCGACTGTACCGGCTCTGGCAGAGTCGTTCGGACGCGGCGCGATGACGAATCACTGGATTGACATCAAAAACTCCAACGCGGTTTTGATCATGGGCAGCAACGCTGCCGAGCACCATCCCATCTCCTTCAAGTGGGTGCTGCGCGCGCGCGACAATGGCGCTAAAATCATCCATGTGGACCCCAAGTTCTCCCGCACCTCGGCGCGCAGCGATTTGCACGTGCCGTTGCGCAGCGGCACGGACATCGCTTTCCTTGGCGGCATGATGCGCTACATTCTGGAGAAAAACCTCTACCAGAAGCAGTACGTCACCGAATACACCAACGCGAGCTTCATTCTCGGCAAAGACTACGCGTTCAAGGACGGGCTCTTCAGCGGCTACGACGCCGAAAAGCATATCTACGACCGCAAGAAGTGGGACTTCGCCCGCGACGACAAGGGCGTCTCCCTGCGCGACAAGACCCTCAAAAATCCCCGCTGCGTGTTCCAGCTGCTCAAGAAGCATTACGACCGTTACACCATCGACATGGTGAGCAAGGTCACGGGCGTTTCCAAGCAGCACCTCGCCAGCGTGTACGAGACCTTCGGCGCCACCGGCAAACCGGACAAGGCGGGCACCATGATGTACGCGCTGGGCTGGACCCAGCACACCGTGGGCGTGCAGAACATCCGGCTGGCCTGCATGATCCAGCTCATGCTCGGCAACATCGGCGTGGCGGGCGGCGGCATCAACGCCCTGCGCGGCGAGCCCAACGTCCAGGGCAGCACGGACCACGCGCTGCTGTGGCACATTCTGCCCGGATATCTGCCCGCGCCGCTGGCCACGCAGACCACCCTGGCCGAGTACAACAAGGCCACAACGCCCAAGACCAACGATCCCCTGAGCGTGAATTGGTGGAGCAACCGCCCCAAATACACCGTCAGCCTGTTCAAGAGCTGGTTCGGCGACGCGGCGAGCAAGGACAATGACTTCGGCTACAGCTGGACGCCCAAGGTGGAGCCCGGCGAGGAATACGCCAGCATGTTCATGTTCGACCGGTTGTACAAGAAGCAGATGAAGGGCGCTTTCATCTTCGGGCACAACCCGGCCCAAAGCATGCCCAACAGCCATAAGATCAGAAAAAGCCTGGAGAACCTTGACTGGCTTGTCATGGGCGAAGTGCACCTGACCGAGACCACGGACTTCTGGCGCGGGCCCGGCGTGGACCCCAAGAAGGTGAACACCGAGGTGTTCCTGCTGCCCTGCTGCCACCGCGGCGAAAAGGACGGTACCACCAGCAACTCCGGCCGCTGGCAAATGTGGCATTACAAGGGCATTGAGCCCATGGGCGTGAGCAAGAGCATGGGCGCCATCTACACCGAGATCTTCCATGCCGTGCGCGACCTCTACGCCAAGGAGGGCGGGGCGCTGCCCGAGCCCATACTGAACCTCGATCTGCCCAAGGCCTACGACGCGGACAAGACCGCAATGAAGGTCAACGGCTGGTTCACCCGCGACTGTGAAGTGAATGGCAAGAAGTTCAAGAAGGGCGACCAGGTGCCCAGCTTCGCCTTCCTCACGGACGACGGCGCAACCACGAGCATGTGCTGGGTATACTCCGGCGGCTACCCGGCGGTTGGCAAAAACCTGTCCCAGCGGCGCGACCACACCCAAACCCCCATGCAGGCCAAGCTCGGGCTGTTCCCGAACTTCTCCTGGTGCTGGCCGGTCAACCGCCGCATCATCTATAACCGCGCCGGCGTGGATGTGAACGGCAAGGCCTTTAATCCCGAGCTTCCCGTGATCACCTGGGACGGCAAGGGCTGGGTGGGCGACGTTCCCGATGGCG
Organism: Desulfovibrionaceae bacterium CG1_02_65_16; assembly: GCA_001871085.1. Classification (GTDB taxonomy): domain Bacteria; phylum Desulfobacterota; class Desulfovibrionia; order Desulfovibrionales; family Desulfovibrionaceae; genus Humidesulfovibrio. Next base: position 5,837 of record MNUQ01000122.1, read on the forward strand.
GCGGGCCCCCCATGGCGCAAGGCGGCAAGTACCCGTTCATCATGCACACCGAGGGCCTGAGCCAGATATTCGGCCCCGGCCGGGTGGACGGCCCCCTGCCCGAACACTACGAACCAGCGGAAACCCCGCTGACCAAGAATCCGTTCTCCAGCCAGATGAACAACCCGGCCATCCGCTGGATTGCGAGCGACATGGACAAGTTCGCCAAGCATGGCGACCCGCGTTATCCCATTGTCCTCACCACCTATAGCCTCACCGAGCACTGGTGCGGCGGCTCGGACTCGCGCAACACCAAGGTGCTGCTGGAGGCCGAACCCCAGCTCTATGTCGAGATGAGCCATGAGCTGGCCAAGGAAAAGGGCATCAAAAACGGCGATGTTGTCGAGATCGAAAGCATCCGCGGCAAGGTGCAGGCGGTGGCCATGGTCACCGTGCGCATCGTGCCCTTCAAGGTCATGGGCAAAATCGTGCACCTTGTGGGCATGCCCTTCGCCTTCGGCTGGACCACTCCTGGAGTGGGCGACTCGACCAACAGGCTGACTCCGACCGTGGGCGACCCCAACTCCTACATTCCGGAGTACAAGGCGTCGCTGGTGAACGTCCGCAAGGCCGTCAAGGTCACGGAGCTCGAGAGATAACCGCCAGCCCGGCGGAAGACGGACAACGCCTTCCGCCGGGCCGGCGCACAAGGGAGATGCGCCATGCCCAAGACGTTTTTGATCGACACATCGCGCTGTACCGCCTGCCGCGGTTGCCAAATAGCCTGCAAGGAGTGGAAAGGCTTTCCCGCCGTGCACACCAAGCAGACCGGCACGCACCAGAACCCGCCCGATCTCGGACCATACAACTATAAGCTTGTGCGCTTTCAGGAATACAAAATGAAAACCCGCGTGGAGTGGCTGTTCTTTCCCGAACAGTGCCGCCACTGCCTGGAGCCCGGCTGCAAAGCCGGCGCCGACGCCATCCTTGAGGGCGCAATCATCAGGGATCCCACCACCGGCGCGATCATCTTCACGGAGCTGACCAAAAAGCTCACCGAACAGCAGGCCAAGGATGTGCAGGCAATGTGCCCCTATAACATCCCCCGCTGGGACAAAAAAGAAGGCAAGCTCACCAAGTGCGACATGTGCATAGACCGGTTGCAGGCGGGCATGGTGCCGGCCTGCGTCAAAACCTGCTGCACCGGCTGCATGAACTTCGGCGAGCGCGACGCCATGCTCAAGCTGGCCCAGGAACGGCTGGCCACGGTCAAAAAAAACCATCCCAAGGCCATGCTGCTTGACCCAGAGGACGTGAGCGTGATCTATCTGGTCACTGAGGATCGCAAGTTGTATTATGAGTTCGCCGAGGCCAGGACGCCCGCGCCCATGCCCGGCATGACCCGCCAGGAGCTGCTGGCCAAGGCGGCCGCCCCGCTGGGGCGTCTCCTCGGCTAGGCTGATACAGGCCACACCAATCCGCGCGGGCCGTTTTGTCTGGAGACAAGCGGCCCGCGCCATATTTCACCGCTGGAGGACCGATGCGTAAAACCCTGCAGGACCAGGACCGGCTGTGCGACGTCGACGCCGCACTGAATGACATCAAAACCCGTCGCCCGGCCTTGACGGACATCGCCACCGCCTATGCCCTGATCCTGCATGCGCGCACCGCCGTTGCGGCCGCCCTGCCGGACACGTCCATCCTTGGCGGCGCTGCGGCCACGGGAGCCCAGGCCCAAGGCGCCCCGCTGCTCGCCCCGCTTTTCGCCACACTGTCCAAGCCCGATCCGGAACTGCTGAAGCGCTTCCTTGCCGCAGCGCGGATCATGCTGCCGGCCACGGCCCAGGCCTTCCCCAACATGGCGCCGGAACTGGCCAAGATTGCCGTGCTGCTGGACAAGCCGGGCCAGGGCAGGGATCAGGGCGCGGATTTGGCCGCCCAGCTCTTGTCCGCCATCGGCCCCGATGCGGAGCACGCCACCCCCCCGCAGACGGTTGAGGACATCGCCGCGCGGCTGGGGCTTTCCGCCCCGGCCCTGCACATGTGCGCCACGGAGACCTTTCTGGCCGTGCTTGGCCACGAGTCCGAGCTCCTGGGCGAGCTCGTTGATCAGGACACTTGGCGGCGCGGCTACTGTCCTGTTTGCGGCGGCGGCCCGGACATGGGCATTCTCAAGGAAGGACACGGCGAGGACTCAGAATTTCTCGTCTCCAAGGCGGGCCAACTCTGGTTGCATTGCGGTCAATGCGGGACATTGTGGCGCTTTCCGCGCCTGCGCTGCGTGGCCTGCGGCTGCGAGGACCCGAAGCGCACCGACCTGCTCATCGCTGAGGGCGATCCGCGCAGCGAGATTGAACGCGCCCACCTGTGCCAAGACTGCAAGAGCTACCTGCTCACCGTGAACCTGGTGGACCGCGTGGACAAAGTGAACCTGGAGATGCTGCCCATGGGGCTGCTGCACCTGGACGTGCTGGCCCAGGAGCGCGGGTTCGGCCCGCTCGCCCCATCGCCCTGGAACACGCTGTCCTGACGCGCTTCCGGCGGTGTGAAAAGATGACGCTCAGGCTTGACGCGCCCCCAATGTTATGTCAAGCGTGACATAACAAAGGACGAAGGAGGCAGCCATGAAGTCCGCCGACCACACCGCCGCGAAGCTCAACCGTGTTGACGCATCCTGCGCGTCCAACCAGTCCGCTCCTCCTTTCTGCGGCCTGGGTGACGTGCAGTGCCTCACCGAACGCTTCGCCGCATGCAGCGGCATGCGCCTTGTCGAGCATCCGCTGCCGCCTAAAGATCAGCGCGGAATCATCACGGCCCGCTCCTAAAAACACGTTCACCCCATCCTTAGCCGCCCGGTCCTGCCCCCCCCTGCAAACAGGACCGGAACGTTTTTTCCCATCCAGTCACTGCCATTAGTTCCTATCTATCTAGGAAAATACAATATTCTAGCTTGCGCTTTTTTTCCCAATCTTCAGCATTTCGCCTGCTGAAGGGTTTGACTTGTTGTATCTATTTTGACACAATCAGTGCTAGTGCAATTGTTCATTGAAGTTCCACGCTCCCTCCATGCGCTTCAACAGGCCGCCTCCCCTCAGGCGGCAAGAGGTCACATGAGCTGTACGACGAACATGCGCGAACTTCCTGTCAGCGACGCCATTGGCACCGTTCTCTGTCACGACATCACCCAAATCATACCTGGACAATGTAAAAAACCTCTGTTCCGCAAGGGGCACATCATCCAGCCAGAAGACGTTGAGCGCCTGCTCACTGTCGGCAAAGAACACCTGTACGTTTTCGAACTCGCCGAAGGCATGGTGCACGAGGAGCAGGCCGCCCTGCGCGTTGCTCAGGCCGTGGCAGGCAAGGGGCTGACCCTTGGCTCTCCCTGCGAAGGCAAGGTAACCCTCACCGCCGCGCGAGACGGCCTGCTCAAGGTGGACCCGAAACGCCTGCACGCCCTCAACTGCATGGACGATCTGGTCATGGCCACGCTGCACACCAACCAGCAGGTGCGCGCGGGGCAAAACGTGGCCGGCGTGCACATAACCCCGCTCATCATCGAAGACGTCAAGGTCAAACGGGCCGAGGACGCCTGCGCAGGCCGGCCGCTCATTGAGGTGCGCCCCTTCCGCAGCTGCAAAGTGGGCATGGTCACCACCGGCAGCGAGGTTTTCAAAGGCCGCATCAAGGATGGCTTTGGCCCCGTGGTGCGCAAGAAATTCAGCAACTTTGGCTGCCAAGTGGTGAGCCAGCTGCTCGTCTCAGACGACGCGGACATGACCGTGAAGGCGATCAAGGCCCAGCTGGCCCTCGGCGTGGATTTCCTCGTGGTCACGGGCGGCATGTCCGTCGACCCTGACGACCGGACGCCCTCGGCCATACGCGCCGCCGGAGCGGACATCGTCTGTTACGGCGCGCCGGTGCAGCCGGGCGCCATGTTCCTGCTCGGATACATCGGGGAGGTTCCCATTTTGGGCCTGCCCGGCTGCGTCATGTATTACAAGTCCAGCATCTTCGATTTAGTGGTGCCCCGCCTTCTGGCCGGAGACCGCCTGACCCGTGACGACATTGCGGCCATGGGCCACGGCGGATACTGCTCCGCGTGCGCTGAATGCCGTTTCCCCCTCTGTCCCTTTGGTAAAGGAGCCTAACCCGGCCCGGATGACCGGTTGAAAGACAAGTCCCCCCAAGCGCATCAACTACGCTAACTAGACAGGAGGAAAACCATGCTCAGGCTTATTTTGAACATCAACGGGACCCCGCGACCGCTGGTGGTGGACCCGGAAGACACGCTGGCCGATGTTCTGCGCAACCAGCTCATGCTCACCGGAACCAAGGTGGGCTGCGGCCAGGGCCAGTGCGGCGCATGCAGCGTCATTCTGAACGGCAAGGTCGTGCGCTCGTGCATCACCAAAATGAAGCGCGTGCCCGACGGCGCCTGCGTGACGACCATTGAGGGCATTGGCGGCAAGGATTCCCTGCATGCCCTCCAGGTGTCGTGGATGGTTCATGGCGCGGCCCAGTGCGGCTTCTGCTCGCCGGGCTTCATCGTTTCGGCCAAGGCCCTGCTTGACGCCAACCAGAAGCCCACGCGCGAGGAAGTGCGCGAGTGGTTCCAGAAGCACAAGAACGTCTGCCGCTGCACGGGCTACAAGCCCCTCACCGACGCCGTCATGGACGCCGCCCGCATTGTGCGCGGCGAAATCAAGGCCGAGGACCTGCTCTTCAAGCTCCCGCCCGACGGCCGCATCTGGGGCACCAAGTATCCGCGTCCCAGCGCGCTCGCCAAGGTCACCGGCACCTGGGACTTCGGCGCGGACATGACGCACCAGCTGCCCCCCAACACGCTGCACCTGGCTCTTGTGCAGGCGCAGGTCTCCCACGCCAATCTGAAGGGCATCGACGCCAGCGAAGCCCTCAAAATGCCCGGCGTGCACAGCGTGCTCACCCACAAGGACGTGAAGGGCAAGAACCGCATCAGCGGCCTCATCACCTTCCCCACCAACAAGGGCGACGGCTGGGACCGCCCGATTCTGGCCGATGAGAAGATCTTCCAGTTCGGCGACGCCATCGCCATCGTTTGCGCCGACAGCGAGAAGAACGCCCGTGCCGCCGCCGCCAAGGTTAAGGTCGACCTGGAGGAGCTGCCCGCTTACATGAGCGCGCCCGCCGCCATGGCCGAGGACGCCATTGAGATCCATCCCGGCACCCCCAACGTGTACTACATCCAAAAGGTCGCCAAGGGCGAGGAAACCGCGCCCTTCTTCGCCAAGTCGGATGTGGTGACCGTGGAGGACTCCTTCTACACCCAGCGCCAGCCGCACCTGCCCATCGAGCCGGACGTCGGATTTGCCTACATGGATGAGGAAGGCAAGCTCATCATCCACTCCAAGAGCATCGGCCTGCACCTGCACCTGTACATGATCGCCCCGGGTCTGGGCGTTGAGCCCGATAAGCTGGTGCTGGTGCAGAACCCCACCGGCGGCACCTTCGGCTACAAGTTCAGCCCCACCATGGAGGCGCTTGTCGGCGTGGCCGCCATGGCCACGGGACGCCCGGTGCACCTGCGGTACAACTACCAGCAGCAGCAGAACTACACCGGCAAGCGCTCGCCCTTCTGGACCACGCTGAAGTACGCGGCCGACAAGAGCGGCAAGCTGCTGGCCATGGAGAGCGACTGGACCTGCGACCACGGCCCGTACTCCGAGTTCGGCGACCTGCTCACCCTGCGCGGAGCCCAGTTCGCCGCCGCCGGATACGACATCCCGAACATCCGCGGCGAGGGACGCACCGTGTGCACCAACCACGCCTGGGGCTCGGCCTTCCGCGGCTACGGCGCGCCGGAAATCGAGTTCCCCTCCGAGGTGCTCATGGACGAGCTGGCCGAGAAGCTCGGCATGGACCCGCTGGAGCTGCGCTACAAGAACGTCTACCGCGAGGGTTCGACGACCCCCACGGGCCAAAAGCCCGAGGTGCTCACCCTGCCCAGGATGATCGACCTCATCCGGCCCAAGTACGAGGCTGGCAAGAAGCGCGCCAAGGCTGAATCCACCGCCGCCACCAAGCGCGGCGTGGGCGTGGCCGTCGGCGTATACGCTTCCGGCCTCGACGGCCCGGACTCCTCCGAGGCTGACGCCGAGTTGATGCCCGACGGCACCGTCACCATCTACAACTGCTGGGAAGACCACGGCCAGGGCGCCGATGCGGGCACGTTGGGTGTTGCGCACGAAGCCCTGCGGCCCCTTGGCCTCTCGCCCGAGCAGATCAACCTGGTGATGAACGACACCAGCAAGGCGCCCAATTCCGGTCCCGCCGGCGGCAGCCGCTCCCAGGTCCTTACCGGCCAGGCCACCAAGGTGGCTTGTGAAAACCTGCTTGCGGCCATGAAGAAGCCTGACGGCTCCTACCGCAACTATGACGAGATGGTCGCCGCCAAGATCGAGACCAAGCTGCGCGGCAAGTGGACCGCTCCGTGCAAGGACTGCGACGCCAACGGTCAGGGCAACCCCTTCTGTTGCTACATGTACGGCGTGTTCCTCATGGAGGTTGCGGTCGACGTGCCCACGGGCAAGACCACGGTGGAGAGCATAACCATCGTGGCCGACATCGGCATGGTGAACAACAGGCTCGTCACCGACGGCCAGATCTGGGGCGGCTTGGCCCAGGGCGTCGGCCTGGCCCTCAGCGAGGACTACGAGGACCTGAAGAAGCACTCCACCCTGGCCGGCGCGGGTGTTCCGTACATCAAGGACATCCCCGACGACATGGAGATCATCTACGTTGAGGAGCCGCGCCCCGACGGCCCCTTCGGCGCCTCCGGAACGGGCGAGATGCCGTTGGCAGCTCCGCACGCGGCCATCATCAACGCCATCTACGATGCCTGTGGCGTGCGCATCACTCACCTGCCGGCGTACCCGGAAAAGGTGCTGGCCGGCCTCAAGGCCAAGGGGCTCTAACAACAGCGGGATCACTATGTAACCATTGACCCTCAGGGGCGGACATGGGAATCTGCCATGTCCGCCCCCAATTTTTCCCCAAAAAGAGGAGGGAGCATGGACCAGCAGACCCTGCGCCAATGGGAGAACCACTGCATCCAAGAGGAGCAGCCCTTTTGCCAGGCCGCATGCCCTTTGCATGTGGACGGACGCGCCTTCATCGGGCAACTCGCCCGGGGCGATGCTGACGGTGCGCGCAAAACCATAGAACGCGCCCTCCCCTTGCCCGGCGTGCTGGGCCGCATCTGCGAGGCTCCCTGCGAGGCGGCCTGCAAACGCCGCGATGTCGGCGCGGCGGGAGAACCACTCGCCATCGGCAAACTGGAGCGTTTCGCCATCGCCCACGGCCGGCCCGGCCCCAAGCCCTTGCGGCTGCCCGGGAAAAACAGCGAGGCCCTTGTCCTCGGCCGTGGCCTTTCCGCCCTTGTTTGCGCCTGGGACCTGCTCAAAAAGGGCTACGCCGTCACGTTGCGCACGCTTGGCGCCCCGCTTGGCGCGGAACTTTGCGGTCTGCCATCCACACTGCTCCCGCAAGATGCCCTGCCCGGCGAACTCGCCACCCTCAGGATTCTGGGGCTGACCCTCGACGAACACCCGGGCGCGGCGCTCGACATCCTCAACCAGGCGCTGGTCAGCGGTCGCGCCGTGTATTTGGAGCAGGGCTGGTCCCCGGAGACCGACGCGGTGCTTCCCCCGCGCGCCGCAGTGGACGCCCTGACCCTGGCCGAGGGCCGGCCCGGCTTGTTCGTGGGCGGCTGGCCCGCGGCCAATGGCGCGCTCCGGTTCATCGACGCCGCGGCGGATGGACGCCGCGCCGCCTCCTCGCTGGATCGGCACTTGAGCGGCGCATCGCTCACCGCCTCACGCGAGCGGGAAGGGGTGTGCGAAACACGGCTGTTCACCAACGTCGAGGGAGTGGCCCCGGCGCCGCGCGTGACGCCGGTCCTGGAGGACTACGATGCGGACGAGGCCCGGCGTGAAGCGGAGCGTTGCCTGAACTGCCAGTGCCTGGAATGTGTGCGCGTGTGCGACTATCTCGCCAAGCACAAGGCCTATCCCAAAGTCTACGCCCGGCAGATCTACAACAACGCGGCCATCGTCCGGGGCCAGCGCATGGCCAACAAGCTCATCAATTCGTGCAGCCTGTGCGGCCTGTGCGAGCGTGTCTGCCCGGAGCATTTCAACATGGCCGAGCTGTGCCTCACAGCCCGGCGCGACATGGTTGCACGCAAGGCCATGCCGCCCTCCGCGCACGAATTCGCCCTGGAGGAAATGACCGCGGCCAACGGCCCGGAATGCGCGTTGGCGCGCCTCGACCCGAAGCCGCAGGCAAGCGGACGCGTGGACTATGTGTTTTTCCCCGGCTGCCAGCTGGCCGCCTCGCATCCGCACCACGTGGAGTCGGCGTACGCCTTTCTGCGCGAGCATCTGAGCGGCGGCGTGGGACTCATGCTGGGCTGCTGCGGCGTGCCCGCACACTGGGCCGGAGAGGAAGGCCTGTTCCGCGAGACCGTGGCCGCCTTTGTGGACAAATGGGCCGCGCTGGGCCGGCCGCGCATCATCGCCGCCTGCTCCAGCTGCCTTTCCGTGTTCCGGCAGCCCGCATTCCGCGAGGCCGCGCCGGGCCTCGCCGCCGTATCCCTCTGGCGCGAGCTGAACCGCCTGCCTTTGCCCGGCCTGGGATTGCTGCCCCAGGCATCCCTGGCGGTGCACGACCCCTGCACCGCGCGCGACGACCCGGACTTCCGCGAGGCCGTGCGCTCGCTCCTGACCCGCCTCGGCGTGTCCTTCAAGGAGCTGCCGAACTCCGGCGAGCTGGCCGAATGCTGCGGCTTCGGCGGACTGATGGCCCAGGTGGACCGCCCGCTGGCGACGCAAGTGGCCGAGCGCCGCGCGTCCGAAAGCCGCCGCGATTATGTGGCCGCCTGCGCCATGTGCCGCGACCGCCTCTTTGCCGTGGGCAAACGCTGCCTGCACCTGCTCGACCTCATCTTCCCCTGCCCCGGCGACGACCCTGCCGGCCAGCCAGGTCCGGGCTACTCCGGCCGGCAGGAAGCGAGAGCCGCTCTCAAGACACATCTGCTGCACACGTTGTGGGGTGAAACCGTGCCCCATGCAGGCACGACCTTCAACCTGTTGATTTCGTCAGAAGTTGAGGCGCAACTTGAGGAACGGCGCATCCTCATCCAGGACGTGCGCCGGACCATTGGCGAAGCGCTCACAACGGGTCGCTGCCTGCGCGACGCGGCAAGCGGCCATCTGCTGGCCTCGCTGCGGCCCCGGCGCGTCACCTTCTGGGCCGAGTACATGCCCGAGGGCGACGGGTATCGCCTGCTGCGGGCTTACAGCCACCGCATGATCGTCCCCGGCGCGGGCGGAGCGGGCAGCCAGGATGAAGGGGACCAGCAAACGGCGAATCCGGTCATGCGCGTTGACCAGACCTATCTGCCCGAGGGCGGCGACTGGCGCTGCGCCAGCTGCAATGAGCCGCTTGAGCCAAAACCTGTCGTGATATCGTACCTGGACGGGGTGTTCACCGTCTCGCTGCTCACCTGCCCCGCCTGCGGACTGCCGCTTGTGCCCGAGGCGCTCGCCCTGGGCCGAATGTTCGAAGTGGAGCAGCTGCTGGAGGACAAATGACGGCGGCCCCGTCCCGGCGGCCGCTCTTCGCCCGGCCGGAGTTCCAGGCCGTTGCCGGGGAGACGTTGCGCCCCGGCGGACTCGCCCTCACCAGGCGCGCGTTGGACGTGCTGGAGTTGCCGCCGGGAGCCCTTGTGCTGGATCTTGGCTGCGGGCGCGGGGCCACGGCGAAACTCCTCGCCGCGCGCGGCGGCGGCGTGCTGGCCCTCGACCCCTCGCCGGCGCTGCTGGCGTGGGCCGGCGGGCGTGGCGTGTCGCGCATTCTCGGCAGGGCCCAGGCCGTGCCCCTGGCCAACGCCAGCGTGGACGCCGTTTTCTGCGAGTGCGTGCTGTCCGTCACCGGCGAACCCGACGCCGTGCTGGCCGAGGTCGCGCGCGTGCTCAAACCCGGGGGCCGGCTCGTCCTGAGCGATCTGTACCTGCGCCCTGGCGCATGCGGCGGCGCTTCGCGCCCCGGCGCGGCTCCCGCCGACTGCCTCTTCGGCGCGCGGCCCGAGGCGGCTCTCCGCCAGGGGCTCGCCCACGCGGGGTTGAAGCCGGAACTGTTCGAGGATCATTCCCGGCTGCTGGCCCAGCTGGCCGGGGAGCTCATCTTCGCGGGGCTGCCCGCGCGGGAGCTGTGCGGGTGCGAGGCAGACGGAAAACCCGGCTACTTTCTGTGTCTGGCCCGCAAATCACCTGATGTTATTCAATGAAGGAGGGCTTTTCTATGAACGACGCGCTCATGGACATTCTGCCCCTTTCGGCGCGCGGCTACTGTTGCAGCCAGATTCTGGGCCTGCTGGCGCTCACCGCGCAGGGACGGGAGAACGCCGCCCTCGTGCGCGCCCTTGGCGGCCTGTGCCACGGCGTGGGCGAAAGCGGCGGCGCGTGCGGCATCCTCACCGGCGGGGCGTGCGCGCTCTCGCTGTACGTGGGGCGCGGCGCGGACAGCGAGACGCCCCACGAACGCGCGGCGCTCGTGCTCTCCAGCTTCACCGACTGGTTCATCGAACGCGCCACCAGCCAATATGGCGGCAGCACCTGCTCGGCCATTCTTGGCGATGGCGCCCCCGGGCAGCCCCCCAAGCCGGACATGAGCCGTTGCGGCGCCCTGCTGGCAGAGGCCTGGGCCATGATCGTGTCCATTCTCACGGAGAACGGGCTTAATGTGAGCGTTGGCCGCGATGACTGAGCTTCTCTCGCGCACCGAGGCGCTGTGCCCGGTCTGCCTGCGGCGGCTTCCCGCCGTGCGCATGCGCCGGGGCGACGCCGTGTGGCTGGAGCGCGAGTGCCCGGAACACGGTCCCTTCGCCGCCGTCATCTGGCGCGGCGGGCCGGACTTCTCCACATGGCGGCG
>MNUQ01000122.1:16807-25321 GCA_001871085.1 Desulfovibrionaceae bacterium CG1_02_65_16
GCAGCGACGGCTGTGGATCGCGGCTGCCCTTACGATTGCGGCCTGTGCCCGGACCATGGCCAGCACACCTGCACGGCCGTTGTGGAAGTGACGCAGCGCTGCGCCCTGGGTTGCCCCGTGTGCTACGCCTCGGCCGGCGGAAGCGTCGAGCCCGATCCGCCCGCCGCGGCCCTGGCCCGGCGTCTGGTCCGTCTGCGGCACGATGCCGGGGCCTGCAACGTGCAGCTTTCCGGCGGCGAGCCGACCACCCGCGACGATCTGCCGGAGATCATCCACGCGGCGCGGGAACAACGCTTCGGCCTAGTGCAATTGAACACCAACGGTCTGCGTCTGGCCGATGAACCCGGCTACGCGCGGCGGCTGGCCGAGGCCGGGCTGCAATCGGTGTTTTTGCAATTCGACGGCCCGGACGAGGCCTGCGTGACGCTGCGGGGCCGGCCGCTGCACGCGCGCAAAATCGCGGCGCTGGACGCCTGCGCCGAGGCGGGCCTGGGCGTGGTGCTGGTGCCCACGCTGCTGCGCGGCGTCAACGAAAACGCTCTTGGGGACATCCTGCGCCTGGCCATTTCGCGCATGCCCACCGTGCGCGGGGTGCATTTCCAGCCAGCCAGCACCTTCGGCCGCTTTCCCGGGGCGCTGGCCGAGGCCGGCCGCCTGACCTTGCCCGAGGTGTTGACGCTGCTGGTGGCGCAGAGCAGCGGCATGCTCCGCGAGGAAGACTTCCATCCGCCCTGCTGCGAGCACGAGCGCTGCTCCTTCAGCGCGCGCTTCGTCCTCAAGGATGGCCGGCTTTCCCCCTTGGCCGATGCCGGGAGCTGTTGCGGCGACTCGCCTCTGGCGGCCACTCCCGCGCTCCGGCCACAGCCCCTTGTCGCCGCCGAGGGCGCTCGCCGGGCCAAAAGCAGCGTGGCCGGACAATGGGCCAGCGCGCCCAAGCCCCTCTCCGCCCCCCCGCGCGACGATTTTGAGCGGTTCCTGGCCGCCCGCGGCGCGCACAAACGCCTCAGCATATCCTGCATGGCCTTTCAGGACGCCCTCACCCTTGAGCTGGACCGCGTGCGCGGCTGCTGCATTCACACCCAGACGGCCGATGGGCGGCTCATCCCCTTCTGCCTGTATAATCTGACCGCCCTGGACGGCCACACGCTCTACAGGGGAAGGATTTGACCGGCATGATTCCACGCAGTCCGCTGGACGCCTGGCTTGCGGCGCGCATGGGACAAATGGATGCGCCCGGCCTGCCCGATTCCACCGTGGAGGCGTGGCAGATGGCGGAACTGCGGCGCACACTGGCCTGGGCGCGCCACGCCAGCCCGTTTTTTGCCCAAAAACTGGCGGATGTGGAGCTGCACGCCTTGCGCACCCGCTCCAACATGCCCCTGCTGCCGCGCATGACAGCCGTGGACATCGCCGCGCCCGGCCTGCTCACCGTGTCGCAGGACGATGTGGCCCGGGTGGTGACCATGTCCACCAGCGGTACCAGCGGCCCGCCCAAACGCCTGTACTTCTCGGAGGCCGATCTTGCGCGCACGCGCGACTTTTTCGCCGTGGGCATGCGGACCCTTTGCGGCGCGGGAGACACCATCCTTGTGCTGCTGCCCGGCCGACGCGAGCACGGCGTGGCCGATCTCCTCACCAAAGCCCTGCCGGACATGCACGCGCACGTGGTGCTGCCGCCAGAGCAATACACTCCCGAGACGCTGCCCGATCTTGTGGCCGGGGCGCACGTAACCACGCTTATTGCCGCCCCCACGCAGCTTGCCGGCCTTCTCGGACCGCTGGACGCCACTTTTCGCGGCCGGGTGCGCGCCGTGCTCTCCAGCGGCGAGCCCCTGCCCGTTAAGCTGCGCGCGGCCATCGCATCGGCCTGGGGCTGCGCCGTTTTCGACCATTGGGGCATGACCGAGACCGGCTACGGCGGCGGCGTTGAATGCGCCGCGCATTCGGGCTACCACTTGCGCGAGGCCGACCTGCTCATAGAGGTGGCGGACCCGCTGACGGGAACGCTTTTGCCCGACGAAACGACGGGGGAAATCCTTGTAACGACCCTGGGCGCGCGCGCCCTGCCCCTGCTGCGCTACCGCACGGGCGACGCAGGCCGGATGCTGCCGGGCCCTTGCCCGTGCGGCAGCCTGCTGCGCCGTCTCGACGCCGTGCCGGGGAGGCTTTCCGCCAATGGCCCGGGCGTTGCACAGCCAACCAAAGGATGGAGCACACACCAATGAACGACATTCTCGCGCCGCTCATTTCAGCCTTGCAGCAAGGCAAGACCGTTATCCGGGCCACCATTTTGACGCAGGAGGGCAGCACGCCGCGCTCCGCAGGCAGCCGCATGGTGTTGGAGCCCGACGGGAACAGCAACGTGCGCATTACCGCCGGCACCGTGGGCGGCGGCTTGGTGGAGGCGCGCGTCATGGAGCGGGCCGCGCGGATGCTGGCTGGCGGCGAGGCGGATCGCCGCGCCGTGGAGTCCTTCGACCTCACTGGTGAGCTGGCGGCCGGCGCGGACATGATCTGCGGCGGCCGGCTGCGCGTGTTTCTGGAGCGGCTCAGCGCGCCCGCCCTGCCCCTGTTCCGCGAACTGGCCGCGCGCGTCGACGCGGGGGAACGGCTGCTGCTGCTCACACCGCTGGGACAAGGCGAGGCCTCGCTGCTGCCGCGCTCGGGCGGCGTCATCGGAGAGCGGGCCCCGGACGATCTCGCCCGCGCCGCGCGCGAGCAGGGCGCCGGACTCGACGCGCCCGTGATTCTGACGCATGGCGGACGCGATTACGCGCTGGAGCCTTACGCCGGAGCCAGTCCACTGTACATTTTCGGCGCGGGGCACGTCTCCCGTCCAACGGCGGCCATCGCCGCCATGCTCGACTTCCGCGTCACCGTGCTGGACGACCGGCCGGAATTCGCCAACGCCCAGCGCTTTCCCGATGTGGAGACGCGCGTGCTGACGGATTTCTCCGCCTGCCTGGCCGGACTGACCTGCGGCCCCGAGGCCTGCATCGTTATTGTGACGCGCGGGCACGCCAATGACGCCGATGTTCTCGCCCAGGTGCTGCGCACACAGGCCGGCTATATCGGCATGATAGGCAGCAGGCGCAAGCGCGAAGCCGTATACGAGCGCATGCGCGCACGCGGCTATACCGACGCGGACCTCGCGCGGGTGCACTGCCCCATCGGCTTGGCCATTGGCGCGGAGACGCCGGAGGAAATAGCCGTAAGCATCAACGCCGAGCTCATCGCCTGCCGGTCCGCCACGCGGGCCGCCGCCAGCGTCGGGGAACACAGCGCATGACGCGATTCGCCGCCGTGGTTCTCTCCGCTGGCAAATCCTCGCGTCTGCCGCGTTTCAAACCCTTGCTGCATTTAGGCGGGCGCTCGCTGCTTGGCCGCGCGGCCGAACTCTTCCAAGGCTGCGGCGTTGCGGAAATTCTCGCCGTCACAGGGTGCCGGGCCGGCGAGGTGGAGGCCGAGGCCACGGCCTGCGGCATGCGCCCGGTGTTCAACCCCCGCCACGAGGACGGCATGTTCACCTCAGTGCAGGCCGGATTGGCGGCCCTTACCCCTGGCTTCGAGGCCGTTTTTGTGCTGCCCGTGGATATTCCGCTAGTGCGGCCGACGAGCGTCGCCGCCCTATGCGCACGTTTGGAGACAAGCACGGCACAGGTGCTGCTGCCGTCTTTCCTGGGCGAACCGGGGCACCCGCCACTGCTCCGGCCAGAGGCCGTAGCGCACGCATTGTCATGGTCCGGCGGCGGGGGGCTGGCGGCGGCGCTGGAACAGTTGCCGATGGAAACGGTGCCTGTGGCCGACGCGCAGATTCTCTTCGATGTGGACGACGACAACGCCTTCGCCGAGGCGGAGCGCCGCTTGCTGCGCCTGGAGGCGCCCACGCCGGACGAGGCGCTGGCGCTGCTGCGCCTGCGTGGCGTTGCCGAGCGCGGGCTGGCCCACGGCCGCGGCGTGGCCGACGCCGCCCTGGCGTTGGCCGGAGCGCTCAACGCCAGGGGTGCGACGCTGGATCTGGCGCTGGTCGAGGCCGCCGGCCTCCTGCACGACATCGCCAAGGGCCAACCCAAGCACGAAGCCGCCGGCGCGCGCATCCTTGCGGACCTCGGGTTTGCGCGCTTGGCGGAAATAGTGGCCGCCCACCGCGACATCGACCCGGCGGAGGCGCCCGTTCTCACCGAGCGCGAGCTTGTCTACCTGGCCGACAAGCTTGTGCGCGGCCCCGTGCGCATGCCCATCCGCCAGCGCTTTCAGGAAAAGCTGGACCACTTCGCCGAAGACGCCGAGGCCTGCGCCGCCATCCGCCGCAGACTGGGCCACGCGCTGTCCATGCAGGCGCGCGTGGAGGCGCAGTGCGGCAAAAATGTTCAGGACCTCCTCGGCATCCGGCAGTAACCCCCACGGCCGACCACTCGTTGCGGCGCTGTCCGGTTCCGCCAGCCTCCCTCCACTGCCCTGACATCCCATCTCAGACTCTCCCCAGCCAGGCGCTGGCGGGCCATAATCACGAGGTATGCCCTATTGTCGTAATTTAATTAGAGAATATTTTTACTTAATTTTGGAAACAAAACTTGACAGACCTGAAATCTGAATTTAAATTGCGTTTTAATTTTCGTTCTAAATCACGTTTTTTGCATATGGAGAATTTATGGCTGGAGCACATGAATCTGGAACAAAGGCGCGGTTGTTGCAAGCTGGGCGTAAGGTTTTTGCGGAGCATGGATTGGAGAACGCCACCGTCCGTGATATCTGCACACAAGCTGGGGCGAACGTCGCAGCGGTGAATTATCATTTTGGCGGCAAGGAGCGGCTCTACATCGCCGTGCTGCAAGACTACATCGAACGCGAACACGAACGGCATCCCCACGACGCGGGAGTGACGCCTGACAGCGATCCCAAGGACCGCCTGCGCGTGTATCTGCACAGCTTTCTGCTGCAAACCCTTGGCGACGGCACCCCCGAAAGCGAACGGCTCGGCAAGCTGCTCATGCAGGAGTTCATTGAGCCCTCGCAATTTTTTGGCGAGATTTTTGAAAAGCACTGCCGCCCAACCCAAAACCTGCTTATCGACATTGTGCGGCAAATGATCCCCGAGGCGAGCGAAACTGTCATCTATCGTTGCGCGTCAAGCATCATCGGCCAGTGTGTTCTTTTTGACATGGCCAAGGAGGCCATCAGCCGCATGAATCCCGAACTGGTTCTGCAGGCCGGAAACATCGAGCATATTGTCGATTTCATCCTTGATTTTTCACTTGGCGGTATTGATAAGATCAGACACCGGCACCCGCAGCACTAACTGGCGTGATTTTCCGTCAACTTTTCATGAAACCGCAATTCAGAACCTCAGGAAATCCCATGCGCACCCGTACCAAAGTCACCACACTGTTCCTGCTCGCCGCCCTTTTTGCGGCCGTCTCCGGCTGCGGCCAAAACAAGCAAGCCGCCCAGCAGGCCGGCGAGCCCGAAGTCACAGTGGTCAGCATCAATCCCCAGAAGCTGACTCTGACCACCGTTCTGGCAGGCCGCACCTCCGCGCACCTCATGTCCGACGTCCGTCCGCAGGTGGGCGGCATCATCCAGAAACGCCTGTTCAAGGAAGGCTCGGACGTCAAGGCAGGACAGCAGCTCTACCAAATAGACCCCGCCACCTATCAGGCCGCCTATGCAAACGCCAGGGCGACGCTCTCCAAGGCCGAGGCCAATGCCCAGCCAGCGCGCCTCAAGGCGGAGCGCTACGGCAACCTCGTCAAGGTCAACGGCGTAAGCAGACAGGACAACGACGACGCCCAGGCCGCCTATCAGCAGGCCCAGGCCGAGGTTATTTCCGCCAAGGCCGCGCTCGATACCGCGCGCATCAACCTGAATTATACGCGCGTCAACGCGCCTATCTCCGGGCGCATCGGCAAGTCCACCGTCACCCCGGGCGCGTTGGTCACCGCCAGCCAAGCAACCGCGCTGGCCACCATTCAGCAGATCGACCCCATCTACGTCGACGTGACCCAGTCCAGCGCCGAAGTCATGCGTCTGAAGCGCGACCTGGCCAGTGGCAAGCTCAAGAAAGCCGGCGCGGACGGCGCCAAGGTGAAGCTGCTCTTTGAAGACGGCACCGCCTACGACCAGGATGGCGTACTCCAGTTTTCCGACATCACGGTTGATCAGACCACCGGCGTCATCACCCTCCGGGCCCTGTTCCCCAACACCGGGCACGTGATCCTGCCCGGACTGTACGTGCGCGCCGTGCTTGAGGAGGGCGTGAACGACCAGGCCCTGCTCGTGCCCCAGGCCGCCGTAAGCCGCGACACCAAGGGCGCCGCCCAGGTCATGGTCGTGAAGCCTGACAACATCGTCGAGGTGCGCCCCATTTCCGTGGACCGCGTTGTGGGCGACAAGTGGCTCGTGACCGCCGGCCTGACCGCCGGCGAGCGCGTCATTGTGGAAGGGCTGCAAAAGGTGCGGCCTGGCGCCAAGGTAAAGGCCATCGAAACCACCGCTCCCGCCGCGCAACCCGATCAGCAGAACAACGCCACCGCCCCGCAAGCTGCCGCCCAAGCCGCTCCCGCAACGGTTCCGGCCGCCGCCCCTGCCGCCAAGGCCGAGGCCAAGCCCAAGGCGGAACCCGCTAAGACCAAGGCCGAGGCACCCAAGGCCAAGGAATCGGCAAAGGCCGAGCCCGCCGCCAAGGCTCCCGCCAAGGCCCCTGCGGAAAAGACCGCGCAGACCAGCGTGTCCAGCCCTGTAACCGGCGCGGCGACCAAGGCTGTCACCCACGCCGAAACCAAGGCCACGACCACTGCCGTGACCAAGGCGACGACCAAGGCTGAAATGAAAACGCCGGATGCGGCCAAGCACGACAAGGGCTCGGCCTATTCTCCGCCCAAGGATCAGCCTTGGCCCTCCTCCTCCCTGGACGGCCACGCTCCCGAGAATTCCACAAAGCATAATTAGTCCAGCATCGGGAGCTCACGCAATATGGCAAAGTTTTTTATAGATCGCCCAGTCTTCGCCTGGGTTATCGCCATCATCATCATGTTGACGGGCGCGCTGTCCATCATGCGCCTGCCGATATCGCAATACCCAAGCATTGCGCCAACATCCATCAGCATCACGGCCACGTATCCCGGCTCGTCCCCCAAGACGCTCGAGGACACCGTCACTCAGGTCATTGAGCAGAAGATGAATGGGATCGACAACCTCGCGTACATGTCCTCCACAAGCGACACTACGGGCCAGGCGGTCATCACCCTGACATTCGACGCCTCCACCGATCCGGACATCGCCCAGGTGCAGGTGCAGAACAAGCTGGCCCTGGCCACCCCGCTCTTGCCGGAGGAAGTGCAGCGCCAGGGCATCACCGTTGAAAAGAGCGTCAGCAACTTCCTGCTCGTTCTCGGATTCGTCTCTGAAGACGGCACCATGACAGCCGGCGACCTGAGCGACTATGTGGCGAGCTACATCCTGGACCCCATCAGCCGCGTCAACGGCGTGGGCGAGGCCTCGATCTTCGGGTCGCAGTACGCCATGCGCGTCTGGCTCGACCCGAGCAAGCTGAACAACTACAAGCTGACCCCGGCGGACGTGAAGAGCGCCATTACGGCCCAGAACGCCCAGGTCTCGGCCGGTCAGGTCGGCGGCACCCCAGCAACGGCTGGGCAGAAGATGAACTTCACCATCCTCTCGCAGGCGCGCCTGGAGACCACGGAGCAGTTCGACAACATCCTTCTGCGCGTGAACTCCGACGGATCCACCGTGCGGCTGCGGGACGTGGCCCGTTGCGAAATCGGCAACGAAAGCTACGACAGCGTCTCGCGGTTCAACGGCAAGCCTTCCGCGGGACTGGCCATCAAGCTGGCCACAGGCGCCAACGCCCTGGATACAGTAAAGGCCGTGCATGCGGCCTTGACCGAGCTGACCAAAACCCTGCCCACGGGCATGCGCGTGGTCTATCCCTACGACACCACGCCCTTCGTGCGCGTCTCGTTGGAAGAGGTCATCAAGACGCTGCTTGAAGCCATCGCCCTGGTGTTCCTCGTTATGTATCTGTTCTTGCAGAACATGCGTGCAACGATCATTCCGACCATCGCTGTGCCAGTGGTGCTGCTTGGCACCTTCGGCGCGCTGGCGGCGTTCGGCTTTTCCATCAACACGCTGACAATGTTCGGCGTGGTGCTGGCAATCGGCCTACTTGTGGACGACGCCATCGTCGTCGTCGAAAATGTCGAGCGCATCATGTCCGAGGAAGGCCTGCCACCCAAGGAGGCCACCCAAAAATCCATGGAGCAGATCACCAGCGCGCTCGTGGGCATCGCCCTCGTCCTCTCCACCGTGTTCATCCCCATGGCCTTCATCAGCGGCTCGTCGGGCGTCATCTATCGTCAGTTCTCGCTCACCATCGTCTCGGCCATGGCGTTGTCCGTGCTTGTGGCGTTGGTGCTCACCCCCGCCCTGTGCGCCACCTTCCTCAAACCGGCGCACAAGAGCGAACATAAAACCCAGACAGGCTTCTTCGGCGCC
>MNUQ01000116.1 GCA_001871085.1 Desulfovibrionaceae bacterium CG1_02_65_16
CCTTGTGCTGGTGGACCAGCACGCCGCCCATGAGCGCGTGATTCTCGAAGCCATGCGCCGGGCGCGCAGCGGCGGCGACTCCCAGCCGCTGGCCGCGCCCTTGCCGCTGACCCTGCACCCGGCCGAGGCCCTGCGCCTGGCCGAGTTGGAGGGCGGTCTGCGGGAGGTCGGCTACGTGCTGGAGCAGTCCGGGGGGACGCTTTGGGTGCGCGGGGTGCCGCCCAGTCTGCCCGCAGGCCGCGCCGTGCAGTTCCTGCGCGAAATGCTGGCCGAGCAGTCCGACGGGCTCACCTCCCTGTGGACGATGCTGTCCTGCAAATCGGCCATCAAGGCCGGGCAGCCGTTGGCCCAAAGCGAGGCGCTGGCCCTGCTGGAGTCCTGGCTGGCCGCGCCCGAGCGCGAGCACTGTCCCCACGGCCGGCCCGTGGTGCTCTCCTTCGGCGAGGCGGAGCTGGAGCGGATGTTCAAGCGCAAGTGAGGCCGCCTCCATATTCCCCCTCCGCTTGCGGCGGCAAAATGCGTAAAACGCGCCTTGCGCCCCGGGCCAATCTCTGCCACTCTGCGCTCCGCGCTCCCCCCCATCTCTATTTTTACGGGCGCAGGAGATGTTCCGCTCATGAGCATTCAGTACAACAAGTTCGAAATACGCATCCGGCTTTCGGCCATCCGCTCCAACTACCGCCTGCTCAAGAACTCCGGCAGCCGCGTCATCGGCGTCATCAAGGCCGACGCCTACGGGCATGGCCTGTGTGAAGTGGCCGGGGCCTTGGCGCAGGAAGGGTGCGACACCTTCGCCATCGGATCGGTGGAGGAGGGCGCGGCCCTGCGCCGGCACCTGCGGCAGGCGGGCATCAACGCGCGCATCATGTCGCTGCTGGGCCCCGTGGACCCGGAGGATTATGCGCCCCTGTGGGAGCATGAGATCATTCCCTTCATCGGCAGTTTTCGCCAGCTCGAGACCGTGGCCGGGCAAGCCGCGCGCCTGGGCCGCGCCCTGCCCGTCTCCATCAAGTTCGACACGGGCATGGCCCGGCTGGGCTTTGTGGAGACCGACCTGCCGCGCCTGCTCGACCGCTTGCACGAGGCCCCCCTTGTGCGGCCGGTCATGGCCAGCTCGCACCTGGCCACGGCGGACGACCCCTCGGCCATGGATTTCGTCATGGAGCAGGGCCGCCGTTTCGAGATCATGGTGACGGCGCTGCGGCAGGCCGGGTATCAGGTGGAGGCCAACCTCGCCAACACGGCGGGCATTCTGGCCCACCAGAAGCTGCACCACCAAAGCCAACGCGGCGGCATCGCCCTGTATGGGGCCAGCCCCTTCGCCGGCACCGCCTGGGAGCATCTGGGCAAGGGGCTTGTTCCGGCCATGGAGGCGCGCACCAAAATCGTCTCCGTGCACCCGTTGAAAAAGGGCCACACCATCAGCTACGGCGGCACCTATACGGCCCAGCGCGACATGACCGTGGCCATTGTGGCCGCCGGTTACGCCGACGCCTACAGCAGAGGGCTTTCCGGCCGCGGCGCGCAAATGCTCATTGGCGGCCGGCGGGTGCCTCAGGTGGGGCGCGTGTGCATGCAGCTCTGCGCGGCCGATGTCACCGACGTGCCCGACGTGCGCCCCGGCGACTGGGCCACGCTGCTTGGCGGCAGCGGGGCGCTGGCCATTACCGCCGACGAGCTGGCCGGCTGGTGGGGCACCATTTCCTACGAGGTTTTCTGCCTGCTGGGCATGAACCGGCGGATCTACATCTAGAGCTGGACCCCAGCCCGGGGCAAGGAGCACGCAATGGCTGAAGAAGAATGGATTTTTGCGGAAAAACTGCCCATGGACGATGCCGACCCCAAGGCGCTTTTGCGCAAGTGGGCCAACGTGGCCGAGGACATGGCCCTTGTGCCCGAGCTCAATGTCCGTATGCGCGTTGAGGAGGGACATTTCATCATTGAGGTGAGTCCCGAGCTGTACGACGTGTTCCGCACCGCCTAAACGCGGCGGAATTCCTTCCGCCCGCCTGATTTTTCCCGCAACGCCGGCGGTTTTGTAACCCGCCGGCGTCCCGGCGTTTGACAAGCTCCGCGCCCGCCACGTATCGTCTTCGCCATACATGAAAAAGGTGGAGGCGGCATGATGGATGCGGCGTGGTGGGGCCAGATGGCGCTGGTGGCGGCCGTGGCTGGCGCTGGCGGCTTTGTGCTGGGGCGCGCCGCGCGCCTGCGCGTGGTGCCCGCCGGAGAGGCCCCGGTGGCCGTGCCCGCGCCCTTTCTGCGTGACTTGGCGGCCCGCTCCCTGCCCTTGGATCTGGTCCTCGCCGCATCCGGCGGCGCTTCTGGCAGCCCCTCCGAACCAGTGGGCGAGACGCTGGGCCGTTGCGTGCCCAAATCCCTGGGGCCCGACGGACTGCTCTGCGAGCTGCTGGACGCAGCTGCGCCCGCCCTGGCCGGCCCCGGCGTCCGCGTGACCTGTTTTTTCCCGCCCCAACGCCTGGACGGCCGCAAGGTCAACGCCTTCACCACCGTCATTGCCGCCGTGGACGCCGTGGCCGAGCCGCCGCGCCTGCTGCTGGCCGCGCCCTCGGAGCTGGCGGCCGTTCCCCGCCGTCGCCACGCGCGCAAACGCGTCAGCGACCAGCGCTTTGTGCGCGTGCGCCTGTGGCTGGCCCAGGCCGGCGCAAGCCCCGTCTATCTTCCCAACGCCGCCCCGGACATCTGGGTCAACGCCTACGACGGCCGCCACGGCGAGGACAACGCCATTATGGACATCTCCGCCGGGGGGCTGGCGCTGGAGGTGCGCGCCGGGCTTTTGCCGCCGGGGCTTGCGCAGGGCAGCCCGGTGGTGCTTAAATGCTCATTGTTCCAGTTCAGTGAAAAGCAGTTCAAACCCTACTGGTACGCGGGACTGGTGCGCGGCGTGAGCGAGCCGCGCGGCCCCGGCGGAGGGCTCACGCGCATCGCCGTGGGCTTCACCCATGTGGGCTCGCTGGACGAGTCCGCCCCGCAGGGCGTGGCCTGGACGCCCCGGGATCACACCGAAACCCAAGGAGAAGGCAGATGAAGGTGCTTGGCATCAACGGCAGCGCGCGTCTGAACGGCAATACCGCCATCATGCTCAACATCGCCATGGAGGAGCTTGCGGCCGAGGGCATTGAGACCGAGCTGCTCCAGCTGGGGCCCAAGGGTCTGCAAGGCTGCATCGCCTGCTACAAGTGTTTCGAGCGGAAGGACCGGCGCTGCGCGGTGGAGGACGCCATGAACGGCTACATCGAGCTGATGCTTGAGGCCGACGGCATTCTGCTGGGCTCGCCCACGTATTTCGCGGATGTCACCACGAACATGAAGTCCCTTATGGATCGCGCCGGCATGGTGGCCCGCGCCAACGACGACATGTTCAGCCGCAAGGTCGGGGCGGCCGTGGTCACCGCGCGGCGCGGCGGGGCCATCCACACCTTCGACACCCTCAACCACTTTTTATGCATCGCCCAGATGGTGGTGCCCGGCTCCAGCTACTGGAACATGGGCTACGGCCGCGAGCCCGGGCAGGTGAACAGCGACGACGAGGGCGTGCGCACCATGCGCGTGCTGGGGCGCAACATGGCCTGGCTGCTCAAGAAGCTGGCGGATTAGCCCGGTGGATTCCCTCGCCCTCGGCCTTGGGCTGGCGTTTGGCCTTGCGGCCGGGGCCGGGCTGGCCGCCCTGTACATGAAGGCCCGCGCCGCCGCGGCGGCCGAGCGTTTGCGCGGCGCGCTGGAGCAGGCGGCGATCCTGCGGGCCGAGCTGGAGAACGCGCGCGACGCCGCGGCCGAGGCTTCGGACCTGCTGCGCCGCGAGACCGCCCGCCGCGCCGGGGCCGAGGAGCAGGCCTCCCGCGTGTCCGCCCTGGAGGCGGAGCTGGCCCGCGCGGGCGCGGAGGCTTCCGCCCTGCGCGTGCGCGCCGGCGACCTCGCCGCCCGCATGGAGGCCGAGCGCAAGGCGGCGCAGGAGCGGGAGGCCCTGCTGAAGGATCTGCAAACGCAGTTGCAAGACAACTTCAAGGCCCTCTCGGCCGACGCGCTGGCCAGCAATAACCAGAACTTTCTGCAACTGGCCTCGCAGCACCTGTCCAAGGTGCAGGAGGCCGGACGCGGCGACCTGGAGCTGCGGCAGAAGTCCATCGAGGGCCTGGTCAAACCCATCCGCGACACGCTGGCCCAGGTGGACGGGCAGATACGCACGCTGGAGAAGCAGCGCGTGGAGGCCTACGCCGGGCTCACCGAGCAGGTGCGCCGCATGACCGTCGAACAGGGCGACCTGCGGCGCGAGACCGGCAGGCTTGTCACCGCCTTGCGCAAGCCCACCGTGCGCGGTCGCTGGGGCGAAATACAGCTCAAGCGCGTGGTGGAGCTGGCGGGCATGCTCAACCATTGCGATTTCGTGGAGCAGGCCAGCGTCTCCACCGAGGACGGCAGGCTCCGGCCGGACATGGTGGTGCGCCTGCCCGGCGGGCGCAATGTGGTGGTGGACTCCAAGGCCCCGCTGGAGGCCTACCTCGACGCCCAGGACGCCAGCGACGAGGAGGTGCGCCGCCAGCGCATGAACGACCACGCCGGGGCCATCCGCGAGCACATGACCAAGCTGGGGCAAAAGTCCTATTGGGAGCACCTCTCGCCCACGCCGGAATTCGTGGTCATGTTCCTGCCCAGCGAAATCTTCTTCAGCGCCGCCCTCGAACAAGCCCCCCGGCTCATTGAGGAGGGCGTGGGCAAGGGCGTCATCATCGCCTCACCCACCACGCTCATCGCGCTGCTGCGCGCTGTGGCCTACGGCTGGCGGCAGGAGCAGACCGCCGAGAACGCCCAGAAGATCGCCGAGCTCGGGCGCGACCTGCACAAGCGCGTCGCCATTCTGGCCGAGCACTTCGGCAAGGTCGGCAAGGGGCTGGGAGCGGCGGTGGACGCGTACAACGGGGCGGTGAACTCCTTTGAGTCGCGCGTGCTGGTGCAGACCCGGCGCTTCAAAGAGCTCGGCGCGGCCTCCGACAAGGAACTGCCCGCGCTGGATCCGGTGGAGAAGTCCCCGCGCGAGGCGCCGCAAGGCGACGAGTAGGGCGCCCGGCCCCGCGTCTTCCCATGGCGTCGCGCCAGTCCTTCCCCCGGCGGTCAGGCCTGCTTCGCGGGAGGTTTTCGCGCCTTCTGGCCCCGGCGTGACGGAACGTGCGCCTCTCCTTGCCCGGGGGGCGCGGGGGCGGCGGGATCCCGGGCATTGCCTTGGCCCCCCCCGTTTGTTTTGGGAGACGCTGCGGGGCAGGGTTAGCGGATCAACCCGGCCTTGACCGCAAAGGGATCCCAGGCCGGATCGCGGTGCGCGTCGTATTCGGTGATCTGCGCCAGCCAGTCGCTTATCGGTTGGCCGTACAGCCGCGCGATGACCGCCAGGGTCATGTCCATTCCGGCCGAGACGCCGGAAGAGCTGACCACAGCGCCGTCATCCACCCAGCGGGCCTGCTTGACCCAGTTCACCTTGGGGCCGGGCGCGGTGGAAGCCTTGAAGGCCATCTTGTTCGTGGTGGCGGGCCTGCCGTCCAGAATGCCGGCCGCGGCCAGCAGGGACGCGCCATTGCATACGGACATGATGATCTTTGTCTTGCCCACCTGGGCGCGCAGCCAGTTCAGGGTTCCGGCGTCATGCACCAGGGGAACGGCCCCGCTGCCGCCGGGCACCAGCAGATAGTCCAGCCTGGGCGCGTCGGCATAGCTGTAGTCGGCCACGGTCTTCGGCCCCTGGTTCGAGACTATTTCCCCCCGATTGGCGGCGATGGTGACCAGCCGCGCGCTGACGCGTTTTTCCGTCCCGCCCCAGAAGCGGGCCGGGGCATGCTTGAGGCTTCCCCACATTTCCATGGGACCGTATGCGTCCAGCATTTCAAAGCCTGGGAAGATGAGCACGCCGACAGTCACCTGCCTGGCGGCCAGCTCTGGGTGGACTTCGTACATGGCCAGTTCTCCGGTTTGGGGTGATTGCGCCTGGGGACCCTGCGCCAGGACGGCGGAGGGCAAGGCGGCCGCGAGCAGCATGCACGCGAGGGCAAGGCGCAGCGCAAGACGCTGCAGCGTGATACGTTTCATATGCTTCTCCTGAGTGTTAGCGCCAAGCGCCGGAACGGAACCTGTCCCGGTACTGGCCGGGGGTGATGCCGAAGCGGCGTGCAAAGGCCAGGCGGAAGTGCTCACCGGACTGGAAACCACACTCCCGGGCGATGGTTTCCAGTGCCTGCGTCGTTTCCTCCAGGCGTTTTACCGCCGCTTCAAGGCGGATGCCTTCGATGAAATGGGCCGGGGTTGTGCCGGTTTCGCGCTTGAAGACCCTGGCGAAATTGCGCGGGCTCATGGCAGCGTGCTCGGCGATGTCCTCGTTGCGCAGCGGACGATGATGGTTGTCGCGCATCCACTGAATTGTTGGAGCCAGCGTGCCGTCTTCGTGGAATTGGGCTAGAAGGGCCGTGCTGAATTGCGATTGTCCGCCAGGACGCTTGAGGTAGAGCACCAGCACCCGCGCGACTTTCAGCGCCAGGGCGCGGCCAAAATCCTCCTCTAGCAGGGCCAGGGCCAAGTCTATGCCAGCCGTCACCCCGGCGGAGGTATAGACAGGGCCGTCCTTCACGTGCAGGGCGTCGCCCTGGACTTCGATGTTTGGCGAAAACGCGCGGAGCTGCTCGACCTTGAGCCAGTGGGTGGTGGCCCGGCGGCCTTCCAGCAGTCCCGCGCGCGCCAGGATGAACGCTCCGGTGCATATGGAGCCCACGCGCCGCGTCTGGGGCGCGGCCTCGCGCAGCCAATCCACCAGGGCCTGCGGGGCGTGCTCCGCAACAGGACCTCCGGCCACCAGCAAGGTGTCGATGCCGCTGCACTGCGTCCAGGCCGCGTCGGTCATGAGCCGGAGGCCCGATGCGGTCCGCACGACGGCGTCGCCGGCCTCTCCCGCGATCTGGACGCTGTAGAGCGGCTCCGCGCCGCCGGACTGCGCGTGCAGGGCGTTGGCTGCGGAAAAGACGCTCAAGGGCCCGGTGATGTCCAGAATCTCCGCGCCTTCATGCACAGCCATGACAACAAGGCGCGGCGTCGCCGGGGTATGTGCTTCGTGCTCCATGGCCGTACCCTAGGCCAGAGAGGGAGTGTGGCACAATGACAACAACCACGATATTCCTGCCAACCCCGGCCCCTTCCCTGTCTTCGTTTCGCGGGGCCAGTGGGAGCCACCCCTGGCGGAGCGCCAAGCGGGAGATCTTGCGGCGTTCAGCGGTGGGCTGTCCTGGCGGGGTACTGTCGCCCTGATTCGTGCGGCGCGCCGCAACCTGATCGTGTTGTGCAAGCTGGCGGTGTAGCGCCTGACCACCACCAGGGCAGCGGTCGAGACCATCCGCGGCGTTCAGGACAGCACCAATGAGAGCAGAATGTGAACCGCTCTGGCGGAACCATCGAGCAAGCCACAGTACAGGTTCGGGCGAATCGCTCAGGCCGATCGTGGCGCCTTGGTGGACAATCCCAGTGGGGGCGTTCCATGCCACGCCGGCGAACAGCAGTCCCCCGTCGGCGAGGAGCTCAACGATGAACTCAACCGCAGTGTGGAGCGGGTTGCCCCATCGCCGAGGGCGTGGACACGCTGAACGCGGGGCTGCTCATCCTTCTGGCACGGAACAAATTGCTAACGGATGACGAACATGGCTACCCGGAACGGGCATGCGCATGAAAAAGCACAGGTTGCTGTTCTGCGGAACCACGGCTGGAAGTCGGCACTCGTGGCAATGCTGGTGCTCGTCTACCGCACATGCCCGGGGAGCCGTCTTATCCGCAAATGGCTGGCAATCGGTAGCGCATTCACTCCCGTCAGTGATATCCGGCCAATGGCCAGCGAACTCTGACCGAATGAAGCCGAGCCCACGAAAAGGGTTGGAGCATGCGCCCGCTTCAATAACGGCGTCATCAAGCTCCGCGCGTGTCGAGGAACTGCCCACGCGCTTCACGGATCCAGCGGCGAAAGAATCGCCGGGTCCTTTCCCCGGAGGCTTCCTCAAAGCGAAACGGGGGTGCGGCGCTTGTTCACTCCACACTCCATCGACATGTTTATTGCCGTGTTCAGCTGGGTGTTACCGTTCTCCTCTTGCCCGGTTCCAAGGGGCCTGCCTCTTGGCCTGCGGAGCATGTCTGGTGCATCACGTCCCGGTGCGCCACGTCCTGGTGCTCTGTGCGGGGCGTTGCGCCTATTGCGTCAGTTCCTGTTTGGCCCGCGCCAGGCTCTCCGCCATGGTCGGCACGCGTCCCGCCGCCTCGGCGTCCGTGACGACGCGCATCACAAAGTCGTTGACCGGCGTGGCCACGTCCAACTCCCGCCCCTTGGCCGCCACGTAGCCGTTCAACAGCCGCACCTCGGTTCTGCGACCCGCGGCCAAATCCTGGTGCATGCTGCTGCGGGTTTCGCCCCAGGGCAAAAAGTATTCCCTGAACAGCGCAAAGCGGTCCTCGGGCCGGCCGCCCTCCGGGCCCGCCGGAATGGCGAGAACCTCCATGTCCAGCTCTTGCAGCGGGGCCAGCTTGCACCCGGCGGCGTGGGCCACGCGGATGGTCTCGTCGGCGGCGCGGATTGTCAGAGCCAGCGCCTCCGGGGTCTCCATGATCGTTTTGTTGCCGGAGCCGAACACCGCCGTCATGGCCCCCACGGAGGTGTTGATCAACAGCTTGGCCCAGCGGATGTCCAGCAGGTTGGGCACCACATGGCAGCCGCCCACGGCGGAAAGCGTTTCCGCCAGTTCGGTGATGCGCGGCGTCGCGCGGCCGTCCAGCTCGCCTATTTCGAAGGCGTGCGCGAGCATCTCGGTCTTGCTGGTGAGGCGTGAGACGTTGGGGCCCTGCCGCGCCGCGCCGATGAGCACCACGCCGCCGGCCGTGCGCTGTTTGCCCACAGCCTCGGCCACCAGCTCCTCGGGCATGCCGTTTTGCAGGGTGCACACCAGACTGTCGGCGTTCAAATGGCTGGAGAGCTCGGCCAGGGCCTGCCGGGTGGCGTCCAGCTTGGTCAACAGCAGAACGCGGTCGTATGTTCCGTGCAGCTGCGCGGGCGTCACCGCCGTCACGGGAATGACGGCCTCCAGGGCGCCGGTGATCACTGCGCCTTGACTGTTGAGGGCGTCGACGCTTTCCTGCCGGTGGGCGACGAGCTCCACGTCGCGTCCGGCGCGGGCAAGCAGCCCGCCGATGACTATGCCGAGGGAGCCGGCTCCGATGACGGCGATGCGCATGGAGGATTCCTCCGTTGGTGGTGGCGGCTCCGCCGTGCGTCGTCGTGTGCGGCAGCATGTGCCGTTGGAGGGGGCGTGGGCGGCAACCATATGCCGCGCCAGGATAGAATCGGGCCCGGGCCTTGTCCAGCGCCGGAGCGCCTAGCCCGGCGGCAGCAGCAGCACCAGCTTGAGGTCGCCGCGCTGGTCCGGCCGCAGGGTCAGTTGTTCGAAGATGAGCGGGCCGAGGCGCGGGTGCTGGAAGCGCCGCTCGCCGCCCTCGCGGCCGAGCACGTCGTGGGTGCGCCACAGCCGGGCGAAGTCCGGGCTGGCGGCCGAGAACTCCTCCACAAGCGATCGGATGACGGGGGAATCCGCCCGCCGTCCGCAGTCGGCGCGGAATTCCGCCACCAGCCGCCAGGCGCGCATCTCCCAATCGCGCATCAGCCCGCGGGATTCCGGGCACAAAAACTGAAATCGCAGCAGGTTGGGCGTTTCGCCCTGCGCCGCGCCCCAGCCCAAAAACAGCTCCACGGCCTGCGGATTCGCCGCCGCCACATCCCAGCGCCGGTCCAGCACGTAGGCCGGGCAGCGCATGGCGTCCACGCTGCGCAGGGCCGCGTGGGCGAGACGTGACAGCGGTTCCGGCTCCTGCGGGTCGCGCCGCCCCGCAAGGTCGAACAGATACGCGCGCTCCGCCGTTGAGAGCTGCAACGCCACCGCCAGCCGCGCCAGCACCCCGACCGAGGCCGCCACACCCCGGTCCTGCTCCAGCCAGGTTATCCACGTGGGGCTTACGCCGCACAGCTGGGCCAGCTCCTCCCGCCGCAGCCCCGGCGTGCGCCGCCGCCTGGCCCCGGGTAGGCCGGCGGAACCGCTGGCGGGCAATCCCGCCGTCTCCGGATGCAGCCGCTGCCGGTGCAGGCGCAGAAACTGGCCCAGCTGCGCCCCCTGGCGCGTTCCGTCCGTGGACCTGTCCTCTGGCGCAGCGGCCGTGTCTGGCCGGTTGGGAGACAGATCGCCGGATTTGCTGACCTTGTCATAATTTATACCAGTATAATTTGTCATATTGTACCAGGATAAGATGCGTCTTATGCGTTGTCGAGAAGAAACAGCATGCAAGGAGTCGGAAGATGAAGCAGCAAGCCCTCGCCGCCAAGCGTTTTGGGGCCGTGGCCCAGGAGTATCTCACCAGCAGCTGCCATGCGCGCGGCGTGGATCTGGCTCGGTTGGCGGATCTGGCCCGGGAGCTGGGACGCCCGATGGCGCTGGATTTGGGCTGCGGCGCCGGCCATGCCGCCTACGCCCTGGCCGAGGGCGGGGCCGAGGTGATGGCGTACGATCTTTCGGCCGAGATGCTGACCGTGGTGGAGGAGGAGGCCGCGCGCCGGGGGCTGACCTCGCTGCATGTGCGGCAGGGCGCGGCGGAGCGCCTGCCTTTTGACGACGGGTCGTTCGACCTTGTGGTCACGCGGTATTCCGCGCACCACTGGGCCTATGTTCCCGCGGCCTTGCGCGAGGCCCGGCGGGTGCTCAAGCCTGGCGGTTCGCTGGTGGTTATTGATGTCATTGCGCCGGAGGCCCCGGTGGCTGACACGTTGCTGCAGACGGTGGAGCTGCTGCGCGACCCCTCCCACGTGCGGGACTACCGCGTGTCCGAGTGGGCGGTCATGCTGCAGGCGGCGGGATTTTCCGCGCCGGAGACGGACATGTGGCCCCTGCCGATGGATTTTGCCGCGTGGCTGGCGCGCATGGAGACCTCGGAGCTGCGCGCCAAGGCCGTGCGCGACGTGCTTGCCAAGGCGGCGGAAGAGGCGCGACGGCACTTCCATGTCGAGGCCGACGGCTCCTTCAGCCTGGACGCGGCTTGGCTGCGGACCACGCGCACAGCCTGAGGCCGCATGGCGCGCCGATCGAATCCGTATGGCGCGCGCGGGCACTTCCATGTCGAGGCCGACGGCTCCTTCAGCCTGGACGCGGCCTGGCTGCGGGCCGCGCGCACAGCCTGAGGCCGCATGGCGCGCCGATCGAATCCGTATGGCGCGCGCCGGGGAATGCCGGCTAGCCCAGCGGCTTCGCGCTGGCCAAAAACGGCCCGTTGAACAGATCCGGCTTGTTCACCGGCAAACGCCCGCCCGGAACTCCGCCCGACTCCGCGTCGGTGAGCCGCACCATGCTGCCGCCCGCGCCTTCAAGCACGGCCTGTCCGGCCGCGGTGTCCCACTCGCGCGTGGGGTTGAAGCGCGGATACAGGTCGGCCGCGCCCTCGGCCAGCACACAGAACTTGAGCGCGCTGCCCGCCGTGACGCGTTCGCGCACGGGCTTGTCCGCCAGCCAGGCCTCAATGGCCGGGTCCGGGTGCGAGCGGCTGCCCAGCACGGTGTAGCCGGACCGTTCAGCGGAATCCGGCTGACGCACGCGGATGGCCTCCCATTCTCCGCCCGCCTCGCGCCGATAAGCCCCTAGCCCCAAGCCGCCCGCATACGTTTTGCCCCACACCGGCACGTGCACCACGCCATGGGCCGGAAAGCCGTTTTCCGCCAGGGCGATGCATACGCAGAACTCGCCCAGCTCCTTTACGAACTCCTTGGTGCCGTCCAGCGGATCCACAATGAACAGCCTCGGCCAGGCGGCGCGCTCGGCGTAGGGAATGTCCGCGCCCTCCTCGGAAAGCACGGGCACGCCCGGGAAGCGTTCGGCCAGGGCCCGCGTGATGATGGCGTTGGACGCCAGGTCCGCCTGGGTCAGCGGCGAGGCGTCGGCCTTGTACTCCACGCTGTAGCCGCGCGCGCGCACCTCCAGAATGGCCCGGCCAGCCGCCTCGGCTATGTCGGCCAGGGCGGCCAGATCAGCCGCCGGCGCGTGGCTTTGACCGGTTGCGCTTGCGCGCAGGGTGATGTTGCCAGACAGCCCGCGCAGAGCCTGCGGCAGCTCCGCCCGGCTGAGCTGCCGGCCGTTGAGCGTCAGCGCCACCCCGGCAAGGGCGGCGGGGTTCGCCTCCAGCAGTTCGGCCAGGCGCGCCGCGCCCACGCCTGCGCCGTGGGCCAGCACTGCGGCCAGGCACTCCTCGGCAACGGTGTTGAAGAGCTTGAGCGTGAGCATGAAGGGCTGGGTCGACTCCGGCGCGCTCTGCTCCATGTGGCCGTGGTGGGTCACGCCCTCGCGGAACACGCCGACCGGGCTGCCCCGGCGCATGGCGATGCCCGCAACGCCCGGCATGGCCGCGGCCAGCGCCAGAGCGCACCCCGGCCGCGCCGCGTCCGCGTCGATGTCATCCACTGGCGAGCCGTCGAGAAACACGGTTTTGATGCGCTCCTCCACGCAGTCCGGGCAGATGCCCAAGTCCAGCACCAGGGTTTCGCGCAGGGTGCGGCCCGGCCGGGTCAGCACGTCCATCCCCTCGCGCGCCAGCGGCGCAAGTCCGGCCAGCGCGGCAGACGATGCCGTGTTCAGCAGCAACTCGTTGGTATGCATAGCGTCCTCCTCAATGTTGCAGCACGCCTGATGTATGTCTTGTTTGACATAACTATTAAATATTGTTGACTTTAATTTTGCTAGACCTATAGTTTCAACGTACCCCCTGTGCGTAGCCCAGGGCCACGTATTCCGCAACCGGAAACACAAGGAGCAACCAACATGCTGAAGATACTGCGCATCAACACCCGCACCCGTGAGTACCGCTTCGAGGAGCTGGGCCAGTACGCCGGTCTGGGCGGCCGCGCGCTCACTTCCCGCCTGGTCTCCACGGAAGTGCCCGCCTCGTGCCATCCCCTGTCCGCCGCCAACAAGCTGGTCATGGCCGGAGGCATTCTGGCAGGCAGCAGCGCGGCCAACTCCGGCCGCACGTCGGTGGGCGCCAAGTCTCCCCTTACCGGCGGCATCAAGGAATCCAACGTGGGCGGCCAGTTTGCGCACAAGTTGCCGCGCCTGGGGTTGCTGGCCATTGTGCTGGAGGACAAGCCCGAGGCCGGCGCGCCCTTTGTGAAGCTGCTCATCAAGAAGGATTCCGTGGAATTTCTGCCCGCCGAGGACATCGTGGGCAAGTTCAACTACCCCGCCCATGACGTGGTCAAGAGCGTGTTTGGAGAAAAGGCCGTCACCGCCATGATCGGCCCCGCCGGCGAGCAGTGCCTTATGGCCAGCACCATCCAGTTCTCCGACCCGGACGGCCGGCCGAGCCGCTCCGCCGGACGCGGCGGCATGGGCGCCGTCATGGGCAGCAAGCGGGTCAAGGCCATCATCCTCGACCCCGAGGCCAAGGACGCCGTGCCCATGGCCGATCCCGAGAAGTTCAAGGTCGCCCGCAAGCGTTGGGTCGACATCCTCACCAGCCACCCGGTGACCAGCCAGGGCCTGCCCACCTACGGCACCGCCATTCTGGTCAACATCATCAACGAGGTTGGCGCGCTGCCCACCAAGAACTTCCGCGAGGGCCGCTTCGCCGGCGTCGCCAAGATCAGCGGCGAGACCATGACCGAGACCATCAAGGCGCGCGGCGGCCAGTACAAGCACGGCTGCCACACCGGCTGCGTCATCCAGTGCTCGCAGGTTTACAACGACAAGGACGGCAATTACCTCACCACCGGGTTTGAGTACGAGACCATCTGGGGCTTTGGCGCCAACATCCTGGTGGACGACCTTGACGACATCGCCCTCATGGACCGCCTGTGCGACGAGGCCGGCGTGGACACCATCGAAATGGCCAACGGCATGGCCATGGCCATGGAGGGCGGGCTGGTTCCCTGGGGCGACAGCAAGGCCGCCATTGAGCTGCTGCGGAAGGTCGGCACCGCCGATCCGCTGGGGCGCATTCTGGGCAATGGCACCAGCTTCATCGCCCAGGCCTTCGGCGTGGACCGCGTGCCCGTGGTGAAGAAGCAGGCCCTGCCCGCGTACGACCCCCGCACCGTCAAGGGCGTTGGCGTCACCTACGCCACCACGCCCATGGGCGGGGACCACACCGCCGGCTACGCCGTGTGCCAAAACGTGCTCAAGGTCGGCGGCGACGTGCCCGCCATGGGCAAGGCCGGACAGATCGAGGTCTCCAAGAACCTGCAAATCGCCACCGCCGCGGTGGATTCCCTGGGCCTGTGCCTGTTTGTGGCCTTCGCCGTGCTCGACACGCCCGATGCGCTCTCCGTCGTGGCCGACATGGTGGCCGCGGCCACGGGCAAGCCGTGCACGGTGGACGACATTGTGAACATGGGCGTGAACACCCTTAAGGACGAGCTGGCCTTCAACAAGGCCGCCGGCTTCACCATCAAGGACGACCAGCTGCCGGACTTCTTCAAGAACGAGGCGCTGCCGCCGCACAACACCACGTGGGACTTCACCGCCGAGGAATTGCAGGCCGCCAAGGTCGGCTAGCCCTAGTAGGCTTTCAAAATGACAAGGCCGGGGCCCGCAAGGGCTCCGGCCTTTTTTGCGGGCGCTACCGCCCTTG
Organism: Desulfovibrionaceae bacterium CG1_02_65_16; assembly: GCA_001871085.1. Lineage (GTDB taxonomy): Bacteria > Desulfobacterota > Desulfovibrionia > Desulfovibrionales > Desulfovibrionaceae > Humidesulfovibrio. The sequence continues at coordinate 14,686 of MNUQ01000116.1, forward strand.
CCCTTGGGCGGGCGGCTCGGGGGGGATGATGGATTCGATGGGCGCGGTGGGGCAGACCGCGCGCGCTGCGTCGTAAGCGTCCTGCTCTTTGAAGAGGATGGTGCCGATGCTGCCGCCACCGTTAACGTCAGCCCCCGGCGCATCGTTTTGCAGCGGTTTGCCGTTTGCCGTGACCGTAAGCTGCGGCTGATAATACACGCCCGCGTCGCCCAGGGGATGGAACTTGCGCGACGCAGCGACAAGCGTCTCGAACCTGTCCCCGGCCTTCGGATTCAGCTGAAAGAAGAGCAAATAGATGAAGCCTTGCGGGGTGTGCAGGTGCAGCCAGCTGTCTTTCTGGCGGATGATGGTGACTTTGGTGACGTTTTCGCAGGAGATGCCGAAGAGCATGTTGAGGGGTGGCTCGACGGGAGGAAGCGGCGCGCCCTTGGCTCCCGCCCCTTGCCCTGCCATACGCACCTTGTCCGGCGTCAGGGCTGGGCAGACCGCGCGTGCGAGGTCGTTGGCGTCTTGATCGTTGAAGAGGAAGGTGATGACTTTTTTGCCGCCGTATCCGCGAATCTCCAGAATGTCGCACTGCAACGGCTTGCCGTTTGCTGTAACGGAAAGCGCTGCATACCAAGGATATGGCTTGGCGGTGAGAGGGAGCTGGGCCTGCCGCGTCACCTCGACAAAGGCCTGGAACGCTCGCTCTGACTCCGGTTTCATGACAAATGTCACACCATGCACGACGCCATCCGGTGCGCGCTGCGCAAGGGGTGACACCTCGTCTCGAACGATGACTATCTGTGCAACGTTGTCGCAGGAGAGGTTGTAGGTCGGCTGTGCAAGGGCGCTGGCCGACGTTAAAAGAAGCAAAAGCGTCAGCATGACTTTCATGCGCTCACCACCATGTTCATTGCCCGTCGGAGATGACCTCTTTGGGAACGAGCGTGGGGCAGACCGCGCGGGCCGCGTCGAAGGCGTCCTGCTCATTGATGATGATGGTGCCCACCTTTCCTTGCCCATGCGCATCCACATCCGGGGCATCATTGCGCAGCACCATGCCGTGCGTCGTAATGGTCAGCCTTTCACAGTCATAGCCTGTGCCGTCTCCGTGGAGAAAGTATGTCCGCGACGCCTTGAGAAGATGTGCGAATTCCCTTTCCGCTTCCGGCTTCAGCCTGAAATAAACCGCGTGGAACGGTCTGGAGTCCGGCTTGAAAATCAACCGAGAGTCATTGTTGCGGGTGATGGAGATGCGGTCGACGTTGTCGCAAGAGATGTCGAACGTCATGTCCGCAAAAGCAACGGATGGCGAGAGCAGCAGCAAAGCAAGAAAAATTTGTTTCACTGTTTGCTTATCCTATAATGCTGTAGCTTGCCGACGATCCCTCTCCACCAAGGTAAAACAGGAAGACTTCCCACGTCATTGGAGTGTCGCCAAACTTTGAAAAATAAAGGGATTGCTCATCACCCATTTGTAAGTATCGTGTCGCTCGCCACTCCATACGATCAACCAGCAGCCTGAATGCGGCCGGGAGCGGGCCAAGGTTCAGGAGGGTGACAGTGATTTTTTGCCCTGCGGATACTTTTTCGAGAATTGCATCTTCATTCCCTTGCAACAGCCCATAGGCCACAACCCTCGGCTGCCTCTCCGGAGGAGGCACCCGTCTAATCTCGCAGGTGCAGTGCGGATGCACCGGGCCGGGATAGCGGTCGAAACGCATGCCCCGCATGGCCTTGCACGTTGCACAGGCATTCGGACCAGGTACGACTTCCCAATAATCGGTTTTGCCATTCCCGGCAACCGCCTCCATGTGTTTGGGCAAGCCGTACACAAGCTGGCCGTCTCCGATGTGCTGAACCCAATTTCCGCTCATGGCGCACTGCTCCTTGTTACAGATTTTCAACCATTCCCGGTTCTCACCGGGCATTGCCGAAAATCATAACACGGTTTTTTGGGGACCAGCGCAAAGTGTCCAAGATTGGGCGGATCAGGGCAAAATAGGCCTGTCACCCTCCTGAACCTTGGCCCGCTCCCGGCCGCATTCAGGCTGCTGGTTGATCGTATGGAGTGGCGAGCGACACGATACTTACAAATGGGTGATGAGCAATCCCTTTATTTTTCAAAGTTTGGCGACACTCCAATGACGTGGGAA
>MNUQ01000073.1 GCA_001871085.1 Desulfovibrionaceae bacterium CG1_02_65_16
CCTCGGCCAGGCGCTCATAGAAGAGCCGCAGGCCGTCCAATTCCTCCAGTCCCAGGTCATAGACCAACCCAGCAAAATACGAACGCATTTCCGATTCGCTGAGGATGCTGCCGCGCGAAGCGACCTCGCTGATGAGGTCCAGATGCGTTTGGCCCCACTTCTTGGCCGCAATGAGCAGGCGCGCCCCGGCTTTGACCTCCTCGCGCCGGGCGCAGGCCGCCTCGCGGCTGGCGATCCATAATCCGAAGATGAAGGGCTTGCCGGTCCACTGCCGCCAGGCCTCGCCAAGATCCATGCGGTGCGGGTAGTCGGGATGGCGCCGCAAATTGAGCGCCTCGTCGCCGATGCACAGGATGGCCGGCGGCCGCTCGCCGGCTGCCAGCAGGGCGGTGGCGTCGCCTGTGCGGTAGGTGGGCGTCACGCCGATGTGCTGCTTGAGGATAAGGTCCACCAGTGCGGCCGAGGTGTGCGACTGCGCGCTGACCAGCACGGTTTGTCCATCCAGGTCTTCCGGCTTGGTGCGGCAGATGAGCAGCACGCTCTGCACCGGCCCCCTGCTGCCGATGGCCAGGTCGGGCAGGATGAGGTACTTTTCGGGGTGCCGGCCATACTCGATGCACGAGCAGCCGGAAATGTCGAGCTTGCCCTGATCCATGAGGATGTTCAGCTCAGCGGGCGGGCCGGAGACAAGATTGAAGTCGCCGTGCAGAATGCCGTGCTCCAGTGGGTAATGCAGGGGCAAAACGTTCAAATAGCCGATGCGGCCCAGGCGCAGCGGCGGGCGTTGGGGGGTGGTCATTGTGCCGCTCCTATGCGTTTTGTTGTGGGATAAGGGTGTAATCCATGCGCCGCTGCCGGGGCGTAAAGCCCGCCGCGCGCACCAAGGTGTCGATTTCCTCGCGCGAGAGGCGGAACGTGACGCCCGCCGCGCGGACCACATTCTCCTCAAGCATGGTGGAGCCGAAGTCGTTGCCGCCGAAATAGAGCGCCAGCTGGGCGATTTTGGGGCCCATGGTGACCCAGGACACCTGCACGTTGTCCACGTTGTCGAGCACCAGGCGCGCGGTGGCCAGCAGCCGCAGGTACTCCACGCTGGTGAGCTTGCGCGCGCGGATGGCCGTGTTTTCCGGCTGAAAGGTCCAGGGGATGAAGGCGGTGAAACCATGCGTCCTGTCCTGGCTCTCGCGCACGGCGAAGAGATGCTCCAGCCGCTGGTCCTCGGTCTCCTCGTGGCCGAACATCATGGTGGCGGTGGTGCGCATGCCCTGGGCGTGCGCCTCCTCCATCACCGCCAGCCACTGGCCGGCCGGGCACTTGTTGGGCGAAACCTTGGAGCGCACCGCGTCCACCAGGATTTCCGCGCCGCCGCCGGGAATGGAGTCCAGCCCGGCCGCGTGCAGCCGCGCGATGACCTCGGCGGTGGAAAGCCCGCTGATTTTGGCGAAGTGCACAATCTCCGGCGGGGAGAAGGCGTGGATGTGGATGGGGTGGTGCTTTTTGATGGAGCGCAGCATGTCCTCGTACCATTCGAGCGGCAGATCCGGATGATGGCCGCCCTGCATGAGGATCTGCGTGCCGCCGAGCGCGATGGTCTCGTCGATCTTCCTGCCGATCTCCTCGAAGGGCAGCACGAAGCCTTCGGGATCGCCCGGGGCGCGGAAGTATGCGCAAAAGCGGCAGCCGCACACGCAGACGTTGCTGTAGTTGATGTTCCGGTCCACCACGTAGGTGACCACGGGCTCCGGGTGCTTGCGCAGACGCGTGCGGTGCGCGGCGTGCGCCAGGGCGTGCAGCTCCGCGTGCTGGTAGATGGCGCGCGCGGTGTCGAAGTCCAACCGCGCGCCGGCGGCGGCCGCGTCCAGCAGGCCCCCCATGGTGGCGGGAGAGGGCGCGTCGGTCCAGGCCTTGGCTGTTGGCGCGTCCACGGGGGTGTAGTTGGCGTCGCGCTCAACCGGGGTAAGCCCCATGCCGCGGATCATGGCCTCCAGCTCGCTCTTGGCGAGCCCCTGTCGGCTGGTGGCCCCGGCCATGTGGCCGATCTTTTCCTCCACGACGGTGCCGTCCAGGTCGTCGGCACCGAAGAACAGCGCGGCCTGCGCCTGCTTGACCGTCAGCATGACCCAGTAGGACTTGATGTGCGGAATGTTGTCGAGCATGAGCCGGCTGATGGCGATGGTGCGCAGCTCGTCCACGCCGGTGAGCGGGTGCTCCACCTTGATGGCGCTGTTCTCGGTTTGAAAAGACAGCGGCACGAAGCAGGAGAATCCCTCCGCCCCCATGGCCAGCGATTCGTCCTGACGCCTGCGCAGCAGGTCCAGGTGGTTCAGGCGGTCGTCAATACCCTCCAGGTGGCCGAAAAGCATGGTGCAGTTGGTGATGATGCCCAGCTCGTGCGCCTCGCCGTGGATGCGCAGCCATTCCTCGGCCGTGGATTTTTTGGGGCAGATGCGCCGGCGGACCGTGGGCTCGAAAATTTCCGCGCCTCCGCCGGGCATCATGGCCAGACCGGCGTTTTTGAGGGTTTGCAGCACCTCGCGCGTGGAGATGCCCTCCAGCTCGGCGAAGTGGGCGATCTCCACCGCCGTGAAGCACTTGAGCGTGGCCTGGGGCAGCATGGCCTGCACGCGCGAAAGCAGCTCCACAAAGAAGGACAGGCGCAGATCCGGGTGGCAGCCGCCCACTATGTGCACCTCGCGCGGGGGCAGGGGGGCGGTGCGCAGCCGCTCCAGCGCCTGCTCAATGCTCAGCTCGAAGCCGCCATCCTGGCCTTTTTCGCGGTGGTAGGCGCAAAAGGAGCAGCCGTTCACGCAGACGTTGGTGTAGTTGATGTGGCGGTTCACCACATAGAAGGTCTTGTCGCCGTGCAGCTGCGTGCGGCGAAAATGCGCCAGCGCGCCCACGGCGGTAACGTCCGGGCAGGCGTAGAGCTTGCGCCCGTCCTCAATGCTGAGGCGCTCTCCGGCCTCCACCTTGCGGGCGATTTCAAGCAGCCCCAGGTCCGCGTAGCGCCTGGCGTCAATGAGCGTCGGCATGGGGGGCGTGGTGAGCGTCGGCATCTGCGTCGTCTCCTTTTCTTGGCGAGGCGGCAAGGCCCCGGCATAAGAGTTCCGCCAGGGCGGCCAGCGCCCGTTGACGGGTAGGTTCATTGTCGGCGGCGAGGCCAAAGCCCGCGTCCAGCAGGGGGGAGTCCTGGGCGGTCAGCGCCCGGTCCAGCACGGATTCGATAAGAAAAGCGGCGGCGGCCGGTTGCACGTCCGGCCGCACCTCGCCGCGCGCCTGCCCGCCCTCCACAAGCTCGCGGAAGTAGGTCAGGGCCTCCTCGCGCACTTTGACCAACAGCGTCTCGCGCAGGGGGAAGTCGTCCTGCGTGGTCATGCGCCGGTATACGCGCCAAATGAGCGGGTGCGAGCGGGCGAAGGCCGCGCCGGCCAGGAACACCCGGCGCAGACGTTCAGGAAAGGGCTCGGAGGCGTCCGCGTCGCGGATGGCCTTGAGCGGGGCCTTGATTTCGTTCAGCGCCAGGGTGAAGAGGTGCCGGAACAGCCCCTCTTTGCTGCCGAAGTATTGGAACAGCGAGCCTTTGGCGATGCCCAGCCGGCCAACGATGCGGTTCACGCTGGCCTGATGGTAGCCGTGCTCCGCGAACTCGAGCAGGCTCTCGTCCAGCACGCGGCCGCGTTTTTTCGGATCCAGGTTTTCGAACGTGGAGCGGGGACATTCCATTTGCTTGCCTCGACGGCCGTTGCCGGATAATCTGCCCGAGGAAGTGACCGGGTGGTCATCCGCTTGTGACCGGGTGGTCATTTTCTATGCCTGAGTTCAGGCAGTGTCAACCGCCCACGCGATTCAACCGCATCGCAACTGAATGGAGGCCCCCCATGCGTCTTTCCCTCGCCTTTTCCCCCTGCCCCAACGACACCTATATTTTCCACGCCCTGGCCACCGGCCTGGTGCGCGTGCCCGGCGTGGACTTCGACGTGACCCTCGCCGACGTGGAGCGCCTGAACGAATCCGCCGCGGCCAAAACGCCGGACATCTGCAAGGTTTCCGTGGCCGCCGCCGGGGCCACGTTGGACGAATATCACCTGCTGCGCGCGGGCGGGGCGCTGGGCCGGGGCGTTGGCCCCATTCTGGTGACGCGTGAGGCCACGCGCATTGAGGACCTGGACGGCAGGCCTGTCGCCATTCCGGGCCGGCGCACCACCGCCGCGCTTATTTTCGGCCTGCTCTGCCGCGAGCGCGGCGTGGCCCCCGAGATAGTGGAGCTGGTGTACGACCAGATCATGCCCGCCGTGCAAAGCGGCCAGTGCGCCGCCGGTGTCGTGATCCACGAGGGACGCTTCACCTACGCCGAGCATGGCCTCTTGCGCCTGCTCGACCTTGGCGCCTGGTGGGAGCGGGAGCGTGATCTGCCCATTCCGCTGGGCTGCATCATCATGCGCCGCAGCCTCGGCCGCGAGCTGGCGCTCGCCGTCACCACCGGCATTCGTGAGAGCCTGGCTTACGCGCGGCGGCATCCGGAAGCTGGCGCGGCATACATCCGCGAGCACGCGCAGGAGATGGATCCCGGCGTGGTCGCCCAGCATATCGCCACTTTTGTCACCGAGGCGAGCCATGACATCGGCCCCGGCGGCGAGGCCGCGACCCTGGCCCTGCTGGCCGAGGCGCGCCGGGCCGAGGGGCTGGGTGCATTGCCGGGCGGTGTGTTCGCCTAGGGGGAAATCGAGAGGAAATTGCTTTTTCGAGGGGGAAATGCTTCCCAGCGCCTCCCCGCCGCTTGCGGAGGGGGGAGGGCTGTGTCGCTTTTGCCTTTTCCTGCGTCATTCACAGGGCGAGCGTTCAATGGGCGAAGGCCCACGGGGTGAATGCCCACGGGTGAATGCCCACGGACGAATGCCCTGGGCGAATGCCCCCTGGGCGGTGAAGCAGGAGGACCGCACAAGCTCAAGCCCGGTCCTCGCCTTCTCCCCATCGTTTCAACCGGACAACGGCGCAACGCCCCTTTTCCGGCCCGACCGCGCCCAGCCCGAATCGGGGCGCAGCACCCAAAAGACCCGCGCGTCCGGCCAGCTGAGCCGAGAGTCGTCAGCCGTCAGGTGAGCGGTCTCCCGCGGAATCCAACGGCTGGCGCCAGCGTTGATGACGCCTGTTTTCTGGCGGGGCGAGGGCCCCTTGGCCTTATCCCCGTCCCTCGTTCTCCAGCTTTTCGATGACGACCTTGAGCATTTGCGCCTGTTCGGCGAGGTCGCTGACGGCCTTGGCGGCCTCGTTCATGGCCTGCGAGGTCTCGCTGGAGATGATGTTCACCTGTTCTATGGAGCGGCTTATCTCCTCGCTGGCGGCGCTTTGCTCTTCGCTTGCGGTGGCGATGGAGCGCACTTGGTCGGAGGCGGAGTCCACGAGGGCGACGATTTCGGTCAGGGCCTCGCCCGAGTTTTTGGCGAGCCCGGTTGCGGTCTCAATGAGATGCACGGACGTGTCGACGTTTTCCACGTTGAGGCGTGTGCTGTGCTGAATGACGCCAATGGCCTCGCCGACTTCCTTTGTGGCGCTCATGGTCTTTTCCGCCAGCTTGCGCACCTCGTCGGCCACGACGGCGAAGCCCCGGCCGGCGTCTCCGGCGCGTGCGGCCTCGATGGCGGCGTTGAGGGCGAGAAGGTTGGTCTGGTCGGCAATGTCGGTGATGACGGTCATGATGCGGCCGATGTCCTCGGCCTGCTGTCCCAGCTGGGCCATGTCGGTCTTGAGCTGGTTTGTCTGGACCTGCACATCGTGCATGCCGGAGACGACCTTGCCCACGGTGCCCGCGCCGGACTGCGCCTTTGCGCGCGCGGAGCCGGCGGTTTCGGCGGCCTGACCAGCGCTCTTGGCCACCTCGACGACTGTCGCGGTCATTTCCTCCATGGCGGTGGCGGTTTCGCTCACGCGGGCGGCCTGGTTCTCCGCGCCGCGGCTCGATTCCTCGATTTGCGCCGAAAGTTCGGTGGAGGCGGAGGTGACGACCTCGACAATGCTGGCCAGCTGTTCGGCGGCGTGAAGCATGCCGGCGCGCTTGGCGTGCTCGGCCTCGGTCTTGGCCTGCTCCGCCTCGGCGGTGGCCTTTTGGGCTAGGCTGGTCAGCTGCTCGGCCTCCTGGGTCTTTTGTCGTGCCGTGCCGATCATTTCGCGCAGGCTGCCCACCATCTTGCGCAGGGAGTCGGCCAGGCGGCCCAGCTCGTCGTCGCGCTTGAGCTCAAGATTGTGCTCCAGCTTGCCGGCGGCCACACCCTCGGAAAACTGCACGCAGGTGCCCAGGTCGCGCAGGACGAAGTTGAGGATGAGCACCACGGCCAGGCAGACGAGGATGATGCCGAGAGCTCCGGAAAGCGCGCTGGCCAGGCGGACATGTGAGGCGGCTTTGGCGATGTCGTCGCTGCTTACGGTGATGATGGCGAGCCAGCCGGTGGCCGGGTCGCGGGCGTAGATGGCGGATTTGCTCACGCCGGCTTCGGTGTAGGACGCCACGCCGGAATCGCCTGTCATCAGCGGCTTGGCCCAATCGAGATCCGCGAGCTTGAGTTTGAGGATCTTCTCCTTGTCCGGATGGCTGAAAACCACGCCCGAGCGGCTGGCCATGTAGGCGTAGCCGCTGGCGCCAACCTTCACGGGAATGACGACGTCGTCGGAGAAGCGGCCCAGGTCCACGCGCGCATAGATGACGCCGACGATTTTGCCCTCGGCCTTGACCGGTGTGGCGATGATGCACACGGGCTTGTTGGTCACGCGGCTCAGCAGAGGATCGGATATGTTCGCCTCGCCGCCCAAGGCGTGCTTGAAATAGTCGCGGTCGGCGAAGTTGCCTGTGGTATTGGCCACGCTGCTGGCAACGACGTCGCCCTTGAGGTTGAGGACGTTGGCGCCCTGGATGGATGTGTCGAACTTGACCAGAACGGTGAGCGCCTCGTGGGCGGCCTGTATGTTCTCCGGGCTGGGGGCGGTCAGCGCGTGCACGATTTTGTCGTTGCTGGCTTGCAGCACCACGGCCCGGCGTACGCCGCTGGCGAAGGTGCCCGCGTTGCTCGTCAGGTTTCCGGCAATGACTTTTGAGGAGTTCAGCAGCTCGGTCCAGAGTTCCTGCGAGGCCCGCCGAGAGGAGAGGAAACTGGCTAGCCCCATGCTGATGACGACAGCCGCGACAGTTGGGATGAGCAGTTTTGCTCGCATTCCTGCCTTCATGAGAATCCCCCCATGTCCTTGCCGCCGCTCATGTCAAACACGTGCTGTCGGCGGTGAGTTATTGATTCTCAGACATTATCAGCTCGGATACCCTATGACAACAGTATCGACGATAACCTATGCTTCGATTAGGGCAACACGGCATTGAGGGAGCGCAGGTCGCTGCGGAGGGCAGCGTCCGGGCGTCCGGCCCAGTTGATGCGGGGGCGGAGAGGGCAGGGAAGAGCGTTGCGGGATCAGTCGCGGTTGGTGAGCGCCACGCGCTCCAGGTCCAGCTCGGTCAGCAGGTCGCTGAGCGGCCAGCCCTCGGAGGTGGGCGTCAGCGTGGCCCAGTTCTGGCGCGGCAGGCCCAGATGCTTCCACGCGGCCATAATGGTGGAGAGCTCCTTTTCTGTAATGCCCGCGAGCACCATGGCGCGCGGCAGCGGGCTGTCCTCCCCGCGTCCGTGCCTGGGCGTGGCCGCAAGCGCCTGACCCACGGTCTGGTCCATGTCCGCGCCGGTGGCGAAGACCACTGGAATATCGGCCATGTGGAAGCGCGCGAGCATGTCGAGGAGTGTGGCCTGCTCGGCTGCCGCATAGCCGCACACCAGCGCGGCGCGCGGGCCGTACAGGCGCTTCTTGGCGCTGGCGCCTACTTTTGAGAATCCGGAAGCAGACATGGGCCACCTGTTTGGGTAATGGCGTAAAACCGGTTGGAGGCGTAGGTGAGGCCCACGGCGAAGACCATGGCCCCAACGCCCATGATGGCGGCGAGCATTGGGTCCGCCGTGAGGGCCATGCGGATGAACACCGTGGACAGCGCAAACCCGGAGTTGCGGAAGATTGCGTGGAACTCCGGCATGTACCGCTGGGCAATGAGCACGATGAGAATATCCGTGAAGATGAGCAGGGTGTAGAAGTCGTGGAAGATGTCGAAGGTGGGCTCGCCGCGCAGCAGCAGCAGTGCGTCGTACGCGCCCATGAACAGAAAGGCGAAGAGCACGAACAGCGCCACCAGCTTTTTGGCGGTGATGAACTTGGCAAGAATGGTGGGCGCCCAGTGCCGGGGCGCGCAGCGTTGTGCGTATTTGTACGCGCCAAGCAGCACAAAAACGACCAGCGCGCCCGCGCCGTCCATGGCCAGATTCATCAGCACATCGTTGTGGCCGGTAAGGGCGATGGGCACGGGCAAATGCGTCAGCTCCTTGAAGGCGTCGCGCAGGAGGATGAGCGCCAGGATCTCGAACTGTTTGCCCACCGAACGCGAGGTGGAGCGCGGCAGTGAGAACACCAGCTCCACAACCTCCAGCACCAGCACCAGCGTAAAGGTTTGGGTGACGGCGTCGAAGCGGTTGAGCGAGACGTTTTGGGCCAGTCCGTCCGGCAGCCAGCCCAGGCTGTTCAGCTCAATGAGCGCCAGCGAGGACAGGAAAAACAGCACCAGGCCCTGGCCGACGAGCTTGTGCGCCCATTCGGACTCCGCGAAGGCCTGGATGCGGTCGAAGAGCCGGATGAGCGGAAAGGTCAGTGTATTCATCAAAGCGTGCGGATCCCCGTGGGGCTAGACCTCGAAGAGCATTTCCAGATCGTCGCGCGTGAGCGACTTGAAGGCCGACTGACCGGGGATGATGGCCTCGGCGACGTCCTTCTTCATCTCCTGCAGCTTCAGGATCTTTTCCTCCACCGTGTTCTGACAGATCATCTTGTAGGCGAACACCTGCCGCTTCTGGCCGATGCGGTGGGTGCGGTCCGTGGCCTGATTCTCCACCGCCGGGTTCCACCACGGGTCATAGTGTATGACGTAGTCGGCCGACGTCAAGTTCAGCCCGGTGCCGCCAGCCTTCAACGAAATGAGGAAGATGGGGATCTCCGGCGAATCGTTGAAGCGGTCCACCTGCTCAAAGCGGTCCTTGCTGGAGCCGTCGAGGTAGGCGAAGGGCACCTCTCGTATTTGCAGCCAGGAGCGGATGATGTGCAGCATTTGCACGAACTGCGAGAACACCAGCACCTTGTGCCCGCCCTCCACGATATCCGTCACCAAGTCCTTGAAGGCGTCGAACTTGCCCGAGGGCAGGTTGGTGTTGATGCCAGGGATGTCCAGCTTCAAGAGGCGCGGGTGGCAGCAGATTTGCCGCAGCTTCAAGAGCGCGTCGAGGATGGACATCTGGCTCTTGGCCAGGCCCTTCTCGTCCACGTCGCGCAGCACCTGCTCCTTGAGCTTGGCGGCCAGCGCGCCGTAGAGGTCGCGCTGCTCGTCGGCCAGCTCGCAGTAGTGCGTGGTTTCTATCTTGGGCGGCAGGTCCTTGGCGACCTCGCTTTTGGTGCGCCGCAGAATGAACGGCTTGACGCGTGAACGCAGGTAGTTGAGCGTTTCCTCATCGGCGTCCTTGATGGGCTTGACGATGCCGCGCTGGAAGGCGTGCTGCGAGCCGAGGAAGCCGGGCATGAGGAATTCGAACAGGCTCCACAGCTCGAAGAGGTTGTTCTCAATGGGCGTGCCGGAGAGGCACAGGCGCATGTCGGCGTCGAGCCTTCTCACGCTGCGCGCGGTGATGGTGTTGGGGTTCTTGATGTTCTGCGCCTCGTCCAGAATGACCACCACGTACTTGTACTTGCAGAGCTCCTCCAGGTCGCGCCGGAGCAGGGCGTAGGTGGTGATGATGATGTCCGAGTCCTTGATGTGCTGGAACAAATCGTCGCGCTTGGCGCCATAGATGGTGAGGCGGCGCACGCTGGGCACGAACTTCTCGGCCTCGCGCTCCCAGTTGGGCAGCACGCTGGTGGGCACAACGATGAGGCTTGGGCCCTTGATGCCGCGATCGATGAGCGAGAGCACGAAGGCCAGGGTCTGCACGGTCTTGCCCAGGCCCATTTCGTCGGCCAGAATGCCGCCGAAGCCATACTCGCGCAAGAAGTTCAGGTAAGACAGGCCCATGACCTGATACGGACGCAGGGTGGCGTTGAGGCCCCGCGGCGGCGGAATCTGGCGGATCTGCTGGAAGTTGCTGATCTTGTCGCGCAGTTTCACAAAGTAGGCGTCGGTGCGGGCGCCGGGCATTTCGTCCAGCAGATTGTCCAGCACCGGGGCCTCGAACTGCTGGAACTTCCGCTGGGGCGGCTTCTCGGGGTCGAAACCCAGCGCCTTGAGCTTATGGCCCAGCTTGCGCAGCCAGGACTCCGGCAGGCTGGTGTACGAGCCGTCCTTGAGCTGCACGTAGCGCTTTTTCTGCACCCAGGCGCGCCAAATGTCCTCAATGGGCACCTTCTGGTCGTCGTACTGGATGGTCAGGTCGAGGGTGAACCACTTGTTCTCCTCGTCGCTCTTGACCTCGGCGTTGATGACGGGCTTGGCGAGGCGCACCTTGTAGCGGGTCAGGTTCTGCTCGCCATAGACGCGGTAGCCCTCCACCAGCATGGGGTAGAAGTCGAGCAGGAAGTTGATGGCCGCCTCCTGCTCCATGAACCATGTGTGGTTGTTGCGCGGCTGGAATCCCATATGCTGGAGTTCGGCGAAGAGCACGGCCTCCTCGTCCTGCGCGCGGCGGATGAGATAGCTCTTGTCCGCGAAGCGGTAGCTGCCGGTCTGCAAATCCGGATTGGGGCCGGGCAGGGTCACCTCGCCGTGCTCGGTCTCGTACACGCACTGGATGTTGAGCACCAGCAGGCTGCCCTCTTCGTCGAGGAAAAGCTTGGGGTTGAATTCCGCTGGCTGGAAGATGGGGCCCATGCGCTCCAGAAAATCCTCCTGGCCGTAGAGGTCGGAGACCGGGATCTTGGTCCACACGCGGTCCAGGTACTCGGAAATGTCCGCATGGGGCACAATGGGCCGCTGCTCCACCATTTCTTGGATGAGCTCGGGGTCCAGTCCGGTCTGCACCGGGTGGAAGCTGCCCTTCCAGAACACCCACAGGGGCATGCGGCCGTAAAAGAAAATTTCGTCCTCCTTGTGGACGGCGAAGGGCGGCCGGTCCTCACGGGAGAGCATGATGTCGAAGCCCAGGCCGTCCTCGGACAGCTGGGGTGAGAGCTTGAGGTGCAGGGTCTTGTTCTCAATGCTCACGGGCGAGTCGGAATCGCGCAGGTACAGATAATACTCGTTCTTGATGGCGCGGAAGAACCAGGAGTGCAGACCGGCCGGCAGCTCCACGCGGTGGCCCTGGTAGTCCAGATGGTAGGCGATCATGGCCGCGATTTTGGGCAGCCCCGGGGAAAGCTCGCACCAATCCGGATTTTTGATGATCTGCTCCAGCGTTATGTCCTGCTGCACGGCGGACACGCCGCTCTTGTTCTGCCGCGCGCGGGCGAAGGCCACCTGGAGCCGGCCGGGCTCGGGGTAGAAGCGGAACACGAAATAGTGCTTGCCCGGCTCCGGCTCAAGATCGGTGGAGAAGAAGGCGCGGAAGGTTTGCCGCCAGTCTGTTCTTGGTCGGGGCAGGTCGGTCTTCTTTTTGTCGTTGGAGAGGCTCTTGAGCATCTTGAGCGCTGTTGCACCCACGTGTCGGCACACGCCGGAGAATGATTCCGGGCAGTTGCAATACGAATTGATGGTGCCGTCGGCCAGATTGATGCTAAGCTCAGAGGTGTAGAGCTGGAAGTCGTCACCCTGCACCTGTCCGTCCACGTCCAAAAATTGGTCGCGTTGCTGGATGTCGAGCTTCTGCACCCCATCGGCCTCAAGGATGGCAGTGGCGTTCTCAATAATGTAGTCGGGGATGGTCTCTCGGGTGAACCGGGTGAGAATCTCCCGAACCGTTGTTTCGTCGGCAAGGGGCATGAGGTCACAAACTCCCTGTAATCGTCAATACATGTGCGCAATCTCCACAATGTGGGGATTATAGCATACATAAGTGGAGCGACTTAGTCATCCCAAACGCAACAGCTGGGGTCGCTTGGCTTTTGCCCGTGTCTGGGCCATAGTGTTTCCGCAAGGCGCTCTTCGCAGAACGTATGCGCAAAAATTAGCGTTTTGGCAAGAGGATTTGATGATGCGGGCGACCCTGCTTGTACTGCTGAGCGCGCTTGTGCTCCTGGCCGCCTGTGGCCGGGGCGACGCCTCTCGCCCGGCGTCCGCCGCCAAAACGGCCGCGTCCGCCGCTTCCGGCACGCCGGAATACGGCGGCAGGTTTGTGCAGGCCACCATAGGCGAGCCGAGCAACCTCATTCCCCCGCTGGCCTCCGACTCCTCCTCCCACGAGATCGCGGACCTCCTCTACGTGGGGCTGCTCAAGTTTGATAAGAATATCAGCCTGGTCCCCCAGGCTGCGCAGTCCTATGAGGTGCTGGAGGACGGCCGGCTGCTGCGCTTCCACCTCCGGCGCGACATCCGCTGGACCGACGGCGTCCCCCTCACCGCGCGCGACGTGGAGTTCACCTACAAGCTCATGATCGACCAGAACACGCCCACGGCCTACGCCGAGGACTTTCTGGCCGTGAAGTCTTTCAAGCTGCTCGACGACTACAGCTTCGAGGTGCGCTACGATAAACCCTTCGCCCGGGCGCTGGTCACCTGGGCCAGCGCCATTCTGCCCCGGCACCTGCTGGAGGGCCAGGACCTGCTCAAAACCCCGCTGGCGCGCCAGCCAGTGGGCGCAGGCCCCTACGTGCTCAAGAGCTGGACCACCGGCGACCGGCTGGTGCTGGCCGCCAACCCGGACTACTTCGAGGGCCGCCCGTACATCGACGAGGTGGTCATGCGCATCATTCCCGACCAGTCCACGCAGTTCATGGAGCTCAAAAGCGGCAACCTCGACGAAATCGGCCTTTCGCCCCAGCAGTATCTGTACCAGACCGAAGGCCAGGACTGGGCCAAAGAGTATCGCAAGTTCAAGTACGTGGCAGCCGCCTACACCTATCTGGCCTTTAACCTCAAGAGCCGGCTTTTCGCCGATGTGCGCGTGCGCCAGGCCATCAACCACGCCATCGACAAGGACGAGATAGTGCGCGGGGTGCTCATGGGCCTGGGCATGGCCACGGGCGTGCCCTACAAGCCCGGCACCTGGGCGTATGACGCCAGAATTCCCGCCAACGAGTTCGACCCCGCCTTGTCCAGGCGGCTGTTGGCCGAGGCCGGCTGGACCCGCAAAAAGCCGGACGCCCCGCTGACGGACGCGGACGGCAGGCCCTTCGCCTTCACCATTCTCACCAACCAGGGCAACAGCCAGCGCATCAAGGCGGCCATCATCATCCAAAGCCGCCTCAAGGACCTGGGCATACGGGTGGAGATACGCACGGTGGAGTGGGCCGCCTTCATCAAGGAGTTTGTGGACAAGGGCCGTTTCGACGCGCTTCTGCTCGGCTGGACCATCACCCCGGACCCGGACATTTATGACGTGTGGCATTCCTCCAAAGCCAAACCCGGGGGGCTCAATTTCGTTTCCTACAAGAACCCGGAGCTGGACGATCTTTTGGAGCGCGGCCGGCGCCTGCTGGACCAGAAGCGGCGCAAGCCCATCTACGACCGCATCCAGGAGCTGCTGCACCGCGACCAGCCTTACTGCTTTTTATATGTGCCCATGGCCCTGCCCATGGTGCACGCCCGGGTGCAGGGCATAGAGCCCGCCCCCGCCGGCATCGACTATAATTTCATCCGCTGGTGGATCCCCAAGACGAGCCAGGGCCCGGAGCTGACGCAATAATGATCCGCATCAACGAGATTACCGACAAGGTCGCGAGCTACATGGAAAAGCCCGACCTGGAGCTCATCCAGAAGGCGTACATTTTTGCGGCCGAGGCCCACGCCGGCCAGACGCGCCTTTCCGGCGAGCCCTACCTCTCGCACCCCATGAGCGTGGCCAAGGTGCTGGCCGACATGCAGCTTGACGAGGCCACCGTGGCCGCGGGGCTTCTGCACGACACGGTGGAGGACACCAAGGCCACCATCGACGAGATTGAGGAGCTTTTCGGCGAGGAGGTCGCCGACATCGTCGACGGCATGACGAAAATCAGCAAGATGCAGTTCGAGTCCAAGGCCGTGGCCCAGGCCGAGAACATCCGCAAGATGATTCTCGCCATGGCCGAGGACATCCGCGTGCTGATGGTGAAGCTGGCCGACCGCCTGCACAACATGCGCACGCTGGGCTTTCAGAACTCCGTCAAGCAGCGGCTCATCAGCCAGGAGACGCTGGACATTTACGCCCCCCTGGCCAACCGGCTGGGCCTGCACCGCACCAAGGTTGAGCTTGAGGACTTGTGTCTCAAGTACACCAAGCCCGATGTGTACGAGCAGATAGACCAGGGCGTGGCCGCGCACCACACCTCCGGCAACGACTACATTGAGAAGGTCATCGGGCTCATCAACAAGATGCTTGAGGAAAACAGCATCAAGGCCCGCGTGGCCGGGCGCACCAAGCACAAGTACAGCATCTACGCCAAGATGCAGCAGCAGAACCTGGGGCTCGACCAGATCTTCGACCTCATCGCCTTCCGCATCATCGTCACCAGCCTGAAGGACTGCTACGCCGTGCTCGGCCTTATCCACTCCATCTGGAAGCCGGTGACCGGGCGCTTTAAGGACTACATCTCCATTCCCAAGGCCAACATGTATCAAAGCCTCCACACCACGGTCATCGGACCCGACGGGGAGCGCATTGAGATACAGATCCGCACCGAGGAGATGAACCGCGTGGCCGAGTACGGCGTGGCCGCCCACTGGCAGTACAAGGAGCGCGGCAAGAAGGGCAGCAATCGCGACGCCGAGCGCTTCACCTGGCTGCGCCAGATTCTGGACTGGCAGCGCGACCTCAAGGACCCGCGCGAGTTCATGGCGAGTCTGCGCTTCGACCTGTTCCAGGACGAGGTGTACGTCTTCACCCCCCGGGGCGACATCAAGGAGCTGCCCGAGGGCGCCACGCCCGTGGACTTCGCCTACACCATCCACTCCAAGGTGGGCGACCACTGCGCAGGAGCCAAGGTCAACGGCCGGCTGGTCACGCTGGATACGCCGCTGAAAAACGGCGATCGCGTGGAGGTCATCACCGACGCCCATAGAAATCCCAGCCGCGACTGGCTCAAATACGTCAAGACCGCGCGGGCCAGAACGCGCATCAAGCAGTACATCCGCACCGAGGAGCGCGCCCGCGCCATCAGCCTGGCCAAGGAGATGCTGGAGAAAGAGGGCCGCAAGCTCGGCATCAACGTGGCCAAGGCCGCCAAGGACGGGTTCCTCATCAAGATCGCGGAGGAGCTCTCCTTCCCCAGCGTGGACGAGCTGCTTTCCCAGGTGGGCTATGCGCGCATAACGCCGCGCAAGCTGCTGCAACGGCTCTACGGCATGCTCCATGTGGGCGAAAAGCCCGTGGAGGAGCCGAAGCCCAAGGCCCAGGAGCCCGCCCCGTCTCCGTCGGAGGCCGCCAAGACCAAGAAGGGCGAGGGCATCCGCATCACCGGCGTGGACGACGTGCTGGTGCGCTTCGCCAGCTGCTGCAACCCGCTGCCGGGCGAGCCCATCGTGGGCTACATCTCGCGTGGGCGCGGCGTCACCATCCATGCGGCGAATTGCCCGAACCTGAAGGAGCTGGAGACCGAGCGTTTCGTCTCCGTGGCCTGGGACGGCGTGGAGGACAAACCCTATCCGGCCAAGATCCGCATTGTATGCCGCAACTTCAAGGGTGCGCTCTCGCAAGTCACGAGCCTGCTCACCATCGACGACGTGAACATCGACGCCGGCACTTTCCAGTCCAACGTGGATGGCAACGCGGTGATGGAGTTCACGGTGGAGGTGACGAACCTGACGCAGCTCTATGGGGTGCTCGACAAGATCCGCAACGTGGAGTCCGTCACCGAGGCCATCCGCGTGTCGTAGGGGGAGCCGTGGGGCCATGCCCCGACGAGGGGGCGGCCCGGCCTGCGCGCCCAGGATGGTCCGAAGGGGCCGGATGGTCCAGATGGGCCGAATGGCCTGAATGGTGTGAACGGCCCGAAGGGCCCGAAGGGGCCGAAGGACCTAGCTGTGAAGTTATAGGAGGTTGTTCACTCGGCCCGAATCGGTCAAATTGGGTTTGCAACAACTCGATTGCCGAGGGAGGACCGAGTGAACATCCATAGAAATGCCAGATTGACAGTCGTTCGTCGAGAGGAGTTGGTGCGCCGGGTTGCTGCCGGAGAGACCCCGAGAGGCGTGGCTTTTGCCTTGGGAGTGTCCGTGCGCACTGTTTTTAAGTGGCTGTCGCGCCAGAGGAAAGGAGAAGGTCTTATGGACCGTTCCTCGCGCC
>MNUQ01000102.1 GCA_001871085.1 Desulfovibrionaceae bacterium CG1_02_65_16
CGCATGCGCGCCGGGGACCTTTCGCTTGCACGAGGGGGCTTGGGGGGCATCATGCCCCCCAAAAACTATTTTCTCCATCTTCCTCCATCTCCTTTCCCTCCCCTGCGGCTCAAATTCTGGCCACGCCCAGAAACACGGCGTGCAGCACGGCGGCAAGGGTGACGAAGGCGGCGCGCGCCGTGGCGGGCGGCAGGCCGGGCAGGCGGTAGTGCAGGGCGTCGTGCGGGCAGGCGCAGACACAGTCGCCGCAGAGGGTGCAGGAGAGACCGGGACGGGCCGCTGCGATATCCAGGGGGGTAAGCGCGCCATAGCGGCAGGCGCGGGCGCACACGCCGCAGCGGGTGCAGCGGTCCTGGCGCATGCGCATGCGCCAGGGGGAGAGGCGTCCGAGAATGTTGCCCACGAGCCCCATGGGGCAGAAGGCCGTGCAGTGGACCATGGCGCCCATCCGCCGTGAGGCGAGCAGCATGACGCCGACGCCGATGAGGCCGAGGATGGAGGCCAGGGCCACGGCCAGGGCCAGAGGCGCGCCGGTGAGGCGGAGAATGAGCGCCCCGCCGCAGGCGATGACGAGGGTGGCGAGCCTGCCGCCGATGATCCAGCGTCTGGAGAGTTGGCGCGGCGGCGTGGGGCCCTGGCGGGAGGCGACGTCGTCCCATGCACCGATGTAGCACAGGTGGCTGCACCAGGCCGGGCCCAGGAGCAGCGCGGCGACGCCGAACAGAATGGGCATGAACAGGCCGCCGCCCCGATAGATGGGGCCGGCCGCGATAAGCGCGGGCACCGGCAGGTGCAGCCGCCCGGTCATCAGCAGATCCGTGAGCCCGGACAAGCCCAGCGCCAGTTGGGCGAAGAACACTGCGGAGAACAGCGCCCAGACGCGCGGCCGCAGCCGCCGGTGGCCCTGCGGGTCGAGAAAGCGCCCGGCCAGCCACGCCGCGTACGCGGCCAGCATCAGCAGTTCCAGCCAGCCGGAGCCGGGCAGGAAACGGTCGGCCAGAAGCACCGGCACGGCCGCCTTGGCCCGCGCCACGGCCAGCAACGCGCCGGTCAGAAGGAACGCCGCCGTTTCCGTACGGGCGGCCTCCTGCGCGCGCGAGAAAATCGCCCGCGCCCGCGCGCCCAACAGCCACAGTCCGCCCGAGAGGCTGAGCAGGCACACCGCGCTCAGAATCAGCGTCAGCCGCGTCCAGGGTTCCCCGAAGGCCACGCGCTGCCGCGCCAACTCCATGGCCGCGTCCGCCCACCAGCCCGCGCCGACGACAAGGGCCGCCGCGCACACCAGCCGCGCCGAGGCCCGACGCGTCAGCAGCGAGAGCGGCAGCAGCGCCAGCGCCGCGCATAGCGGCCAGTCTCCCCGGCGCAGGGCGTGGGCGGCAAGCAGCAGGTGCCCCAGCACGGCCACAACGAGCATCAACGGCGGCATGGCTTGTTCTCCTTTGTCGGCATGGCCGGTGTATGCCATAAACGGGCCGCCCGCGCCTTGACTTGGGTCAGGTTTGCCCATGGAGCGGTTTCTTCGAATAGAGGTAAAAAATGATTGATAAACAGTAATAATTGGTGGAAGCGTTTGTGCAGACATTCTGGCAAGGAGCGTGTCATGGACAAAATCCAACGGTTGAGTTCCCGGCTTCGGGTTCTGTTTCTGGCGGGCATGGTGTCGGTTCCGGTGCTGCATGCCGTGGGCTGGGCTTTTTTTGAGCGGATAATGGCCACGCCTCCGCTCAATTTCAGCTCCATCTTCGGGTTAAGCTGGGGGGAGCCGCCGTTCATGGCCGGGCCGGCCACCCTGGCCATGAAGCTTTTGGGCTTTTGCTCCTCCATGCTGCCCGGTGCGGCGGCCATGTATGGCTTCGCCTGCCTGGCCGGGCTGTTCGGCCGCTTCGGCAAGGGCGAGATGTTCAGCGCGGCCACGGTGCGGTTGTTGCGCCGCCTGGGCTGGGCGGTGCTTGTGGCGCAGGGGATGCAAGTGCTGCATGGCAGCTTGGCCAGCCTTATTTTGACCATGGGCAATCCTCCGGGCCGGCATGTTGTCACGATTGGGCTGGACAGCGCCACCCTTGCCGAGACCGTAACCGGCGTGGTGATCATCCTGGCCTCCTGGGTGATGGACGAGGCGCGAAAGCTCAAGGAAGAGCAGGAACTGGTTATCTGACCACAGGCGCAAGGAGCGCACATGCCCATCATCGTGAATTTGGATGTGATGCTCGCCCGGCGCAAAACGGCCTCCAAGGATTTGGCGGCGGCCATCGGCATCACCGCGCAGAATCTGTCCATTTTGAAGACCGGCCGGGCCAGGGCCATTCGTTTCTCCACCCTGGCGGCAATTTGCCGCGAACTCAACTGCCAGCCGGGCGACCTGCTGGAGTATGTTTCCGGGCCGGAGCCCGAGGCCGCGGAGGGCGGGGAGTGATGGGCGCGAATGCCGGCCGCGCCGCCCCGGTCTTGCCGCCACGGGCGGCCTCGGCTATCTTTGCCGCAGTATGAACGCAAGGAGAGGCGCAATGGAGAAGGGCAAGAAGGTGAAGGCGCTCTCGGGCGTTGCGCTGTTTGCGGGCCTGCCGGAGGCGCAGTTGAGGACTTTGGCGTCGATAACGCTGCTGAAGCGGGTTGGCGCGGGGGATATCCTGTTTGAGGCGGGCGGGCCGGGCACGCACTTTTTCGCCGTGCTGTCGGGCAAGGTGCGGGTCTACCGGGCCGCGCCCTCGGGCAAGGAGCAGATTCTGCATGTGTTTGGCCCCGGAAATGCCTTTGCGGAAGTGCCGGTGTTCGAGGGCAAGACCTATCCGGCCAATGCGCAGGCGTTGGAGGAGAGCGTGCTGGCGAGCATACCGCGCCGTGAGTTTGTGGAGGTGTTGCGGCGCGACCCGGAGCTGGCGCTGGGAATGCTGGCGCTGTTGTCCGGTCGTTTGCGCGGGTTTGTGACGCAGATTGCTCAGCTGAGCCTGCAGGAGGTGCCGGAGCGTCTGGCGGGCTATTTGCTGCTGCTGCGCGCCGCGCAGAACACGGATGAGCTGATTCTCGACCTGCCCAAGGGGCAGATCGCTGCATACCTGGGGACCATACCGGAGACCCTGTCGCGAGCGCTGAAAAAGCTTGCGGATCAAGGAATCATCGAGACCAGCGGCGTGCGGGTTCGTCTGCTGGATCCCGAGGCGCTGGAGCGCCTGGCCGGGGCGCGCGGCTAGACGGCTGTTTTTTGCAAAAGCGCGTCGCCGGACAGGCCCACTTCCAGAAAATGCACGCCGCCGGGCAGGCGGCTTACTTCCAGGAAATGCACGACGCCGGGCAGGCGTCGATGGCGCCCTGGATTTCGTCGGCGGAGGCTCCGGTGGGGTTCACAACTTTGGCCTTGCCAGCGTCGGCGTCGAACTGAAACACGCCGGGCACGAGTTCGCAGCAGGTTTCGCAGCCGATGCACTCGTCTTCTTCAATCGTCACTGTGCCAGCCATATGATCCTCCCTTTGCGCCAAGCCTACACCAGCGGCGGGGCGGTTGCCAAGGGGGCGCGCGGGAATTGTTCT
This sequence comes from Desulfovibrionaceae bacterium CG1_02_65_16, assembly GCA_001871085.1. Taxonomy (GTDB): domain Bacteria; phylum Desulfobacterota; class Desulfovibrionia; order Desulfovibrionales; family Desulfovibrionaceae; genus Humidesulfovibrio. Next base: position 3,526 of record MNUQ01000102.1, read on the forward strand.
AGCGGGCGAAGACGCCGGGGCGCAGGCCGGGGTGTTCGGCGTGCAGGACGAGCCGCATGCCGGGGTGCCCCTGGGTGACGGGCAGGCCGGGCAGGGAGGAATCCGGTCCCTGCTCCAGGCGGAAGGAGCCCGGCGGCAGCACGGGGCGGGCAAGCCCCGGCAGAATAAGCGTGAGTCCCTCGGTCCGCGTGGCGTCGAGGCCGCCCTTGAGCTCCACGTTCCAGGCCGAGCCGTCGGCGCGCGCGGCGGAGAGCACGCGCAGCATGGGCAGGCGTCGTGGGGCGTTGCGGTCCAGGCCGGGAATCTCGCGCCGGGCGTCCGGGCCGAAAAGCCCGGGGGTGAGGGGGCGCGTGGCGGCGTGGCGCAGTTCGGCCAGCGCCTCGCGCGGGCGGAAGCCGCCGCTCGCCAACGAGGTCAGGGCGTAGCGCCAGGCATCGGCCACCACGGCGAGATAGGCGGAGCTACGCGTGCGGCCCTCGATTTTAAGGGCGTCCACGCCCAGGCGCGCCAGCCAGGGGGCGTGCCACAGCAGGCACAGGTCCTGCGGGGCGAAAAACTGGGTCCAGGGAGCCTCGCCGGGGGCGCCGGGCGTGTCGGTCCACTGCTCCAGCACTTCCCAGGCGTCGTCGCCGGCGCGCTTTTTCTCCTCCACAACGGCCCGCAGGCGGTATTCGTAGCGGCAGGGATGCGCGCACGCGCCCATGCAGGCGGTGCGTCCGGCCTGGCCGGGCTTGCGGTCCACCATGTGCACGGAAAGCGCGCAGCGTCCCGAGAGCGCCATGCACTGCGCCCCGTGGGCGAAGACCTCCAGCTCGAAGCCGGGCAGGCGTTCATCGCGCGCCCGTGCGAGCGCCGCAATCTCCCCGGCGGCGCACTCGCGCGCGAGGTTGGCGCGGGTGGCGCCCAGGTCGCGCCAGAAGGCCAGCCCCTCGCTGTTGCGGGTATTGGCCTGCGTGCTCACGTGGATGGGCAGGCCGGGCGCGTGTTTGATCGCCAGGCGCGCCACGCCGGCATCGGCCACGATGAGGCCGTCGGCCTTGGCCTCCACGGCCTGCTCCAGCCCTTGGCGCACCAGGGGCAGATCCTGTTCGCGCGGGCTGGCGTTGAGGCAGACGTAAACGCGCACGCCATGCGCGCGCGCCAGCGCAGTGGCTCGCGGCAGGCCCTCGCCGGCGAATCCGGCGGCTCCGGCGCGCAGATTGGGGCCGTCCGCGCCGAGGTATACGGCGCTTGCGCCATAGAGCAGGGCGGTTTCCAAAGATTCCATGTCGCCGCTGGGCAGGAGCAGTTCGGGGATGCGCATGGCCGGTTGGTAGCCTCCTGCCCCCGCATGGGTCAAGGGCGGCGGCGCATAGTTCCAGTCGGAGAAGGGGGTGGAATAACTCTGGACTTTTTATAGATTCCCGGCAATGATGCTCCCGGCCAGGAGTGCGCGCCAATTGCCGCTTCCTGCCGGAGGAACATGGCGAAAGCGGAGCACGAATGCGCACGGCGCACGGTGGGGGGGGCCTTTGCGGTCCTGCCGCTGGTGGTGCTGGCGCTGTGCCTGCTGCTCCCCGGCCCCGGTCTGGCCGCCCGCGCCAAAACCGTTGATAATCCGGCCGATGCGCCGGTGCGCCGTTTGCAGACCCTGCTGACGCGTAAGGACACCAGCGTGGCCGCCCTGCGCAAGGTTGAGGCCGAGCTGGAGCGGGCCAGAAACGCCAGGCCCGACGGCCTCAACGGAGCCAAGGCCACATTTTTTCTGGCGCGCACCCAACAGGAAATCGCCCGTCGCGGCGGCAGGCAGGCCGATTGGGCCAAGGCCGCGGACACCTTCGGCGCCTGCGTGGAGCGTTTTCCAAAATATTCGCTCGCCCCGGACGCGCTGCTACACCGGGGCACCATCCGTCTGGAGCGCCTGGCCGACTACGACGGCGCGCAGGCGGATTTCGCGGCCATTCAGCACAACTATCCGCGCTCGCGTCATGCCGCCACGGCGGCCAAGCTGTTGCGGCGCATTCCCAAAAGCGCGTCCGACGGCAAGAAAAGCGCCCCGACGGCTCCGCCCGATGCGCAGGCCGATGCGCCGCGCGCGGCGGACGACAAGCCCGTGTTGCTGGATGTGCGGCAGAAAAACACCGGCCCCTCGGCCCGGGTGGTGCTCGACCTCGACTCCCGCGTGAAGTACCGGTACCAGATTCTGGAGCACAAGAGCGGCAAGGTCGGCAAGGCCGGGCGTATTTATATTGATCTGCTGGGCGCGCACCCGCGTCCCGGCGTTGATGACGACGTGAAGGTGACCGGCGGCATCCTGCGGCGCATCCGCGTTGCCCCCAAGGAGCCGGACGCCACCCGCGTGGTCATGGACTTCAACGAACTCAAAGACTACCGCGTCACCGCCCTGGACGCGCCCTTCCGCATTGTGATCGACGCCTTCAGCACCGCCGCGGCCAAGGCCGCCACGCCGGCGCCGGCGCAGGACGACCCCCCCCCGCCATACACCCTGCCCAGGGGCAGCAACCGTAAAAAGTTCGCCGCGGACCTTGTGGAGCAGCTGGGGCTTTCCGTGCGCACCATCATGATCGACGCCGGGCACGGCGGCAAGGATCCCGGCGCGCGCGGCAACGGCCTGCAGGAAAAGGACGTGACCCTGCGCATGGCCTTCATTCTGGGTAAGGAGCTCAAGCAGCGCGGGTATCGCGTGCTCTACACGCGCACCACCGACGACTTTTTGGCCCTGGAGGAGCGCACCGCCCTGGCCAACGCCAAGAAGGCCGATCTGTTCATCTCCGTGCACTGCAACGCCAACACCGATCCCGGCATCCACGGGCTGGAGACGTACAGCCTGAACCTGGCCCGCACGCCCGACGCCGTGCGTGTGGCCGCGCGCGAGAACGCCGTCACCGACAAGAACATCAGCGATCTGCAAATGATTCTGACCGACCTGATGCTGACCTCCAAGATCAAGGAGAGCGTGGACTTGGCGCGCGGCGTGCAGCGGCAAAGTCTGGCCTCGCTGCGCGGGAGCTGGACCGTAACCGACCACGGCAATCGCGAAGCCCCGTTTTACGTGCTCATGGGGGCCAAAATGCCTTCGGTGCTGGTGGAGATGGGCTACATCACCAACAAGACCGAGGCCGCGCGTCTTAAGAACAACACCTATCTTCGCCGTCTTGCGGACGGCATCGCCGACGGCATCGGCGAGTACAAGCAGCAGATTGAGCGCTACACGCGCAAATAACCGCGCCTAATCCCCGCCGGCTTCCTCATCGTTTTCGCCCTCGGGCGTCGCCCCTGCGGAAAGATCAATGTCGAGCACTACGGGCCTTGCCGCCCGCGTCTCCTCGCGCGTCGCGCCATAGCGTTCCGGGCGCAGGGTTTTGAGCAGAAACATGAGCAGCTGGTCCGAATGCTTGACCGTGCTGCCGCACTCGCGTCCCTGGTGGAAGACAGGCACGGCCACGCCGGAGAGGGCGCGGCGCACGGCCTCGCTCTCCAGGGCTTCGGCGGCGCGGTCCAAATCCTCGCCGCCAGTGATGGGCGACGGTGCCCCTTGGGCGGATGCCCGCTGGGCGGATGCCCCAGGGGAAGACGTTTTGCGGCGCTCCAAAGGCGGCGTCAAGCGTATACCCGGCGCCATGTGCGCGGCCGCCCGCGCGGCGGCGCGAAGACAGCGGGTTTGCCGCAATACCTGCCGGAACACCTGCGCCTGTAGCGGATTCATGCACCCTCCTTGCGCCCGGTCGAACGCACGTATTTGAAACGTTTGAAAAAAAATCTAGAGAAATATCACAACATGCTGACAACAAAGAATATATTTGTCTTGCACTCTTTTGGCGCAGTGGTACAAGCTTGAATTCGTGGGAGGGATGGGCCTTCCCGATGAACACCCTCATTGTCTGCACCTTAAGGAGATGAAGTCATGAAGAAAGCTCTTATCGCCATGTCTCTGGTTCTTGCCTTCGCTGGTGTTTCCTTCGCCGCTGACGCCGCCGCCCCGACCGACAAGCCGGCCGTCGAGACCGCCGCCCCCGTCAAGAAGGCCCCCAAGAAGGCCCCCAAGAAGGCCAAGAAGGCCCCCAAGAAGGCCGCCGCCGCTGCTGCCGACAAGACGGCCGAGTAATATCAGCCGCTTTTGCGGAAATGTCTGCCGGGTCTTGTGACCTGACGGCGGTTCCGTAGCCGCAAGCACCTTTGACGAGCTCCAGGGAATCCTGGAGCTCGTCTTTTTTTCGCCGCAAAGTATAGCATGAGTTTTTGAGCCGGGACAAAACCGCCCGGGCTTTGGCCGGGGAAAGGGCGTTTTTGGCCGGTTGACAGGGGCTGGCGAGCCCCGGGCTCCGGGGCTGAAATGCGTGCCGGGCAAAGGCGTTGCCAGAGGCGCGTGGAAGAGGTAGGGTCCAACTCCAAGACGCTCTGCGCGTTGTAACTAAAAATCCCTACGCAAAGGAAGGCCCGTGGCAAAACCGAACTATCAGTACGAAAAGCGCGCCAAGGAACTGGCAAAGAAGAAGAAGAAGGAAGAGAAGCTGCGCCGCAAGCAGGAGAACGCCCAGCGTGGCGGAAGCTCCTCCGAGGATGCCGGGAACGGCGCCGAGGGCGCGGCCGAGCCGGCGCCCCAGGGCGAGGTCCCGCAGGTCTAGTCCTGCGGCTTTACGGCTCAACACAGCCCGTTAGAACGTCACCGAGAGACTGATGGACCCGAACATTTGCGGGCCCTTCTGTCCGTCGTACTCCTCCGTCCTGTAAACGTGGGTGTATGTCAGTTTAGTGGCGCCCATCACCAGTCCTATGCCCGCCGAAAGGTCCCCGACGAAGTTCTTTTTCGTCACGCTGGGGCTGGTTTCCCAGGTGTTGCCGTCCAGAAAGATGTTGCGCGCCACGGCGCGGCCCTCTGCCCCGGCAAAGACATGCACGCCGAAGGCCGGCTCCTCGTGCAGGCGCGGGTCGCTTTTGTCCGCCGGGGCGGAGACGCCTCCGCCCGGACTGATGAGCGAGGTGCCGAAGTCCCACGGCAGCTTGTAGCCCAGGCGCGTTTCAAACCCCACGTTCGCTTGTGTGAGCACATTGCCCGCCGTGGCCCCGAAGCGCGGCAAAAAATCCCAGGCCACGTCGCGTCCAAAATCCTGGCGAGCCAGCCGCAGCGTGCGCTGCCACGAGAGCATGAGCCCCGGCTCGTCGTGAATCTGATGTTTCCAGCCGTTGGCCTTTTTGAAGCCCATAAGCACGTGGTAGTTGTTCTGTGTCTCGCCCGCGCGGGCCGAGGGGCCGACCATGCCCAGCGTGGTCTCGAACGTGTCGAGCTGCGTGGGCGTTTTGGCGTGCAGCGCAAGCGACATGTACGTCCACCCGGCGTAGGGCCGGTCCTGGGGCTGGTAGGCCGTGGTCGCGGTGTTTTGCGGCGTGTACATGTTTTGGCCCAGCGCCAGGGCCACATTGTACTGCTGCCCGGGATCGTTCACAAAGGGCAGCGCCCGCAAATACGGCAGCACAAAGGCGGGCAGGCGGTCGTCCTCGGCGTAGCGCAGCAAATCGCCCGAGACCCAGGCCAGCTTGATGCCGTTGGTGTAATGCTCGTCCGTGCCGGCGAAAAAGTCGTTTTCCTCAGTGAGGATGAGCGTGCTGGCGGTTTGGGGCCGGTTCGAAGCGGCGGCGTCCGGCGTGGCGTCTCCACGCGTCCCGGCTGCCTCGTTCTCCGCATGGGCGCGCGTGGGGGCGCAGAGAATCGTCGCCGTTGCGCAGAAGCACAGCAAAATAGCTGAGAGAACGGCGACGATTGTCAAACGGGCGCGCATGCCCGGGGTGTGCCTGTGTGGAACTCTGCTGTCAAGGACGCGCGAGCGCCGACGCGCGCAGGTTTTCGGCCCCGCCGCGCAATAGTTACGTATTCCGCGGCTTCCGCTTCCCATGTCTATTCCCTTGGCACAAAGCCTGCTATCATGATTCCAAATTGATATTCAGTGCGGAGGCGTGCCTATGCGCATGGAGCCACGGGTTCTTTTCATTGCGGCAATGCTGCTTTCGGTGTTGGCGTTGGCCGCTTGCGGGGCCCCCGGCATCGACCGCGTCGACGTCACCTGGGACACGGACCCGCCGCCGCGTTGGGGGCTGTACCCCGGTTACCGGCAAGAAATTCCTTGTCCCCGTGGCGCAACATACCACATCGACGTCTACAGCAAGGGCAAGGCCTTCACCGGAGCGGCCATCGCCGCGTCCGGCGGCGGGCTGGCCTTCAAGCCCACCGCCGGCGCGCGCGACATAGAAGCCGAGGCTCCGGACGCCACGCATCTCGTCGTCTACGCCACCCTCAACACCGACGGGCAGCAGAACCGCCGTCTTGTCCTGCGCGTGGAGCGCAAGGGCGAGAAGATTTATTTTGAATTTCCCAAGTAGGGCGCGGCCGCGCGCGCCCCTTGCCCCCGGCTGCGGCCGGGTGTAGTCCCCCGCCCATGAATACGCGCGCCCTCATTCGCACCCTGTCCCTGGCGTCCGTCCTTTTGCTGCTTGCCGCCTGCGCGGAGAAAACCCCGGGCCCGGTCCCAACGCCACCGCCCGCCGTCCAGGCGCCGGCCCCGCTGGCCGCGCAAAATTGGCGGCGGCCCGTCTTTTACTACGCCACCAACCGCCGCGCCCTGGAGAACGGACCAAACGGCGCGCGTTTTGGCGGATCGCGCTCGCGCGCGATGTCCTTCGGCCAGTTGCTTATCGGCTCCACCGGCGGCCATCCCGATGGCTCCGATCTGTACAACGTCAACATATCCCTCGACCGCGTGACCCGCATGACCCGCGCCCGCGCCTTCTCCGACATCGAACGCGCCAGCGCCCGCACTCCCGGTCGCGAGGTCCTGGTCTTCATCCATGGTTTCGACAATTCCTTTGAGGACGCCGCCAGAACCAGCGCCCGCATCGGCGTCGGCCTCGGCTTCAACGGCGCCATGCTGCTCTACAGCTGGCCCAGCGCCGGCAGCCCCGCCAGCTACCTTTCTGACCGCAACAACGCCTATTGGGCGGTGCAGGGGCTTAAAAATCTGCTGACGGAGCTGACCAGCGATCCCTGGATCGGCCGCGTCAGCGTCGTGGTGCACAGTATGGGCAACGAGGTGTTTATCCGCGCCTACAGCGAGCTCGCCGGCGAATGCGCGGGCAGCCGCGGCGGCTGCGCCAACATGCGCAAGGTGCGCTCCATCGTTCTCGCCGCGCCGGATATGGACCGCGAAATCTTCCTTGAGCAATACGCCGCCAAGCTCACCAGCCTCGACGCCCGCGTGGTGCTTTACGCCTCCAATGCCGATATGGCCCTTTCCGCCTCCTCGCTCATCCAGGGCGGCGACTATGATCGCCTGGGCAGAAATGTCCTGTGCATCCCCGGCCTCGGCGTCACGGATGTCTCGGATGTCAAAACCGATGTGCTCGGCCATTCCTGGATCTCCCAAAGCCGCGCCGTTCTGCAGGACCTGCATTGCGCCATCACCGAGAACTGCAACCGCTACGCCGGCGGGTTGCTGCGTCCGAACAGCTGTCCCGCCAGCCTGCGCTATTCTCTGCCCGGCGTGGGCAACCCCGCCGATGCCGCCACCAACGGCAGCACTTACTGGCATCTCAATGTGCCGAACGCCGGCTCCAGCACGCCAACCAGCGCCAGCTTCGGCCTCAAGATGCCATCGTTGCCCTCGCTGCCGTCCATCTTTGGAAATTAGCGCAAAAAATGGCTTTTTCCCCGGGCATGACAGCGGTTGCGGTGTGACCCGCGGGCGTTGCGGCTGAAACGTCTTGCCCCGCCCCCGGAAGAGAAGCAAAAGATCCCCGGCGTGCATCCGCGCGCCGGGGATCTTTTGCTTGTAGGGGGCACTCCCGTCTTTCCCGATGCTGCCAGAGGAAGAAGGCGGAGGAAGAAAGCGGAGGAAGCTTGATGACTCGCTATCCCCCGTCCTCTCGCACCGTGTCCACCGCGCAGGCCGGAGAAGACGGTCCTTTTCCCTATCGTACGGCGTTTCCTAACTGAGGCAACGCGCGCATCGCCAGGCGGGACGCTCCGCTGGTTCCGGAAGCGCCCGGCCCCCCTGATCCCTGCCGGTCCAAAGGTGCCTCGGGGGTGCGGGAATCCCGCGGCGGACGACAGCATTGACGGCAGCGCACCCTGAACGCGGCGCGTGGGCGGAATCCCCGCCAGCCGTGTCCGCGGGAGGCGAAGCCTACAGGTGCAGGACGACGCGGTTTCGGCCTCCGCGCTTGGCCTCATACAGTGCGGCGTCCGCGCGGGAGAGTGCGGCGTCGGGTTTGTCCTCGCCGGGCAGCACCTCGGACACGCCGGCGCTTATGGTCATGGTGACGGACAGGCCGTTGATGCGCAGGGAGGCGACAGCGGCGCGCAGACGTTCAGCCAGGGCGCGCGCGTTGGTGCGGTTGGTTTCCGGCAGAAGCAGGGCGAACTCCTCGCCGCCGATGCGGCCGATGCTGTCCGGGGAGCGCACCATGGCGCGGCACAGGTCGGCGAAAGCTCTCAGGGCGGTGTCGCCGGCCTCGTGTCCATAGGTGTCATTGATGTTTTTGAAGAGGTCGATGTCGAGCATGACGACGGCGAGGGGACGTTCGTAGCGGTGCGAGCGGGAAATTTCCTCGTGGGCGAGTTCGAAGAAACGGGAGCGGTTCATCAGGCCGGTAAGCGGATCGGTGGAGGCGAGCATTTTGAGGTGCGCCTCCATTTCTTTGCGGTGGGTTATGTCCACGATGATGGCGATGATGGCTTGCTGGCCGCCGGCGATGACGAGGGTTTCGACCACAAGAATATTTCTGGATGTGGCGCGGTCGTCTTGCGGCAGGCAGACTTCGTGCTGCAGGATTTGGCCGCAGGCGGCCGGGATAGTGTCGCCGACGAGGCATTGGAGCAGTTTTTGGGGGTTGGCCAGGGCGTTGCCGAAGAATTCGCGCGCGGCGTTGTTGGTTTCCATGAGCTGGCCGGAATCGCGGGCGATGATGACCAGCGGAGTGGGCACGGCGCGCAGCAGGGTTTGGAGCATGACCTGCTTTTCGGAAAGCTGGCGGTTTGCGGCGCTGGCGGCGCGGGTGGCGACCCATTCCAGGCGTTGCAGGCGGCTGATGCGCAAAAGCGCGAGGGCGAGCACCACGTTGAGCGTGGCGACGGCCAGGGCCACGCCCAGTAGGGTTGCGGAATCGCCGCCGCCGAAGAGGTGCGCGCAGAGTGTGACAGCGCTGAAGCCGGCCCCGGCGAGGAGCGCCCAGCGCACGGGCAGGGGCAGGGTGAGATAGAATACGGCGGGCAAGGCCAGCAGGATGAGCCGTGCGGTTTCGGACTGGGGGATGAGCAGAACGGCGCTGGCGGCAATGACCGGGGGGCACCAAGCGGCGCAGAGGACATCCAGGCGGCGCAGGGGGGCGGGCTTGCGCAGCAGGGCTAGGCAGAGCAGGGAGGCGGCGGTGATGACCCCGCGTGCGGCGAGGGCCCAGGCAAAGTGCGGCTGGCCGTAAAAGCGCCAGTCGCTGAAGACGAAAAGTGCGTTGAGGATGGCGGCGCAGAGAAACACCAGCCGCGCCTGCCGCTGGAATTCCGGCAGACGGGAGGTCCTGTATTCGGCCTCCATCGCCGCGTTGTGGAACTCTCCCCACCAGGAGAGGGGGTGCTGTGTCATGCCGCCTGGTCCTTGCGTTTGCCGGGGCCGGTGTGTGGCCGGGTGGGCTAGTCTGGCGGCATTGTTGCCGCATTCGGCGCCACTGTGCCTTGGTTGGCGGCAAAACAAAAGGGGGAAGGAGCCGTGCGTTCTTGCGCAATGTCCCTTCCCCCCTGCGTAGTTGTTGCGCCTATCGTCCCAGCTTGGCCGCCAGCCAGGTGGTGGGGGCTGGCGCGGCCGGGGGCGAGGCCTCGCGTGCGTCCACGCCTCTCGCCTCGCGCAGCTTGTCCGCGTAAGCGGCCCAGAAGGACTGCGCCAGGGCGGTGGATGCGGTGATGGGATAGGCAAGGGTCGCGGAGAGCCGCGCGGTGAGGACTTCGCACAAAAGCGGGTCGTAGAGCCGGGGATCGTCCAGCCGGGCGATGTAGGCCAGATCAAGGGCCCCGGTCTCGTCGCAGAGCACGGCTCCGGCCTGCGCCTCCCATTCCTCCACGCAGACGCCGCCGGAGCAGACTTCGAGCACGCGCAGACAGTCGGCGGGCAGGGGGTAGGCGCTTTGGTACTGCCAGCCCGCGTTGCTGGCGCTGGCGGCGAGGCGGGCCTCGCGGATGGCGCAGTTCCAGGGATGGGCGCGCAGCACGGCGTCGCGCACGGCGGGCCAGCGCTGATTGCACAGCCGCGCGGCCTTGGTGTTGTCGGCGAGGGAGGTGATGGTCTCCTCGCCCAGATCGATGAGGGCGTTGTTGCAGAGTTCAATGACGCTGGTGGCCATGGCGCGCTCCTTGTCGTTCGTTGTGGACCATTGCTGTCCGTTGCGGTGTCCGCACGGTTTCGGGGGCCCGTGACGCCGCCCTGAGGCTTATTGCCGCTGCCGGGCCTGCCGCAGGGACTCCACGGCCTCGCGCGGGCGCAGGTACTCGGCCGGCAGGCCGAAGAGCTCCGCCGCGTGCCTGGCCATGGCGTCGGGTTCGAAATTGTCCAGCACATGGAATGGGTCGTTGCCGGAAAGCAGCGGCGCCAGATACCGCACGGCTTGGTTGAGGTTCTCGGCCTCGGCCTGGCGCTGGGCCTGAGCCACCGGGGTGGCGTAGGCCACGCGCAGGCTGCCCTGGGGCAGGGCCTTGGGCCAGGGGGGAAGCTCCCCTTCACGCAGCAGGATGTTGAACACGCGTTCAATGAGCGGGGCCAGGAACTCGGTTTGCATGCGGCCGAGCACGGGGCCGAGGATGCGCATCTTCTCGCTTTGGCGGATGAGGGCCTCGGTGGCCGTGCCGTTCGCCGCCTCCGGGGCCAGCTGGTCGGACAGGAAGATGCGGCGGATGGACTGCCTGCGGCGCTCGGTCATGGCCTCGATGGCGGAGAGGTCCACGCGGATGGGCAGGGCCTCGATGCGGTCTTGCGAGCCGGCGCGGTAGTAGGACAGGCCGCCCGGGCCGGAACGCACGGGCCCCAGGAAGCCGTCGTCGGGCACCATGAGCGGCGGATCGGCCATTTTCTCGGCGGCCATCAGCGCGGTGCGGCTCATGGCGTTCAGCACGCGCACGTCGGAGAGCGCTGTGTGCCCCGGCCCCCGGCCGTAGGCCTCGCCAGCGGCCTTGGCCCAGCGCGGGCACATGTAGGGCATCTCCAGGTAGCCGGACTCCTCCAGCAGCGCGCCTGTGGCCTGCTCAAGGAAGAAACAGGCGTACGGGAAGTCCGTGTTGGCGGGACTGGCGGGGTCACGCTCCTCGCGGGGGAACACAGCGTGGGCCAGATCCACGCGTGCGTCCGGCGTCTCCAGAGCAAGTTTTTGCACATCCGGCGAGCAGGCCTCGCCCCACTGCCGGCACACCTGCCGCGCGGTGAGGGAATAGGTGCGGATGACCGTGTCCACCACGCCGCGCGCGTCCTCGGCCAGGTAGGTTTCGCCCAGGGGCCGTACGCTGAAGCGGGCCAGGGTCTCGCTGTCGGGCTCCACGTAGAGCACGGCGGTGCCGAAGAGGCAGAGATCCAGGTAGAGTTCATGCACGCAGGCCTGGAATCCCGTGGCCTCGGTGTTGAAGATGGCCAGCAGGCGCTCGCGGCAGGTGGTCAGGAAGGTCCGCGCCGCCTCGCTGTCGGGCGCGCCGCGGCCCAGGCGCAGGTCGAACCAGGGCAGGGCGGGGTTGGTGAGCAGTCCGCCAAGGGCCGAGGCCAACAGCTCCAGACTGTGCGCCGGGGTGGAGTCGAACACGGCCGTGTCGTCCACGCGGCCGACCGTCGCCTGCCTGCCCTGGCCTGTCTCCGAGGGATCCTTGCGTGGCATGATCTGCGCCGCCAGCTCGCGCCAGACCGGGGTCCAGCGGTCGCGGCCGGCGCGCAGCGCGGCCAGCCTGTCCAGCACGCCCTGCGCCTTTTGACGTGCCTGGGGCATTGCGTCGGGCGCGGCCGCGTTTTGCCCGGACCGATCGGTGCGGCCGGTCCGCGTGGTTTTGCGCGCGCTCATTGGCCCAGCCTCGCCTTGAGCTGCGCGGCGGCCACGCTGGGCGCGCCCAGCGTCTCGGCGGCGGAGTCCTGGCTGGCCTGCTCGGCGCGGTCGGATTGCCGGGCCTTGACGAGCAGCGCGGCCTCGGCCTTTTTGCGGCTGGCCTTGCGCCGGGCTTCGGCCTCTTGCTCGGCGCTGTCGTCGTCCGCCTGGGCCGTGGTGGTCTCGGCCGCGCGGGAGCCGCCGACAAGTGCGCCTGCGGAACTGAAGAGAATGTCGCTGATGATGGAAATGGGAGAGATGCCTCCGCCTCCGCCCATGGGGGCCTCCTTTGGTTTGCGGCCTGGCGGGTGCGCCGGGCCGTTTCGTGGGAGTATAGCCCTGGCCCTGGGGGGCGGATGAAAAGGGAAGGCATTTGGCCGGTGAAAGGACAATATTAGCGGCTTGACAGACTTTGCCGCCAGACGTTGAAAAAGGAAAAAGGGCCGGTTGCAGCGGCCCTTT
>MNUQ01000004.1:0-24603 GCA_001871085.1 Desulfovibrionaceae bacterium CG1_02_65_16
GCGCAGGCGCAGCCCGCAATCGAGCAGGGCGTTGACGTAGGTCTCGATGGTCCGGTGGTATTTGATCACGCCGTCCCCAAACCACTTGGTGCTGCGCGGGCCCTCGTCGCGGTAGCCGTCCACCGGCCAGTGCAGGGCGTTGCCTTCGGCGTCGCGCACCCATTGCTGGCTGGGCAGCGCTGTGCATATGGGGTGCTCCACCGAGAAGACGAACAGCCCGCCGGGGGCCAGGCTTTTCGCCACCCGCGCCACGGCCTCGGCGTACTGCTCCACATAGTGCAGCGCCAGCGACGATGCCGCCAGGTCGAAGGACGCTCCATCCGCCTTAAATTGCTCAATGCTCATGTGCGCGTAGCGGATGGCGTCGTCGCGCGTCAGCTCGGCCGCGCGCGCGAGCATGTTGGCGGAGACATCAAGGGCCAGCACCTCCCTTGCGCCGCGCGCCCGCGCCGCGCGGGCGAAGTCGCCGAAGCCGCAGCCCAGGTCGAGCACGCGCAGGCCGTCAAAACGCTCCGGCAAAAGCGACCACAGGGCGGGCTGCTCAAGGACCTCGTTCAGTCCCGAGCCTGTCTCGCGCAGCTTGCCATACCCGGCGAAGAACGCGGGATCGTCATAAATGTTCTGCGGGGCCGCCATCGCAAGGCTTCCGCCTATTCCCCAAGCCCCATGCCGGGGCGCATGATCCGCCCGGTGAGCGGAGTGTCGTACCCGCCAAGCTCGCGCATGCGCGCCTGGAAGTCCGCCTTGGCGATGACCTCGCGCAGGGTCATGATGCGCGGGTCCTCGAGGTAGGCCGTGGGCAGAATGAGGTCGTAGCGCTCGCGCGCCAGCGGCACAAAGTCCAGGTCCAGCGCCTTGGCCGCGGCATAGATGCCCAATCCACAGTCTGCCGCGCCTGTCAGCACATTCACGGCCACGGCCATGTGCGTGTACTCCTCGCGGTCGTAGCCGCGCACCTCGGCCGGGGCCATGCCCGCGCGCTGGATGTGGTGGTCCAGCAGAATGCGCGTGCCCGCGCCGCGCTGGCGGTTGATGAAGGCCACGTCGGGCCGGGCGAGGTCGGCGATGCCCTGGATGTTTTTGGGGTTGCCCTTGGGCACCATGAGCCCCTGATGGCGGATGGCCAGATTGAGGACCGTGAGGTCCTGGTCCGGCAAGTGCTTTTTCAGGAACGGGAAGTTGAAGTCGCCGCTCTCGGGGTCGAACAGGTGGCACCCGGCGAACAGCGCCGCCTTTTGCTTGAGCGCCGTGAGCCCGCCCATGCTGCCCACGTGGCTGGACACCAGCGACATCGGCTCGGCCAGCCCCATGAGCTCGTTGGCCAGTAGGTCGAGGATGTTGTCGTGGCTGCCGATGTGCATAAGCACCCGCGCAAGCCCGGCGGACGGCACCAAAAGCTCGGCTTCGATCATGGCGTCCTGCGCCAGACCTTCGCTTTGGGCGGGAATGCGCGTAATGGCCTGCGCCTTGGTGAGGCTGGTGATGAGCCCGGCCCCGCGCGCCAGCGGCGCGGCCACCAAGCCCTCGCCCACCTTGCCCACGGCCAGCCGGACTATTTCCTCCAGCCCGGGGCGGCTGGGCGTCTTGCGGGCCAGCCGGGCGGTGATGGTGCTGCGGTCCGGCGGCTCCTGGCGCACCAGCCAGCGCGCCACAGGCGCCAGCACGTCCTCCAGGCATACCACGGCGCTGACGGGATAGCCCGGCGCGCCCACCAGCAAGCGGCCATCGAACAGCCCCCGCGTCACGCCCAGCAGCGTGGGCTTGCCCGGCATGACGGAGATGCCGTGGCAGAGCAGTTGGCCGAAGTTCTCAAAGGTTTCGCGCGTATAGTCCTTGCTGCCGGCCGAGGACCCCGCGCCCACCACGACGATGTGCGCGCCATCGGCCAGCGCTGCGGCCACGGCTGCGCGCAGGGCCTCGGGCTTGTCGGGCACGGGGGCTGTCCAGCTGGGCTGCGCGCCCCAGGCGGCGGCAATGGCGCGGAACACCTGCGAGTTGGACTCGATGACCTGCCCGGCCTTTGGCGTGGGGTGGTCGAGGAAGTTCAGAACCTCGTCGCCTGTGGGGATGAAGACGATGCGCACACGCTCCCACACGGGCACCTCGAAAATGCCGGCGGCGAGCAGCGCGCCGATGTCGTAGGGCGAGAGGGTGCGGTTTTGCGGCAGCAAAAGCTCGGTGGCGACGATATCCTCGCCGATGCGGCGCACGTGCTGCCAGGGAAAGGCCGGAGCCTCGATGCGCACGGTGTCGGCATCCAGCTGCTCCACGTGTTCGATCATGACCACGGCGTCCGCGCCCTCGGGCAAGGGATTGCCGGTGTTCACGGGCGTATAGTCCGCGCCGCGCCGCAGGCTGACGGGGCTGCCCTCGCGCGCGGCGAAAGTGGCCGCGCTGGATACGGCGATGCCGTCCATGGCCGCGGCGTGGAAGGTGGGCGACGAGCAGCGGGCGAAGATGGGCGCGCTGGTCACCCGGCCGCTGGCCTCGTGCGCGGGCACGCGCTCTTGCTTGATGAGCTCCCCGCGGTTGATGGCGGCCTTGGCGCGGCGCACGGCCTCGGCGGGTTCGATGGTGGAGAGGTAGATATTGCGTTCGCCCATGCGGCCTCCGGCGAGAATTTCGTTCATAGCCAGTTTGCCCCAGGGCGCATGGGGCGTCAAGGTCGCATGGGCCTTTGAGGCGAAGCCCTGCTATGCCGCTACCTCTTGTGCGTCTTGGTCTTAGCTGCTTTGGCCTTGGTTTTTTTTGCGGCGGGCTTGGCCTTGGCGTTTTTTTTCGTCGCCTTGGGGGCCGCCGTTGCGGTCTGGGACTTCGTGCCGGTCTTGGCGGGCGTTGCCGCGGCGGTCGGCGTGGCGGCGGGCGCCGCGACGGGAGGCGGGGGCGCCATGTCCGGAGCTGCCGGACCGCCCGGCGTGGAGCGGTACGAGGCGTCGCGGTGGAGCTGGTAGAAATGCACGGCGCGGTTGTGCTCGTCCAGCGTGCGGCTGAATTCGTGGGTGCCGTCGCCCTTGGCCACGAAATAAAGAAAATCGTTCTGCTCCGGGCTGATGGCGGCCTTGAGGGAGGCCAGCCCCGGCGAGCAGATGGGGCCCGGAGGCAGTCCGGCGCGGGCATAGGTGTTGTAGACGTTGTCCGCGTTCTCCAGGTCGGCGCGCTTGAGCTTGCCGTCGAACGCCGGTCCCATGCCGTAGATGGTTGTGGGGTCGCACTGCAGGCGCATGCCCAGGCGCAGACGGTTGGCGAACACTCCGGCGATGCGCGGGCGTTCATCCGGGGTGCCTGTCTCGCGCTCCACAAGGGAGGCCAGGGTGACGATGCGCAACAGCTCGTCCGGCGGGGGCGGGCCTTGCGGCCACAGTTTCTTGGCCTCGCGGTCGAACACCTTGAGCATGGCCTCCACCACGGCGGGGCCGTTGCTCTCCTGAATGCGCGTGAGCTGGTAGGTGTCGGGGAAGAGGAAGCCCTCCGCGCTTTTGGCGGGCACGCCGTATTTTTCCAGCAGGGTGGCGTTGCCCATGGCCTGCTCAAAGTCGGTTTGGTTGGCGAGACGCTCCGCCGCGAAAAGTTTGGCCGCCTCCCACCAGGGCAGCCCCTCGCGCACCACGACACGGTGCTGGATGCCGTTGGTGGTGGTGATGACGCGCAGGATCTCCTGCGGGGTCCAGCCGGTGTTGAGCTGGAACTCGCCGGCCTTGGCAAGCCCCTGATGACCACGCAGCCGCGCCAGCACGGAGAAGGCCGTGGCGCTGCGCAGCACCCCCGCCTCAGTCAGTTCGCGGGCGATGGCCGGCGTGGTCATGCCCGGGCGGATGAGCACGACGACATCGCGGCCGGGCAGCTCCGCCGGGCCGAAGAAATAGGCCAGCGCCGCAGCCAGCAGCACCGCCAGGGCCGGCGCCGCGCCAAGAAGCATCCAGCGCCGGTAGTTCACGCGCGGTTTTGGCTCAGCCACGTTTCCAGAATCTGCACCGCCGCTTGGCTGTCCAGTCTGCTTTTCATCTTCCGGCTGCACAGACCGGCCTCCTTGAGTTGTTCTTGCGCGGCGGCGGAGCTCAGGCGCTCATCCATGAGATGCACCGGCGCGGTGATGCGCCTGGCCAGACTCTCGGCGAAATTCCGGGTCTGCCGGGTGGTGAGGGAATCCCCGCCGCTCAACGTCAGCGGCAGGCCAACCACCACGGCCTCCACGCCCTCGGTCTGCACAATCGCCGCAAGCGCTCCGAACAGGGCGTCGCGAGTGGTTTTTTTGATGGCCGGCCGGGGGAAGGCCATGCGTCCCTCGGGGTCGGTCATGGCCAGCCCCACCCGCGCCTGGCCGTAATCAATGCCGAGCACGCGCATGGTGGTTTCCTTGTCAGGGCAATCCGTTAGTCCAGGGCTATTGCGTCCGTCCCCCATCTGGGGACCATTCGGGAGCCCGTTGGCCGAGCGGGCGGAGTTTGGGCCAAGGGCGGTTTGCTGTCAAGGGCGGCGGGCTGGACGCGGCCCGTAACTCGCCCGCCGGCGGGCGGGCAGCTGAGGGCTGGCGGTTCTCTTTGCCAGCGGCTCGCTCCTCTGCTAGAATACGCAAAGATCGACCGCGAGGCGCGAACATGCACCTGAACGTCCCGCCACGGCGATTCGGCGCGGCTGCCGAATCCGCCAGCCAGCCGGCAAGCGCGCCGGCAAGACAGCCCTCCCGTCCCCGCAAGCCCTGGCTTGCGGCGCTGCTTTCTTTTTTGTGGCCGGGCCTTGGCCAGATTTACAATGGCCGATTCCGCAAGGGGTTGGTTCTGCTGGGCATAAGTGCGGCGTGGCAGCTTTTGGGCATTGGCGCGGTGGAGACGTTCCGCTGGTGGCTCTCCGCGTTGGCCGGGTATTTTCTGTTCTCGGTTTACGCCGCGTGGGAGGCCTGCCGCCAAGCCAAAAAGCTGGACGAATTTCCCCTCGGCCCCAACAATACCCTGCCGGTCTACCTGGGCGTCATCGCGCTTATGGCCACGGTGGGGGTGGTGGCCGGCCAGGCGGAGCGCCGGGCCTTTCCCATCTATACCGTCTCGCAGACATCCATGCGGCCCACCCTGCGCTCCGGCGACCATCTGCGCTGCGAAGCCCTCGGCCCGCGCGACATCATCCGCCGGGGCCAGCTGGTGGTGTTCGAGTACCCGTCGGAGCACTCGCTCATCTTCGTCAAACGCGTGGTGGGACTGCCGGGCGAGGTGGTGGAGGTGTCCGACGGGCTGGTCTACGTCAACGGCGACCCCATTGAGGAAGGGTATTACGCCTCGCGCGAGCCGGGCTTCCGCAGCCTGGACATGCCGCCCGCGCGCCTCGCCCCGGACGAGTACTACGTTATGGGCGACAACCGCCACGCCTCCTTCGACTCGCGCAGTTTCGGCCCCGTGAACCGGGCGCGCATGCTGGCCACGCCGCTCTACATCATCGGCTCCATCAGCGACAAGGACGAGGTCTTCTGGGACCGCACGGGCCTGCCCGCGCGCTGAGCGGAGAGTCGCAGGGCGTTGCTCACTGCCGCTACGAGCCGGCGGATGGGCGGTTTGTTTTGTTGCGCCGGGTGATTCCCGGCAAATGGCATGCTCATGGGGCCCGCGGGGCAACTCACGGGCTCTTTCGTTCGCAGCTGGGCGCGTTGGCGCGTTTTCGAAACGCCGTCTGGACGAAGCGCGCTGCCTTGCTGTCGCTGCGCGTTGATGGCCGCCGCTGCAAGTCGTGTGCTTTCGCCTCAGCTGACGGCTTCCGCGTCCCTTCCCGTTTCCCGTGGAATCAGCGCATCCCGTGTCCCGTTCTTTTTTCAGGCGTTTTCGCCTTCCGGGCGCTCGGGGGCGGTCTCCCGTGGCGATTTGAACCCAGCCAGGGCGAGGCGCAGCACATGTTTCAGGTCCTCCAGCTGCACCGGCTTGGCCATGTGTTCGTTCAGCCCCGCCTCAAGGAAGCGTTCGCGGTCGCCGGGCATGGCGTAGGCCGTCAGCGCGATGATGGGTGTGCGCGGCAGGTCGCGTTGGGCCTCCATGGCGCGGATGATGTGCGTGGCCTCCACGCCGTCGAGCACCGGCATTTGAATGTCCATGAGCACGACGTCGAAGCGTCGGCCGCTCCAGGCCTCCACGGCTTCCTGTCCATTGGCCGCGCAGGTCACGTCGTAGCCCAGGCGCTCCAATAACAGCTTGGTGGCCAGCCGGCTCACCTCCTCGTCCTCCACCAGCAGCACGCGCCGGGGCTCGTCCTTCCTGGCCTCCGCGCCTTTCGCGCCTTCCACGCCGCATGCCTGGGCCGCGGGAATCGGGGCGGGCAGGGCCAGCGGCAGCATAAGATAGACGCTGGTGCCCTGGCCGGTCTCGCTGACCACGGTGATGGTGCCGCGCATGAGGTCGATGAGACGCTTGACGATGGCCAGCCCCAGCCCCGCGCCTTGGTAGCGCCGGGTGAAGGAGCCGTCGGCCTGGGTGAAGCGTTCGAACATGGTCCCGAGCTTTTCGTCCTCCATGCCGATGCCGGTATCGGTGATGGCGAGGTAGAGGCGCACGCGACCGAAGTCCGTTCCGTGCGGCCGCACCCAGGCCTCCACCAGCACCGATCCGCTGGGCGTGAATTTGATGGCGTTGGCCAGCAGGTTGAAGAGCACCTGCCGCAGGCGGGCCTCGTCGCCCAGCAGCGTCACCGGCAGGCTGTCGTCGGCAACGACGCGCAGGTTCAGCCTGTTTTCGGCGCAGGCGGCGGCGAAAACATTGGCGGCGGAGGTCAGCAGATCGCGCGTGCAGAACGGCTCGGCGGTGAGTTTGAGCTCGCCTGCCTCCATGCTGGAGAAGTCGAGGATGTCGTTGAGCAGCGCCAGCAGCCGACGGCCGGAGTCGTAGGCCATGTCCACAAAGCTGCCTTGCTCCTCCGGGCTGGCCGGGTCGCGCAGGAGCTGGAGCATGCCAAGCACGCCATTGAGCGGCGTGCGGATTTCGTGGCTCATGTTGGCCAGAAACTCGCTTTTGGCCACGCTGGCGGCCTCGGCCGCGAGGCGCGCCTCGCGCTCCTTGTCCATGCTGCGCCCCAGTCCGCGCCCGCCGGCGACCAGCGCGGCCAGGCCTATGGCCCAGACAAGTCCGTAGCCCGCGGCTGTTTTGGCCGTGAGCGTGCGGAACTCCCGCAGGTGGGTGGCCAGCGGAACGGAGACGCTGATGCCCCCGCGGATTGCGCCCAGCTTATACCCCTGCGCGGCGTGGCAGCGCAGGCAGTCCTGCTCGATGTGCACGGGCCGCATGATGCGCAGGTAGGGCTGGTCGTTGATGGTCTCATGGGAGAACACCTCGGGGATGCCCGAGTGAAAGCTGAGAAGCGCCCTGTGCTCCCAGGGGTCGGCGAGATTTTGCGGGCGGAGGGGGTTGAGGCTGGTGATGTGGTTTTGCACCTCGGCGGAGAAGCGCTGGATCTCATAGGCCTGGCGCGTCATGTAGGCCGGATTGATCATGGTCAGGGTGACGCCCTCCACGGTGTGCAGGTCGCGGTCGGGCACGGTGAGAAAGGGGTTGGGCTGGTTTTTTTCGTTCACCCGCACGTAGACCCCGCCCCGCAGAGCGTTCCAGCGGCGGTAGGTGAGGTCCTTTTCAAAGGCCACGCGGGCGGCCACGCGGGCCTGCTCCAGCATGCTCTCGTAACTGGCGTTGATGGAGACGGCGGCGGCGGCGATGACAAGCAGCGTCCACGCCGCGCAGGCGAGCAGAATGTGTTTGTTGCGCAGCTGCATTCCGGGAACACCTTTGTGGTTTGGCGCAGGGGGAGCGCGTTTCCGGGGGGCTGTATACGCTATACCTGTTTTTTTTACGGTGTACAGCCGCGCAAATACAAAAAGGCCGGAATCCTTGCGGACTCCGGCCTTGTTGAAGCTGGGATTGCGGGAGCGGGGCTAGTACATGCCGCCCATGCCGCCCATTCCGCCCATTCCGCCCATGCCGCCGCCGGGCATGGCCGGAGCGGAGCCCTTGGGCTCGGGCTTGTCGGCGATGGCGCACTCGGTGGTGAGCAGCAGGCCCGCCACGGAGGCGGCGTTCTGCAGGGCGATGCGGGTCACCTTCTTGGGGTCGATGACGCCGGCCTTGATGAGGTCTTCGTACTGGGCGGTGCCGGCGTTGAAGCCGAAGCCGTCCTTGCCGGCCTTGACCTTCTCCACGACCACGGAGCCTTCGAAGCCCGCGTTGGCGGAGATGGAGCGCAGGGGCACCTCGATGGCGCGGCGGATGATGTCGATGCCGGCCTGTTCGTCGTCGTCGATGGCCTTCACGTCGTCGAGCACCTTCTGGCTGCGGACGAGGGCCACGCCGCCGCCGGGGACGATGCCTTCCTCAACGGCCGCGCGGGTGGCGTTGAGCGCGTCTTCAACGCGGGCCTTCTTCTCCTTCATTTCGGTCTCGGTGGCCGCGCCAACGTGGATGACGGCGACGCCGCCCACGATCTTGGCCAGGCGCTCCTGAAGCTTTTCCTTGTCGTAGCTGGAGGTGGTCTCGTCGATCTCGGCGCGGATCTGCTTCACGCGGGCGGTGATGTCGGCCTTTTTGCCCTTGCCGTCCACGATGGTGCAGGATTCCTTGTCGATGACGACGCGCTTGGCCTGGCCCAGCTCGTTGACGGTGATGGACTCAAGCTTGACGCCCAGATCCTCGGAGACGCAGGAGCCGCCGGTGAGGATGGCGATGTCCTGCAGCATGGCCTTGCGGCGGTCGCCGAAGCCGGGGGCTTTCACCGCGGCCACGTTGAGGGTGCCGCGCAGCTTGTTGACCACCAGGGTGGCCAGCGCCTCGCCTTCGATGTCCTCGGAGATGATGACCAGCGGCTTGCTCATCTTGGCCACCTGCTCAAGAACGGGCAGCATGTCCTTCATGGAGGAGATTTTCTTCTCGCAGATGAGGATCAGGGGCTCGCTCATCTCGCAGGTCATCTTCTCGGGATTGGTGACGAAGTAGGGGGAGAGGTAGCCGCGGTCGAACTGCATGCCTTCCACGACGTCGAGGGTGGTCTCCAGGCCCTTGGCCTCCTCAACAGTGATGACGCCCTCTTTGCCGACCTTGTTCATGGCCTCGGCGATGATGCCGCCGATGGTGGCGTCGTTGTTGGCGGAAATGGTGCCAACCTGGGCGATCTCCTTCTGGTCGCGGGTGGGCTTGGCCATTTTGCCAAGCTCGACCGTGATGGCCTCGACGGCCTTGTCGATGCCGCGCTTGATGGCCATGGGATTGCGGCCGGCGGCCACAAGCTTCACACCCTCGGCGAAGATGCCCTGGGCCAGAATGGTGGCGGTGGTGGTGCCGTCGCCGGCGACGTCGGAGGTCTTGGAGGCGACTTCCTTCACCATCTGCGCGCCCATGTTCTCGAACTTGTCCTCCAGCTCAATCTCCTTGGCGACGGTGACGCCGTCCTTGGTGATGAGCGGGGAGCCGAAGCTGCGGTCGATGACCACGTTGCGGCCCTTGGGACCCAGGGTGACCTTGACGGCGTTGGCGAGTTTGTCCACGCCGATCTTCAGCTTTTCGCGCGCCTTGGCGTCGAAGATGATCTCTTTGGCCATGAGTGGGACTCCTTCAAAAATTGGTGCCTTGCGGCGTTGTTGTTTCGCAGGCGGATGCGCCCGTGAGGGTCATGGGCGTCCGGGCCGGGTTCTTTGGCTGTGGCTATTTCTCGACGATGGCGAGGATGTCGTCCTCGCGCAGCACCAAGTGCTCGTCGCCGTCGATCTTGATCTCGGTGCCCGCGTACTTGGTGAACAGCACCACGTCGCCGGCCTTGACGGCCATTTTGACGAGCTTGCCGGCCTCATCGAGCTTGCCGGGACCGGCGGCCACGACCTTGCCGCGCTGGGGCTTTTCTTTTGCGCTGTCGGGAATGATGATTCCGCCGGCAGTCACTTCCTCGGACTCCAGGCGTTTCACCAGAACACGGTCATTGAGCGGCTTCAACTTCATTTTGCGGATCCTCCAAGGGTATTTGCGTGTTTTTCAGGCAGCGGCCCGCGTACGCCCCGGCATTTGCGCGGGGCCGCGAGGGTGGGGTCGCTGCCGTGATTTCTTGATGAAAAGCACCGCGCGGGCGCGGGGCCTCTTCTCGTTGGCATACATAACCATGCGCCGACTCGTGTCAACACGGGCGGGACAAAAAAAGCGCGCGCGTGCGGCGGACTGGCGGCCGTTTTCGTCACTGCGCCGTCGGCGCGTCCGCCCTGGCTGCCGCATCCCTCGCCGCCCTGGCGGTCGCATCCATCGCCGGTTCGGCCCCCGTGGCGGGCTCGCAGCGGCCGTAAAGCTCGCAGGCGGCGCGCAGCTTCTCGGCCAGGGCGCGGCCCAGGCCTTGTAAGCGCAGGCCCTGCTCCGCGGCGCGCCAGCTCCAGTTGCCGACGGCCTTGCCCGGGGTGTTCATGCGCGCCTCGGCCCCCAGCTCCAGCAAATCCTGCGCGGGGATGACCGCGTGCCGCGCCGGGCTGGAAAGCGCCACGCGCAGCAGCTCGCTATTGACGTTTTGCGCCGTGATGGCGCGGCCCAGATAGCGGTTGAGCACCCGGCGCTTGGCGGCGTCGGCCTCGGCCTCGAACCAGCCGATGGTGGTGTTGTTGTCGTGGGTGCCGGTGTAGACCACGCAGTTTTGCTCGTGATTATGGGGCGCGTCCGGGCTTGTGGCTGTGTGCGGGCCAAAGGCGAACTGGAGCACCTTCATGCCCGGCAATCCGAAACGCTCCTTGAGGGCCACCACGTCCGGGGTGATGACCCCGAGATCCTCGGCGATGAGCGGCAGCGATCCGTGCGCGGCGAGCAGGGCCTCGAAGAACGCCGCCCCGGGCGAGGGCTCCCAGCGGCCATGCACCGCCGTCTTTTCCGCCGCGTCGATTTCCCAGTAGGCGCAAAATCCCCGGAAATGGTCCAGCCGCACGGTGCCGAAAAGCCCGAAGTTGTGCCGCAGCCGGCGGATCCACCAGGCGAAGCCGTCGCTTTGGGCCGCGTCCCAGTCGAACACCGGATTGCCCCAGCGCTGGCCGGTTTTGCTGAAGTAGTCCGGCGGCACGCCGGCAACGAAAAGCGGCTGTCCGGCGTCATCAAGCTTGAACAGGCGGCGGTTGGCCCACACGTCGGCGGAGTCGTGGGTCACGTAAATGGGCACGTCGCCCACCAGCTCGATGTCGAGCTTTGCCAGTTCCCACTTGAGCCGCCCCCACTGGCGGAAGAACAGCCATTGGCAGAACTGGTGGAACGTGATTTCGCGGTGGAGCGTTTCGCCGTACCGGCACAGGGCCGTCTCGCGCCGGTCGCGGATGTCGGTCGGCCAGCCGGTCCAGGCCGCGCCGCCAAAGTGCTCCTTGAGCGCCATGAACAGGGCGAAGTCCGGCAGCCACGCGGCGTTGTCGCCCCGGAAGGCGCAGAAGCCCGGGTCGTTCTCCAGAGCGCCGCCGCCGGCTTCCGGTCCGTTGGCCGCGGGCAGCAGCCGGTCGAATATTTGACGCAACAGCGCCGCGCGGGCGCGCTCCACGGCCGGGAAATCCACGCGCGGCCCCACGGGCATGGCGTAGGCCGCAAGCTCCTTGCCGGACAGAAGTCCGTCCTCGCGGAGGATTTCCGGGCTGATGCACAGCGTGTTGCCGGCGAAGGCGGAAAAGCTGGAGTAGGGCGAACTGCCGAGGCTGGCCGCCGTGGGGCCAATGGGCAGCATTTGCCAGCGGCTCTGGCCGGAGAGGGCCAGGAATTCGCCAAAGCGCACGGCCTCGGGGCCGAGGTCGCCGATGCCGTAGGCCGAGGGCAGGGAGGTGAGGTGCAGCAGCACGCCGCTGGTGCGCCGCGGCTCGGTCGTTTCAGGCATGTGTGTGGGCTCCTTCCGGCCTGGGGGCCGTGAACATATGCTCAGCATACCCGGCTTTTCGACGCGGCGGAAGCCCCCCCGCCCTCCCCACAACCGCCCTGGCATGCATGCTGCATTGAAACTTAGCGTGACGAAGAGCGCGGCCCCGCGCCGAACCACAGGAGACAGCCATGTACAGCCAGATACGGGAATTCATCATCGCCGACCCGGGCGGAACCTTGGGCGAGCCCCCGCGCCACCGCGTGCTGGAGGCTTTGTCCCAAAGGGGTGCCACCCTGCATGAGCTGGAGTATGAGGATTTGGCGCTCACTACGCGCGGCCTGCGCCTGGTGCGTCACGCGGCCATGGACGTTTTACGGCGCTTCTTCAGCGTGGAGGCGGCGGATGTGCCTCCCGCCAGGGCCCTGGCCCTGTTTTTGGACCGCGTGTTCTGGGACGAGCAGACGGGCGGGCTGCTGCTCTGCGCGGACTTTCCCGGCCAGAGCTTCTGCCTGCCCCTTCCCCGCGATTTGTGGGGGCTGCGCGTCCGCGCGGGCTATTCCCAGTAGCTCCCTACAGCACCACCACGGAGTTGTCCGCCTGGGCGAAGGGGCTGTAAACGTAGCAGTCGGCGTCGGTGTCGTTGATCCACTCGCCCGTGTCGGTGACGAAGCGGTACTGATAGCTGGCGCCGGCAGGCAGCTCCACGCTGCGGCTGAATGCGCCCTTGGCCTTGCGCATGGGCTCGGGCTTCCAGTCGTTGAACTCCCCGGCAAGCAGAAGCTTCTTCGCCTCTCCGGCCATCTCCACCGGCATGGAGAAGCCCACCTTGCACACGGTTTTGTCCTTGGAAAGCTTCTTGGTCAGCGGCATTTGTGCATCCCCCTCATGTCGTTAAGGTTGGTGGTTTGCATTCTGACGCGTGAACCGGGGCGCTATACGCGCGCCCCAAGCGACCGGTAGAGCTCGATGTACTGCGCGGCGGACTGCTCCCAGCTGAAGTCCTGCGACATGGCCCGGTCCACCATGCCCTGCCAGGCGTCCTTGTCGTTGCGCCAAAGGTCCAGGGCGCGGCACACGGCTTGGTAAAACCCCTCGGCGTCGGTCTTTTCAAAGGTGAAGCCCGTGGCGCGCGGGTCCGGGTAGGGCACGATGGTGTCCTTGAGGCCGCCCACGGCCGTGGCCACCGGAGGCGTGCCGAAACGCAGGGCGTACATCTGCGTCAGCCCGCAGGGCTCGTAGCGCGAGGGCATGAGAAAGATGTCCGACCCGGCCTGGATGCGGTGCGCCAGATCCTCGGAATAGCCCACCAGCACGCGCAGGCGGTCCTGATGCTCCTCGGCCAGCTCCTGCAGCCTGGCCTCGTGCTCCAGCTTGCCCTCGCCCAGCACGATGAGCCCCACCTCCTGCTCCATGAGCCGCGGGATGATGTCGATGAGCAGATCCACGCCCTTCTGCCCGCGGAAGCGGCCGATGAAGCTCATCACCGGTTTGTTCTCCAGCTGGTCGGGCAGGTGCATTTCTTTTAAGAGCGCGTTCTTGCAGTCCTGCTTGCCCTCGGAGCAGCCGGGTTTGTAGATGCAGGGCAGGTACTTGTCGTCCTGCGGGTCCCACACGGTGTAGTCCGCGCCGTTCAAGATGCCGCGCAGCACTCCCCGGCGGCGGGTCAACACGCCCTCCAGCCCGCAGCCGAACTCCGGGGTGAGGATCTCGTCGGCGTAGGAGGGGCTCACGGTGGTCACGGAGTCGGCGTAGGCGATGCCGGTTTTGAGCAGGTTGAAGTCGCCGTAGAACTCGGCCCCGTCCATGTTCCAGGCCTCGTTCGGCAGGCCGGACTCGAAGAACAGCCGCGAGGCGAAGCGTCCCTGGAAGGCCAGGTTGTGGATGGTGAGCACGGTCTTGGTGTCTTTCCAGAACGGGTCGGTGCGGCGCCAGAAGTGCAGGTAGGCCGGCACCAGCGCGCTTTGCCAGTCGTGGGCGTGGATGACCGCCGGGGCCCAGTCGAGCCTTCTCGCCCACTCCAGCGTGGCGCGGCAGAAGAAATTGAAGCGTTCGCAGTTGTCGAAGTAATCGCCCGCGTGGGTGTTGTAGAGATTCCTGCGGTCGAAGTATTCGCCGCGGCCCACAAAGTACACGGGCATGCCGTAATAGTCGGCCTGGTAGATCTCCGCCGTGATTGGCGCCCAGGGATAGCCCACGGGGCAGCGTTCGGTGAGCAGTCGCAGGCCGAAGCCGGCGGTGTTGATGCGGCCATACAGCGGGGTGACCACGGCCGTGTTGACGCCCATGCGGAACAAGGTGAGGGGCAGCGCGCCCAAAACGTCGGCAAGACCGCCGGTTTTGGAGAAAGGGTACATCTCCGAGGTCATGAACAGGACAAGCGGCTTGATGCCCATGCGCTCCCCTCGAGAAAACCGTCCGGACACGTCCGGCGCGGGTCGTAAGGCCCCCGACGCCCCTACGGGCGTAGTCGCAGGAGGCCGGAAATGAAGTCCTGCACGATGCGTCCATGGTCGAAGGCCAGCGGCGGCAGGGCGTCCAGGGCGTAGAACCTGGCCTTGCCCGCGTCGTCGCCGGCTTGCAGATGGCTCAAATCCAGGGCCTGCGCGCTGTAGACGACGCTCATGGTATGGCCGCGGGGGTCGCGTTTGGGATCGGAGTAGACGCCCACCAGCCCGGTGAGTATCACGTCGAGCCCGGTCTCCTCTTTGGCCTCGCGCACGGCGGCGGCCTCGCAGCTTTCGCCGTAGTCGACAAAACCGCCAGGCAAGGCCCAGCCCGGGGGCGGGTTCCTGCGCTCCACCAGCACAATGCCCCGCCCGGCCGCGTGGATGACGATGTCCACGGTGGGCGTCGGGTTGCGCGGATGGGTTAGGCTGGCGGTCATGTTCGTTCCTCCCTGGCGCTCCGGGTGGCAAGTGCGCCGGGCAAGTCTTGCAGTATATGCGTTGAGCATCTCTAAAATAGGACATTTGCTTGCACGTGACAAGCACAAAAGTGTGCCACTCTTGCAAATTTTTCCGTGATTGGGACGCCGCGCGCTTCAAACAGGGGGGGGTAAAAGTCCTTGCACTGGGAGCCACCCCAGCCAATGCGCGCAAGCAGGCCACGCAAAGCATTGCGGCCTGTGCCGCGCATCGGCCAAAAGAAGCCGCCGCCAGCCGTGCAGAAGACGGAATGGCATAGGCAAAGGTACATGAATTTGGTGTATTGCGGTGAACTGAGCGGAGCGGGGAGGGATTGTGGGGGCATCGCCGGACCCCCAAACGAAATCGGCTTCCCGTGGGACCACCCCAGGGAAGCCGCTTTCAGCAAAGGAAGGAAGGATGATCAGGATAAAGCAAGAGCCGGGCCAACGTGCCCATTCTGGACGAAACAAAAAATAATATCTTTCTATTCAAGTAAGTTAAGCGAATATTGCCGTTTCACTCGGAGCCGCTGAAGTGGGCTTTTTGGCCCAAATCGGTAAAAGTTTTTAAACCGCATCCCCCGCTATCCGGGCTGGACGGTCTTTCGGGGTTCAAGGATTTTTACGGCCACCATGCCGTTCTGTCGGAGGCGGGCGCCGGCGGCGTGGATTTTTTGCGTCAGACCAGGGTGAAGACCTGGGCCAGGGCGTCCAGCGGCACGGCCCCGGCGCGCAGCACGCTGGCGCGGCCGCCGCCCAGCAGACGGATGAGCGTGGAGGGCGCGCCGCCGCCGGGACGCGGCGCAGTGAGCAGCGCGGCGTCGGCCCCGGCCACAAGCTCCGGATCAAGCTGGGCGGGGTCGGCCGTGGCGGCGCGGCCGCTTTTGTTCGCGCTGGTGGCCACCAGCGCCGGGCCGGCGCGCCGGCACAGCTCCCGCGCGGTGGGGTGCGGGCTGACGCGTATGGAGGAGAAGCCCAGGGCGTCGCGCACGTGCCGGGCCAGGCCCTCTCGCGTGCGCAGCAGCACGGAAAGCGGTCCCGGCCAGAAGCGTTCCGCAAGCGGCAAATCCTCGGGCAGCTCCGCGGCGATGTCGCGCAGGCCGTCCATATCCGCCACAATAAGCGGAAAAGGCTTGTCCGCCGGCCGGCCCTTGAGGGCGGCCACGCGCGCGCAGGCCTCGGCCCCGGACGCCGCGCAGCCCAACGCATAGAGCGTTTCCGTGGGGTAGATGACCCCCCCGCCGCGCCCAAGCGCGGCCGCCACGCCGGCCAGCCCTTCCTCCGTCATGTCGTTTCTGGTGCTTTTCATCCGTTTCCTTATTGCCTATATTGGCGGTGTTTCCCCCACCCCAGCATGAAGCGAGGAACCATGCCGCTGCCGTTCGGCGTTCCGGTCCTGTCCATAGCCCCCGCAGCCTTGGCTGACAAGCTGCGGAGCCTGCCCCAGTGGGTCATGGGGCTGGAGGAGCCTGGCCTTGCGCGCTATCTGGCCCTGACCGCGCTTGGCGCGGGCGACGCCGACCTTGCCGCCAGCGGCGCGGGGCTGGCCTACTGGTCGTGGCAGCGCGCGCCGTTCGACCCCATGCGTTCCATGCTTTTGGGACACGCCCTGCCCGGCGGCCCGGCGGCGCAATTTTCCGCCGCCCTGGGGCAGCGCCTTGCCGGCGAGGTGGACGTGGACGGCTTGGCCGCGCTGCTCTCCTGCGGCGATGCCTCGCTTGTTGTGCGGGTGCTGCTGCCCCGCCTGCGCGAACCCGTGCAAGGGCTGGCTTGGCTGGCCCGGGCCTGGGACGGGCTGCTGCGGCTCGGTTCGCCGGATTTGGCCCGCGCGGCGCTGGAGGCCTGCCGCTGGCCAATGCCCATAGCTCCCCTGCGCGCGCGTCTGGCCGCCGAGGTTGAATTTTTGTACGCCCCGCCAGAGGCCGCCCTGGCGGCATTGGACGAGCTGGCCGTTGCGGACTCGCTGGGGATCTTCGCCGCCTATGGCGCGTATTTGCGCGCGGAGCTGCTGCTGCGCCTGGGCGAGGTCCAGGGCGGCCGCCATGGCTTGGTGGAGCTGTTCGCCGCCATGCCCTGGCACACGCACCTGGGCCTCAAGCTGCACGACCTCGCCACGCCGCCGCCGACAGCCGGCGCGGACGACACCAGGCGCGCCGTCATCCTCGTCTACTCATGGAATAAGGCGGAGCTGACGCGGCGCACGTTGGCGGGCCTTGCCCGCACGGATTTGGGCGGCGCGCGCGTGCTCGCCCTGGACAATGGCAGCACCGACGGCACCGGCGAGGCCATGGAGGCCAGCCGCGCGCTGTTTGCCGAGGGGGCGCTGCGGGTCATCCGTCTGCCGGTGAACATCGGCGCGCCCGCCGCGCGCAACTGGCTGCTGCGCCAGCCGGAGGTCGCGCCAGCCGAGTTCGCCGTGTTTCTCGACGATGACGTGGAGTTGCCGCCGCGCTGGCTGCGACGCCTGCTGGGCGCGGCGCTGGACAATCCCGACGCCGGCGCGGCGGGCTGCCGCATCGTCTCCGCCACGCCGCCGCCCTGCCTGCAATCGGCGGACTACCAGCTTTTCGCCCCGGCCAACGAGGCCCGGACCTTCCGCGACCTGCCGGAGAACGTGAACGTGTTCGACAACTGCGCCGGTGCCATGGACATCGGGCTGTTCACCTACGCCCGGCCGGCGCTGCATGTCTCCGGCTGCTGCCACCTGTTGCGCACGGCCATGCTGCACGAGCTGGGCGGCTTCGACATCCGCTTCAGCCCCACGCAATTCGACGACCTGGACCGCGACCTGACCAGCGCCGCGGCGGGACATCCGGCCTTTTACGCGGGCGATGTGGCCATCGCCCATGTGCAGCACTCCAGTCTGGCCAAGGCCAAAAGCGTCGCCGCCACCGGGCAGGTGTTGGGCAACAAGATCAAGTTGGAGGGCAAGCACGGCAACGCGGAAATGGACGCCAGCTTCCGCGCCGGGCTGGCCGCCCTGTGGGCTGACCTGGACCGGAAATGGCGCGCCCTTGGCTGACGCCGGAAGCATTTGCATCTGGCGGCGTTTGTGGTAATTATGAGGCCATGAGAAAAAGAACGCGTTCCATCGCCACGCTTTGCGTCCTTCTGCCGCTGCTTGCGGCGGTTCTCTGGAGTTGCGCCCAGGCGCCCATGTCTGTGCGCCATCTGAAGCGCGACCCCTGGTCCCTTGAAGAGCCCCACTCCCTGCAAACCAAGTTCATGCGTTTCGACTATCAAGTGCTGCCCGTGGGCGACACCGCCGGCATAAAGGGCTGGGCCTATCTTGATGTGCGGAAGCTTCCGGCGTGGGCTAAGTGGCTAGATTCACTGCGCTTCTCCGCCTATTTGTGCGACCCGGACGGCCGCGTGGTGGCCCAGGACACGCGCACCTTCCTTCCGCGGGAGGTAAGCGCCGACGAAGGCATCGGCTTTGAGTTCTCCGTGCGGCCCAAGGCCTGGGGCGACAAGCCGCTGTTCATCGCCTTCGGCTACCGCCTTGTCATAATCGAGGGACGCGACGCGCAGGGCGGCAAGGGGCCGTTCTTCGTCAGCGAAGACGCCATCACGAGGTGATCCATGCCGCTGCCCGGTAGCCGAGACGGCTCCGTCGTCATGAAGCGCGTGAGCCAGGGCTCCTTTCTGCAGCGCACCGTGCTTAAGCACAACGTGCTCTTCACCGAGGGCAGCAAGGGCGAGGAGGCGTACATCCTCACCGAGGGCAAGATTGAAATATCCGGCGCCGTGGCGGGGCGCAAAAAAGTCTTCGCCGTGCTCCAACCCGTGTCCATGTTCGGCGAAATGGCGTTGTTCCTCGAAAGCCACGGCCGCACCGCCACCGCCATAGCCCTTGAGGACTCCAAGGTTGTGGTGCTGAACCGCGACGACCTTGACGGCTACATCGAGACCGCGCCGCCCGCCATACAGGCCATGCTCAACGTGCTGGTGGCGCGCCTCAAAAACACCACCCAAAAGGCCCTGCGAGCCCCCAACGTGCCCATGGGCATCGTACGCGTGCTGGATCTTTTCGAGACCAACGGCAAGACCGACATCCTGTACGATTCCGCCGTGCGCCAGCTTTCAGATATTTTTGTGTGCAGCCCCGACACCGTGGAGGGCTACCTGCAGGGACTGGCCGGGCAGGGGCACCTCGCCATCGACGCCGACGCGGCCGGCGGCCCCGCCGCATCCGGCCGGCGCGTGCTGCGCATCAAGACCCCGCACCTGCTCCAGGCCGTGCTGCAAAGCGGCAAGGCCGAACAGACCGGAAAAGCGGAAGAATAGGGCATTTTGGGGGGGGGCATGATGCCTCCCCCTTCAGGCAAGCGGACGCCGTTGGACGCGCGGGAAGCGTGTCCCACCATGTCCGCTCGAAATGCCGGCTAAAGCACGGTGATGCCGTCGCCGCCCTTCGGTCGTGCCGTCCCTGCGGAAGTCAGGCGCATGTCCTCCGGCGGGGGAGGGATCAGAGGCGGGACCTTGCCGATATTGATGAATACAGCGCGGCTGCGCTTGACATGCCTCCTTTCCTCTATATAAAAATTCGCCAGCGCGCGCGGCGGTGCGCGCGTCGTTTTTCAACCGCGTACAGGAGTCAGTCATGCAATCGTTTTTTGGCGCGCATCTTTTGCGGAACACGGCGCTGGTGTTGATTTTGACCCTTTCGAGCCTGCTGTCCTTCACGCCGCGCGCGGAGGCATCGCTGGTGCCCACGTCGCTGAGCATGGTTTCGGAAGCGCGGGCGACGGATCTGGCCTCGGTGCAGAAAGTGCTGGAGAACAAGGCGGTCAAGGCGCGTCTTTCGGCGCTGGGCTATTCCGACGCTGAGATTTCGGCCAAGCTCTCCATGCTTTCCGACGCGGAGCTGCACAAGCTCTCCACACAGATGAACGCGCTGGACGCCGGCGGCGACGGCGTGGGCTTCATCATCGGCCTGCTTGTCGTCGTGCTGCTTGTGGTGGTCATCGTCAAGGTGGCGGACAAGACCATCACCATCCGCTAGGGACGCGTGGCTTTGGGCTGGCGTCCCGCTCGGGCGTGCCGGGCGGTTTGGGCCTTTGTTCTGGCGTGCTGCTGTGCGGGATTGGTTTCCTGCGCGGCGGCGACGCCAGCGGGTTTTGCACCGCCTGCTGGCGCGCGGATGCTTGCGGGCGTGCCTTTTCACCCGCAGGAGGATCACCAGTGCGGACCGGCCTCGCTGGCCACGGTGTTGAACTACCTGGGCGATCCGGTGACGCCGGAGGACATTGCGGGCGCGATATTCCGACCCGGGCTGCGCGGCACGGTGAGCCTTGATCTGGCGCTGTATCCGCGCGGGCGCGGCTTCTCCACGCGCTTCTTTCGGGGTTCGCCGGCGGATGTCGCCGCGGCTGTGGACGCCGGAACACCGCTTTTGGTGATGATCGACTACGGCTTTTCCGGCGTGCATCTCTTTCATTACATGGTCGTCACCGGGTACGACGGCGAGGGCGTGCGCGTGAACTCCGGCCGCCAGCGCGAGCAGCGCATAAGCTGGGCGCGCTTTTTGTCGGACTGGAGCGGCGCGGACAACTGGGCGCTGCTTGTGGAGCGCAAGCCGGGCCGGACGCCTAGCCAGGAGAAAGGCCAGACGCCTGGTCAAAAGCAAGACCAGGGGAGCCGCTGATGCGCCGGGCGCTATGTCTTTTCCTTTCGGCCGCGCTGTTGTGCGGAGGCTGCGCGCTGCCGCAGATAGCCATCCACGACGACCCGCTTTCGCCGGAGGAGCACCTCAAGCTCGGCATGGCCTACGAATCGGACAAGGAGCCGGAGCGCGCGCTGGACGAGTACCGCCACGCCGCGCGCAAGGCGCCGCTGGCGCATCTGTACCTGGGCAACACGCTGTTTGGGCTGCACCGCCTCAAAGAAGCCGAGGATGAGTACCGCGCGGCGGTGACGCTTTTGCCGAACAACGCCGAGGCGCTCAATAATCTGGCCTGGCTGCTGGTGACGCGTAAAAAGGCCTATCCCGAGGCGGAGGAGCTTGCGGCCAGGGCCGTGAAGCTTGAGCCGCGCCGCGCCGCCTTCCGCGACACGCTGGCGGCCGCGCGGGCCGCGCGCGCCAGGGAAAACGCCGGCCAGCCCTAGGCCGCTTCCGGCAGTCTCTGGCCGAATCTCGGCCAAAGGATCTCCCGTAACGTTGCCGCCCGGCCGAATGCCCGGCCGAATGCCCGGGCGAATGCCCGCCGAATGGCCGTTAGTCCGTGAGCGCCACCAGCTCCATGTTTCCCCACACGCCAAGCTTGCCGCCCGCCTGGGCGAACACGCCCTCCAGGCCGAGGGGCGCGAGTTTTTTGGCGTGCGCAAGCAGCAAATCCAGGTCGTCGCCGCTGTCGATGAGATTAGCCAGGGCGGTGGCGGCGGCGTCGGCGAATGCGCCGTTTTTGGCGCGCACCACCACCAGCTCGCCGCGTCCCAGGCTCAGGCTGGGACCGATGGTGGCGGAGGAGGCGCAGAGGCTCAGCGGGAAATCGCGCCTGGCCAGCCGCACCCCCAGGCGCGCGCCGGTTTCCGGGTCGCCCAGCAGCGCGGCCACGCGCTGGCGGGTGGAATGCATGTAGATGTCGCCGCCGTTCTCCACAATGAGGTCCGGGCTCTCGGCGGCGAAGCGGTCGGCCACGAGCTGGGCGAAGGTTCCGGCCACGGCGGCCATGGGGCCAACGTTCGCCGCCGCCGCCGCGCGGGCCATCTCGCGGGCGATGCGTGGGGCGTTCTCCGGGGGCATGGGCACGGGCACAAGGCTTTCGCGAAAGCCTGGATTGAGCAGCATGTAGCTCTTAAGTTCGCCGCGCAGCTCGCGCACGTGGTCGAGCATGGCCGCGGCGAGCCCGTCCGCGCCGCTGCGCGCGGTGACAAAGAGGTCGGTTTGCTCCAGCACCACCTGAAAGGTCGTCTCGCCCTCGTGGGGGCGGATGGTCTCGCGGTAGGCACGGCGGGATGAAAGGAAGGCTTGCTTCGCCATGCGTTAGAGCGTACCAGAACGAACAAGAAGCGGAAAGGGCCGTTTCGCGGGCAGGGGGGCACGCCGAGCTTGACGGGCGCCTCGTTCGCGGCTATTGGGTTTGGTTCCGCACCGCCGGAAAAGAAACCATCCTCGCAGGAGAAACCATATGAGCAAACGTACTTATCAGCCCAGCAAGACCAGACGCAAACGCACGCACGGCTTCCTCGTGCGCTCCCGCACCAAGAACGGCCAGGCCGTTCTCCGCCGCCGCCGCCAGAAGGGGCGCAAGAGATTAGCCGCTTAAACTGGCCCAAGAGCCGCCGCCTGCTGCGGAGCGGGCGCTTTGGCGTCTGCTACGACCAGGGCCGCAGGGTCTACACCCGCCACTTCGTCCTTTTCGTCCTTGGACGGGAGGACGTGGCGGAGGGGTTTAGACTCGGTCTCACCGTCAGCCGCAA
The DNA here is from genome assembly GCA_001871085.1 of Desulfovibrionaceae bacterium CG1_02_65_16. Lineage (GTDB taxonomy): Bacteria > Desulfobacterota > Desulfovibrionia > Desulfovibrionales > Desulfovibrionaceae > Humidesulfovibrio. The sequence continues at coordinate 22,133 of MNUQ01000004.1, forward strand.
GGTTGGACGGGCGGTTTGGCGCAACCGCGTGCGGCGCGTGGTGCGCGAATTCTTCAGGCTGCACCAGGTCATGATCGATCAAGCCCTGGACATCGTCGTTGTTCCGAAGCGGAACCTGGATCCGAAGAGCATCGACATGGCCCTGGTGGAACAGGAGTTCCTCCCCGTGCTCTCCCGGCTGGTCCAGGGGGGCGCGGGCGGAACGGCCGACACGAGGTCTCCATGCTGAGAGGCACGCGCGCAGCGGGGCGCACCGGCGCGCAGTCCGTTCTGCTGGCGCTTATTTGGCTCTACCAAAGACTGCTGTCCCCCATCTTCGTGGGCTCTTGCCGTTTTGAGCCCTCCTGTTCGGAGTATGCCCGGCAGGCCGTGCTGATGCACGGTCCCTTGCGCGGCGGGCTGTTGACCCTGTGGCGCCTCTCGCGCTGCCAGCCCTTTTGCCGCGGCGGTCACGATCCCGTGCCCGTCGGCTTCTCCGCAAACATTTCAGACACCCACGCGAGCTGACCCATGGACACCAAACGCCTCATAGCGGCCCTGGCCCTTTCCCTCATCGTCCTTTTCGGCTGGGGCTATCTTTTCCCCCCCGAGGAAGCCAAGACCCCGCCCCCGGCGGCCCAGCCCGAAGCCAAAATCGAACAGAACGCCACCCCCGTCGCCACCGCGGCTTCCGCCGCCGCCGATGACGCCGCGACCGCCGCGACAGCCGGCCGCGAGGTCACCATCAAGACCCCGCTTTTCAACGCCCGGTTCAACACCCAGGGCGGCGTGCTCGAAAGCTTTGTGCTGCTGAAGTACCATGAAACCATTTCCGACAGCTCCCCGTACATCGACGTTGTGGGAAACACCGCGCACGGGCAGGCGGCCCTGGGCCTGATGGTGCTGCCCGAGGGCGCCGAGGTGCACACCTGGAACGCCCCGGGCTGGACCAGCGACGCCGCCGATGCGACGCTCTCCGGCACGGAGAAGAAGACCCTCGTCTTCAGCGGCGAGGCCGCCGGCCTCAAAATCGAGCGCCGCATCACCGTCAGCGCCGACTCCTACCTCGTCACCGAGCAGACCACCTTCACCAACCCCGGGACCGCGCCCATTACCGGCCGGGTGGCCTACAACGTCGCCACCGCCGGACTTTCCCCCAAGGGCGAGGACAAGTACAATCCCACCCGTGTGGCCTTTGGCCGCTTGAAGGGCGGGTTTGAGGAGCACACCGACCACGACGACTTGGCCAAGAAGGGCGCGTCTTCCGAGGGCGCGGTGCACTGGGCCGCCGTGGAGAGCAACTACTTCCTGTTCGCCGTTATGCCCGAGAGCACCGACGCGCTGGGCAAGGGCCTGCTCAAGGACGGCGTGTTCCAGGTTGCCGCCAGCCAGCCCGCCACCTTCGAGGCCGGCCAGAGCAAAACCATCAAGACCAGCTACTACATGGGACCGGCCGACCGCGCCATTCTTGCGGACATGCCCAACAAGCTGGACCAGGCCATCGACTTCGGCTGGTTCCATCTCATCGCCGTGCCGCTGCTGCAGGTGCTGAACTTTTTTTACAAGATGGTGCACAACTATGGCGTGGCCATCATCCTGCTCACCGTGCTCATCAAGCTCATTTTCTGGCCGCTTTCGCAGAAGAGCTACCGCAGCATGGAGCAGATGAAGCGGATTCAGCCCATGATTCAGAAGCTGCGCGAGAAGTATGCCGATGACAAGGAGCTCATGAACAAGGAGATCATGGCGCTCTACAAGACCTACAAGGTGAATCCGGCCGGCGGCTGCCTGCCCATGGTCGTGCAGATTCCCGTGTTCTTCGGGCTGTACAAGGCGCTGCTCGGCAGCATTGAGCTGCGCCACGCCGCGTTCATCACCCATGTTCCGTTCACCAACCTTGTCTGGCTGGCCGATCTCTCGGCCAAGGACCCCTATTATGTCACCCCCCTGATCATGGGGGCCACCATGTTCCTCCAGCAGAAAATGACCCCGACCGGAGGCGACCCCACCCAGGCCAAGATCATGATGCTCATGCCTGTGGTGTTCACCTTCCTGTTCCTGAACTTCCCCGCGGGGCTCGTGGTCTACTGGCTTGTGAACAACGTCCTTTCCATCACCCAGCAGTGGTGGATGATGCGCAGCAACAAGAAGGCGTAGCGGACGCTAGGTGGAGCAAACCGCTGCTGGGAGGATAACCCGTGAGCGAATCCAAAGAATTCCAGGGCAAGAACCTGGACGAGGCCATTGAGGCCGCATGCAAGCACTATGATTTGAAACGCGACAAGCTGGAGATTGAGATTGTTTCCGGCGGCTCTTCTGGAATATTCGGTCTGGTGGGCGTCAAAAAGGCCATTGTGCGCGCCAAGCCGCGCGGCAGCTTCAAGGCCGCCGAGCCCGCCGAGCGGCCCCGGCGCGAGTCGGCTAGCCGCGGGTCGGACAGCCGCGCTGCCGCGAGTCCCGTCGATCGCCCCGCCGAGCAGTCTGGCGTCGAA
>MNUQ01000004.1:24617-27443 GCA_001871085.1 Desulfovibrionaceae bacterium CG1_02_65_16
CGCACCGGATCGTGCCGCGCCGGATGGTGTCGCGCCGAATGGCGCCGTGACGAATGGCGCCGTGACGAATGGCGCCGTGACGAATGGCGCCGTGACGGATGGCGTCCCGCGCGCCGCCGCCGATTCCGCCGAGGGGCAGGGCGGCGAGCCCCGCCGCTCTGAACGCAGTCGGCGCGGTCGTGGCCGTGGCGAACGCAGCGGCGAACGCAGCGCCGAGCGCACGGGCGAACGCAGCGCCGAGCGCACGGGCGAACGCGGCGGCAAGCGCAGCGAGAAACCCGCGGAGCCTCAGGCCGAGCGTGGGCCTTCCACGCGTTCCCGTCGTGAGCGCCCCCGCCGCGAGGCCGACCAACAGCGTCCGCCCCGCCGCGAACCGCGTGAACCGCGTGAGGATGAGGAGAGCGGCGCGCCGCAGGGCATCGCCCACCTGGATCAGGCCAAGCTGGAGGCGGTCGCCCGCGAGGTGACCCAGAAACTGCTGCTGCCCTTGGTGGAGAACGCCCAGGTCAGCGTGGAGCTCCTCGCCGACCGCGTCTGCGTGAAGATTGAGGACCCGGAAAACACCGGCCTGCTCATCGGCCGCGAGGGCCAGACGCTGGCCAGCATTCAGTATTTGGTGAACCGGCTGGTCTCCAAGCGCATGGACGCCTCCGTGCGCGTGCAGATCGACGCCGGCGACTACCGCGAAAATCAGGACGAGCGGCTGCGGCAAATCGCCCGCCATCTGGCGGATAAGACCACCGCCACCGGCCGCACGCAAAGCACCCGGCCTATGAGCAGCTACCACCGCCGCGTGGTGCACCTGACCCTGCAGGACGACGAGTTCGTCTTCACCCGCAGCAAGGGCGAGGGCTCCATGAAGCGCGTGCTCATCATGCCCAAGCGCAAGGGCAAGGATGGCGAGCTTGTGGAGCCCGCCGACGCCGAAAATCCCGTGGAGTACACGGCCGAGGCCCAGGCCCGGGACTTCAACGAACCCACCGGGGAATAAGCCCCGGCACAGCCGATGACGCCGCCGCCGGGGCCGGGAAGCATGTCTTCCGCCCCGGCGGCTTTGCGTTTTCAGGAGCAGGCATGGCCGAAGCGCGTTCCGCAGCAGGCGAGACCATCGCCGCCATCGCCACCGCGCCGGGAGTCGGGGCGGTGGGCATTGTGCGTGTTAGCGGCCCGCGGGCCCGTGCGTTGGCCGAGGCCTTGTTCGCTTCCGCGCGGCCGGATTTCGCCGGGCTCAAGCCCCACCGCCTGCATCACGGCCGTCTGATCGACGCCGCCGGCCACACCCTGGACGAGGCTTTGGTGGCGTTTATGCCCGGTCCGGGCTCCTTCACCGGCGAGGATTCCGTCGAATTCCACTGCCATGGCGGCCCTGCCGTGCTGCACTCCGTGCTCGACGAGCTGCTCGCCCGGGGGGCGCGTCTCGCCCGGGCCGGTGAATTCTCCTACCGCGCCTTCAAGAACGGCAGGCTTGACCTCGCCCAGGCCGAGGCCATCGCCGAAACCATCGCCGCGCCCACCCGCGCCGCCCTGCATCTGGCGCAGATGAAGCTCTCCGGGGCGCTCTCCGTGCGCATTTCGTCCTTGCGCGGCCGCCTGGAGAACCTGCTGGCCCAGCTTTGCCTGGCCGTGGACTTTCCCGACGAGGACGTGGAGTGCCTGCCGCTCGCGTCCCTCAAGGCGGAGGCGCTCTCCGTGGCCGGGGATCTCGCCGCGCTTCTGGCCGGGGTGGAGCGGGCCCGCGCCTGGCGCGAGGGGCTGCTGGTGGTGCTGGCGGGGCGCGTCAACGCGGGCAAGTCCAGTCTGATGAACGCGCTCATCGGCCGCGCGCGGGCTATTGTCTCGGCCTCGCCGGGCACCACGCGCGACTATCTGGAGGAGCCGCTCAACCTCGGCGGTCTGCTGGCCCGGCTGGTGGATACGGCGGGTCTGCGCCGCATGGCCGGCGATTCCAAGATGGCGGCGGCGGAAGACTCCCCGCACGCCGTGATCCCGGCGCATGCCGCGCATGTCGCGCATGCCGCGAACGCTGTGGAAGCCGCCGGGCAGGAGTTGAGCCGGGAGTTCATGTCCAGGGCCGAGGCCGTGCTCTACGTGCTGGATGCCGCCCGTCCGCCTGACGCCGAGGACCGCGAGGCGCTGTCCGGGCTGGACCCCGCGCGCGTGCTGCTTGTGCTGAACAAGGGCGACCTGCCCGAGGCCGCGCCGGATCTTGCCGCCTTTACCGGCTCCGGACCTGACGGCGCGATATTTTGCGTTTTCCCGGCCGTGCGCGTTTCGGCGAAAACGGGAGAGGGCGTGGAGGATCTGTGCGAGCGGTTGCGCTCCCTGCTGCTGCGTGGCGCGGGCGAGCCGGATCCGGACGCGTGCGCGCCCAACGCGCGTCAGGCCGCGAACATCCGCGCCGCCATGGATGAGCTGAACGCCCTGGCGCGGGAGACCGAGTCCGGGCTGCCCTATGATGTTCTTGGACAACGCCTCGACGCGGCCCGCCGTCAGCTTGCCGGAATAACCGGCGAGATTGCCCCGGACGAGGTGTTGGAGCGGATCTTCTCGCAATTCTGCATCGGCAAATAGTTGCACAAAAAAAGGCCCGGAAACGTTCCCGGGCCTTTTTATTGCACATCGCGGAGCGGGTGCTAGTTGTGGAGTTGCAAGACGTTGTTCACTCCCTGGCCGATACGGCTCATGGGCGTTTCCATCTGTAAGGACTTGTGATTCCTAAAATAGTTGTATTCATGGAGCCAGCGAGGCAACTCGCTGGCTCTTTCGTCTGAGCTGCCGTAGCTGGCGGCGTAGGCCCACTCGCGCAGAGCAGTTTGGATGAAGCGC
>MNUQ01000165.1:0-15771 GCA_001871085.1 Desulfovibrionaceae bacterium CG1_02_65_16
CGCAACGGCTTGGCCTGGCCGGGAATCCGGGTGTACTGAAAAACGTTGAAAAGGACAAACAAAAACTATACGCTCCCGATTTGCGCAACCCACGACCCGGTAGCCAGGGGACCCTCGCCCCGCCGGGCCGAACCGCCAGGTCGGCCAGATTCGGAATGAAATCGGACAAAAACCACGACTCCCTCGCCGAGGCCAAGCCCGCCGCCCCCCCGGCCGTGGCCGCCCAAAAGCCGTTTCTCCCCGCGCCCGTTCCACGCAGGCGCGGCGAGATTACCTCGCGTGATTCGCTGCACCATTATATGCGCGAGATCGCCCGCTTCCCCCTGCTCGCCCCGGAGGAGGAGTTCGAACTGGCCAAACGCGTGCGCGACGGCGGCGACCAGGAAGCGGCCTTCCGGCTGGTGTCCTCGCACCTGCGCCTGGTGGTCAAAATCGCCATGGACTTCCAGCGCCGCTGGATGCAGAACGTGCAGGACCTCATCCAGGAAGGCAACGTGGGCCTGATGAAGGCCGTGCGCAAGTTCGACCCGGACAAGGGCATTAAGTTCAGCTATTATGCGGCGTTCTGGATCAAGGCCTATATTCTCAAGTTCATTATGGACAACTGGCGCATGGTCAAGATAGGCACCACGCAAACCCAGCGCAAGCTGTTCTATAACCTGAACAAAGAGCGCCAGCGCCTGACGAACATGGGCTTCGACCCCACCACCAGCGCCCTTTCCGAGAGCCTCAACGTCTCCGAGGCGGAGATTGAGCAGATGGACCAGCGCCTTTCCCGGCAGGACATGAGCCTGGACATCACCGTGGGCGAGGACTCGGAAAACACGCGGCTGGACTTTCTGCCCTCGCTCGGCCCCGGCATTGAGGAGATTCTGAGCTCGGACCAGATTTCCGGGCTGCTGCTGGAGAACCTGAAGACCATCGTGCCCAGCCTATCCGACAAGGAGCAGGCGATATTGAACGAGCGTCTGCTCTCCGACAGCCCGGTGACCCTGCGCGAAATCGGCGACCGCTTCGGTGTGACCCGCGAGCGCGTGCGCCAGATCGAGGCGCGCCTGCTGGAGAAGCTCAAGGCACATCTTTCGGCCACGGTGAAGGATTTTTCGCCCGATTGGATCGAGGGCAACGACTAGGACGGGGGGGCACCATGGACCCGCGCATCATCGAATTGAAGCGCCGCGCCAGGAAGCTGGCCACGGCGAGGCCGCAAAGCGCCTTCGCGCTGGATTGCGCGGAGGAGCTGGGGCACGCCTCCACGCTGTTTTTCGAGCATCCGCTGCTGCAACGTCTGCAGGGCGACGCCCTGGGCTACGTGAACGAGCCGAGCGGCATAGGCGTGGAGCACGCCAAGCGCGTGGCCATAGACGCCGCCGCGCTGACCCTGGCCGAGCCCACCGGGCTGGAGCCCGAGGAGCGGCGCCGTTTGGCCGTGCTGGCCGAAATGGCCGGGCTGCTGCACGACGCCATGCGTTTTGAGGACGACCACGCCGCCCTTGGCGCAGACCTGTGCCTGCGCATTCTGCGCGGCTACCCCATTTCCTCGGAGGAGCGGCTGTACATCGCCCAGGCAGTGGCCCTGCACGAAACCGCCCTGCCCCTGGCCGAGGAAGGCCCGGAACCGGCGCAGATACTGGCCGCCGTTGTGCATGACGCCGACCGCTTCCGCTTCGGCCCGGACATTCTGCCCACCACCCTGTGGGAGCTGTGCGACTGCGACGAGGGAACCCTGGAAGAGATCGCCCGCATCTTTCCCGAGGGGCCGCGCCGCGCCGAGTCGCTGCGCGAAAGCTTCCGCACCGAGCAGGGCCGCCGCTACGGACCGCCGCTGCTGACCGAGGGCATCGCCATGGCCCCGGAATACGTGCGGCTGATTGAAGAACTTCTCGCCCAACCTGATCCGTCCAACACATGAGGAACGCCATGCTCCGCCACTTTTCGCCCGGCCGCCGCGCCCATGTTCCGGCCCTGGCTGCGGCCCTGGCCGTGTTGCTGTGCGCCTGCGCCCCCGTCATGCGCGCAAGCGCGCCCCAAGCCCCGCCGCAGCCCATGAGCGCGGGGGCCGGCGTCACCTTTGACTATTTGGAATACCAGGCCCTGCTGCAAAAAATGACCCGCATGGCGGCCCTTTCCCGCGTCTCGCCGGAGGCCTTCGCCCGCACGCTGGAGTACCAGAAGCTCGCGGCCGACGCGCTGGACCGCGTCATCGCCCGCGAAAGCGCGCCCTCGCTCTACATGGACAAGGCCTTCCTCTACTGGAACCAGGAGCAGGCCAGCGAGGCCCGGCTCATCCTCTCCGCCGGGCTGTCCAAATACCCGGACGATTACAACCTGAACGCATCGCTGGCCAACGCCTACCTGCTGGAAAACAACACGCAGGAGGCCGCGCGGGTGCTCTCCGCCTATTTGGTCCATAATGAGAACATCACCCTGCGCGAGCGCCTGGGCCAGCTGTATGTGGACTCCGAGCAGCCCGGGAAGGCGCTGGAGACCCTCAAAAAAATCCCCGCCAAAGAGCGCTCCGCCGAGGCGAAATTCCAGATCGCCCGCGCCGAGGCGCGCCTGGGCCACCGCCACGCGTCCATCGCCGCGCTCAAAAAGATCGTGCAGGAGGAGCCAGAGCGCCTGGAGGCCTGGGTCGAACTGGCCTTTCAGCAGGAGATGGACAAGGACTACGCCGCGGCCGTGGACACCTACACCCGGATTCTAGCCCTGGGGCAGACCAATGAGGACATCCGCCAGCGCATCGAGAACGGCGGCGGCGAAGGCCGCGAGGACATCCGCCTGCGCGTGGTGGGCCTGTGGCTCAAGCTGAACAACCCGGACAAGGCCCTGGAGGCCGCGCTGGCGAGCAGCGGCAACAAGGCCTTCGTGCTGGCCGCCTCGCTCATGTTCCTCAACGAGAACTACTCCGCCCAGGCGAGCACGCTTCTCGACGTGCTGGCCACCCAGCCGCCGGTGCCGGGCGAATACTTCTTCTACAAGGCCGTCATCGCCCAGGATGGCGAGAACAACCCACAGAAGGCCCTGCAATTCCTCGACCTTGTGCCAGAGAGCGACCCGCATTACAGCCAGGCCCTGCAGTTCCGCATCCAGCTTCTGTACACCATGGGCCGCGAGCACGAGGCGCTGGACTTGATGAACCAGGGCATGAAGCTCTTCCCCGGGCAATCGCGCTTCCCGCTGCTGCAGGCCGGGTATCTCATCGAAAAGAAGCGCCTGGGCGAGGCCCGCGGCGTGCTGGAAAAGGCCCTCAAAGACCGCCCGGACGACGAGGACCTGCTCTACCAATATGGCGCGCTGGTCGACCGCGCCGGCGACCGCAAGGCCGCCATCGCCATCATGAAGCGCATTGTGGCCAAGAATCCGGACCACGCCGACGCCCTCAACTACATCGGCTACTCCCTGGTCGAGGAGGGCCGCGACTTTGAACACGCGCTCTCGCTCATCAAAAAGGCCGACAAGCTCAAGCCCGGCAACGGCTACATCGTGGACTCGCTCGCCTGGGCCAACTTCCGCATGGGCCGCCTTGAGGAGGCCTGGAAACAGATCCAGCGCGCCGTCGAACTCTCCAAGGACGACCCCACCATGTGGGAGCATTACGGCGACATAGCAGCCAAGCTCGGCCGCGCGGACAAGGCCAGAAAAGGCTACCGCAACGCGCTCAAGTACAAACACGAAAACCCGGAAAGCATCAAAAAGAAGCTTGGAAGCAAATGAGCCACGCACCGTTTTCCACGCGCCGCACGCTTTGGGCCCTCGCCCTGGCGGCGCTGCTTGCCCTTGGCGCCTGCGCGCCGCAAAACAACCTGCCGCAGTATGACCTGCCCCGACCCGATCTCGAGGCCTTTCGCACGCGCTTCATCGAACCGGCCCTGCCCGCCAGCGGACTGGCCGTGCGCGCCAGCCTGCTCTACTCCACGCCCACGCGCGCCAACCGCACCGACGTGCAGCTGTACGGCGAATACGCCCGGCCCCTGCGCATGGACGTCCGCGCGGGCATTGGCACCATGCTGGCGCTGATGCGCGAGGACTCCGCCGGGCTGCTCGCCTTCTACCCGGACAAGTCCCGCGCCTACGCCCACAGCGACCCGGTCATCGGCGCGCAGCTGCTGGGGCTGCCCTTCCCCTTCTCCCTGCGCGACCTGGCCATGGTCATCAGCGGCCACTTCGAAAGCCTGGTGCCGGGCGAGCCGGACTCCATCCGCGTGCTGCCTCGCGGAGGCTTCGCCTTCAGCTACAACCAGGGGCCGGTGCGCCTGCTGGTGCTGGACCAGTACGGCCGGCCAGAAAGCATGGAAGGCCCGCTCTCCAAATACTTCCGCACCCAGGCCGAACGTGATGGCCAGCCCGTTTCCGGCAAGCGCGAGTGGACGCTCAAGTTCGCCGCCTACCCCGAGGACGACGGCGACCCGGCGGGTCCGGCCCGGCGGCTCATCCTGCTGCTGCCCAAGGGCGACAGCGCCGTGCTGCGCGTGCGCGCGGTGGAGCCCCGCCAGTCCTGGGCGGAAAAATCCCTGGCCCTGGCCCTGCCGGCGGGCGCGCACTTCATGTCGCTGGAGAGCCGCCCCGCGCCTGTCACGGCCAGCGACGTCATCACCGGCGGAGGAGACAATGCCGAACAAGGACACGAAAATGCAAAACCCGGCTCCGCGTCCTGAACCCATGGACAAGCCCGGCTTCCTCGGCACCTTCGCCCTGGGGCTCAAGGTCTGGGCGCGGGAAATGGGCCGGCTTATGACCCGGCAGGCCAAGCTGCACGAGGCGCGCCAGCTGGAGCAGCGCCTGCGCGAGGAGACCGCGCTGTTCGCCAAGCTGGAGTCCACGCCCGGCCCGGAGCGCGAGCTCAGCCTGCGGCAAATCGAAATGCTGAAGTTCGAAATCGCGCGGCTTACGCGCGAACGCGACGAATCCGAACCCCGGCCCGCCGGCCGGCGCTAACGGGAAGGAGGTCTCCCCCATGCCCAGAACCGTGCTCATCGCATCCGATCATGGCGGCTTCGCCCTCAAGAACGCGCTCGCCCAGACCCTGCGCGAGACAGATTGCGAGGTTGAGGACCTTGGACCGGACTGCACCGGCTCCTGCGACTATCCCGTCTTTGCGGACAAGCTGTGCCGCCGCCTGCTCGATGCCGGCGAGGACGCCCAGAACGGCCAGGTCCTCGGCATTCTGGTGTGCGGAACAGGGCTCGGCATGAGCATGGCCGCCAACCGTTTCGCCGGCGTGCGCGCGGCCGTGTGCACCTGCGAGTTCATGTCGCGCATGGCGCGCGCCCACAACAACGCCAACGTCCTTTGCCTGGGCGAACGCGTGGTGGGCCAGGGCCTCGCGCAGGACATCGCCCGGGTCTTTCTCGCCACCGCCTTCGAGGGCGGCCGGCACCTCAGACGCATAGACCTTTTCGACTCCCAGGCGAACAAATCCTGACGGACGCCCCCTCGTCCGCCAAATCCTACAAGGACCAAAGACACATGGCACAGCAAATAGCTCCCGATCAGCTCGTGGTGAACACCCTGCGCGGCATCATCATGGACGCCTCCCGCGCGGCCAACTCCGGCCATCCCGGCGGCGCCATGAGCTCCGCAGACTATGCGAGCGTGCTCTACTCCGAGTTCCTCAATTTCGATCCCGACCGCGCCACATGGTTCAACCGCGACCGCTTCGTGCTCTCCGCCGGGCACGAAAGCGCGCTGCTTTACGGCCTGCTGCGCCTGGCCGGATTCATCACCACCGATGACCTGACCGGTTTCCGCCAGTTGGGCAGCATCACCCCCGGGCACCCGGAGGTGGGCGTCACCCCCGGCGTGGAGGCCACCACCGGCCCGCTGGGCCAGGGCTTCGCCATGGCCGTGGGCATGGCCGTGGCCGAGAGCTTCCTACGCGGCAAGCTGGGCCGCGGCGTGTGCGACCACTTCACCTACGCGCTGGCCAGCGACGGCGACATGCAGGAGCCCATCGTGCTCAGCGCCGCCAGCCTCGCCGGGCTATGGGGCCTGGGCAAGCTCATCGCCTACTACGACTCCAACAAGGTGCAGCTGGCCGGGCCGGTCTCCCGCGTGGACCAGGCCGACTACGCCAAAATCTTCGCCGCGCTTGGCTGGCACGTGCAGCAGGTGGACGGCCACGACCGCCAGCAAATCCGCGCGGCCATCAAAAAGGCGCAGGCGCAGAAAAAAAAGCCCAGCCTCATCATCGGCCACACGGTGATGGCCAAGGGCTCGGCCACACGCGAGGGCGACTTCGGCACCCACGGCGAGCCCCTCTCGCCCGAGGAGATCGCCGCCAGCAAAATCCGCATGGGGCTGAACCAGAGCGCCGCCTTCGAGGTGCCGGACGAGGCCATCGCCACGTTCCAGGCCCGCTTCCCCGAGCTGAAGAAGCGCGCCCGCGCCTGGCAGGACGCCCTGGGCCGCACGATCAAGAAGGCCGACGCCGGATTTCTGGCCTTCTGGAAGGCCATGAACACCGGCCGGGCCGAGCTCTCTTTGCCCATGCCGGAATTTGAGCCCGGCAAAAAGATGGCCACCCGGCAGGCCTGGGGCGCGTGCCTCAACGCGCTCAAGGACGTTCTGCCCACCCTCATGGGCGGCAGCGCGGACCTCGACCCCAGCAACCAGACCGCCAAGTTCCGCGACGCCGTGGGCATTTACGGCGCGGAGACCCCGACGAACCGCAACCTGTCCTTCGGCGTGCGCGAGTTCCCCATGGCCGCCATTCTGAACGGCATGGCCCTGCACGGCGGGGTGATCCCCTTCGGCGCCACGTTCCTCACATTCTCCGATTACTGCCGCAACGCCATCCGCATGTCGGCCCTGCAGAAGCTTCCCGTGCTCTATGTCTTCACCCACGACTCCTTCCACGTGGGCGAGGACGGCCCCACGCACCAGCCCATTGAGCATGTGGCGTCGCTTCGGCTCATTCCCGGCCTGCTGGACTTCCGCCCGGCCGACGCCACCGAGACGGCCCTGTGCCTTTCGCTGGCGCTGAAGCAGGCCCACGCGCCCTCGTGCCTGTTCCTCACCCGGCAGGGGCTGCCCATCATGGACCCCAAGCAATACCCGGCCGTGGCCGAGGGGGTGAAGATGGGCGCTTATGTGCTGAAGGACTGCGCCGGCACGCCGGAACTCATCGTCATGGCCTCCGGCTCGGAGGTCTCCCTTGCGCTGGAGGCCGCGGCCATGCTTGAGGCCGAGGCCCCGGGCCGCAAGATCCGCGTGGTCAGCGTGCCCTCGGTTGCGTTGTTCGAGCAGCAGAAGCAGGACTACAAGGACGCCGTGCTGCCGCCGGCCGTGCGCAAGCGCGTGGCCGTGGAGGCCGGACGCGTGGAGGGCTGGCACAAGTACGTCGGGCTGGACGGGCTGACCATCGGGCTGGACCACTTCGGCGAGAGCGCCCCAGCGGGCGAGCTGGCCGAAAAATACGGCTTCACCGCGCCCAGCGTGGCGCGCATGATCCGCGAGCGTTACTTCGGGTAGGCGGGGCCGCAGGCCCAGCTGTTTTTTCGCGCACCAACGCCCCCGGCGGGCTTTTCGCCGGGGGCGCCAACCCCCAAGGAGGCATCCCCATGGCGACTGCGAAGAAGACCACGGCGGCCAAGGCTCCCGCGAAGAAGGCCACGGCCAAGACGACTCCCAAGAGCACTGCGAAAAAACTCCTTTTCCTGGTGGGCGATTATGTCGAGGACTATGAAGTCATGGTGCCCTTCCAGGCGCTTATGATGCTGGGCTACGAGGTCGAGGCGGCCTGCCCGGACAAAAAGGCCGGCGACATCGTGCGCACGGCCATCCACGACTTTGAGGGCGACCAGACCTACTCCGAAAAGCGCGGGCACAACTTCGCCCTCAACAAGGACTTTGCCGCCATCGACACCAAGGACTACGTTGGGCTGGTGATTCCCGGCGGCCGCGCGCCGGAGTACATCCGGCTCAACAAGCGCGTCCTTGAGATCGTACGGGAATTCGACAAGGCGAAAAAGCCCATCGCCGCCATTTGCCACGGGCCGCTGGTGCTCGTCGCGGCTGGCGTGCTGAAGGGCCGGACCGCCTCGGCCTACCCGGCCTGCGGCCCGGACGTGGGCTGCGCCGGCGGCAAGTATGCCGAGATTCCCATTGACAAGGCCGTGGTGGACGGCAATCTCGTCACCGCGCCGGCCTGGCCGGCCCACCCGGACTGGATCGCCAAATTCGCGGCCGTGCTGGGCGCCAAAATCAGCATTTAGCGCCGCGGGCGCAGGATTGAGGGGGCGGCCTGGCCGCCCCTTTTTTTGCGGCGGGAAAACGCCTCCGTCGCCGAACCGTCACCAAGGGGCGCTTGCGGACATGCCGCGTGCTCTGATAGCATCGCGCCACTTGAAACACGAGAAATCGCACACGCCCAACGCGACGTGTCGTAAGGAGAGCAGGCATGGAAGCTCCGCAGAGGAATTTGGCCCTGGACTTGGTGCGCGTCACCGAGGCCGCGGCGCTGGCCAGCGCGCGGTGGCTGGGCAAAGGCGATAAAAATGCTGGCGACGGCGCGGCCGTGGAGGCCATGCGCCTGTCGTTCAACTCGCTGGCCATCAGCGGCACCGTCATCATCGGCGAGGGCGAAAAGGACAACGCGCCCATGCTGCACAACGGCGAAAAGGTCGGCGGCGGCGGACCGCTGGCCGTCGATGTCGCCGTTGATCCGGTTGAGGGCACGAGCCTGCTCGCCTACGGCCGGCCCAACGCCATTTCCGTGGTGGGCGTGGCCCCGGCCGGCGCCATGTACGACCCGGGCCCGAGCTACTACATGCAGAAGCTTGTGGTGCCCTCCCAGGCCAAGAACGTGGTCGACATCGAGGCCCCCGTGCCCGTCAATCTCAAGCGCATCGCCAAGGCTCTCGGCAAGGACGTGGACGATCTGGTCGTCTTCGTGCTCGACAAGCCGCGCCACAAAAAGCTCATCGCCGACATCCGCGAGGCCGGCGCGCGCATTCAGCTGCACACCGACGGCGACGTGGCCGGGGCGCTCATGGCCATCGACCCCAGAAACGAAGTGGACGTGATGATGGGCACCGGCGGCACGCCCGAGGGCGTTCTGGCCGCCTGCGCCATCCGCATCATGGGCGGGGAGATGTTCTGCAAGCTCGACCCGCAGAAGCAGGATGAGAAGAATTTGCTGGCGCAGTCCGGCGTCGACGTGCGCCGCGTGCTCACCGTGGGCGACCTGGTGCGGAGCGACGACGTGTTCTTCGCCGCCACGGGCATTTCCGGCGGCACGTTCCTCAAGGGCGTGCGCTACCTGGGCTACGGCGCGGAAACCAGCTCGCTGGTCATGCGCGGCAAAACCGGCACCATCCGCTACATTGAGGCCATCCACTCCTGGGACAGCCTCATGAAGTTCAGCGCCGTCAAGTACGACTAGAAACGGCGAAAGGCCGGGAAGGGTTGTCCCCCTCCCGGCCTTTCGCATGCCGCCGGCGGCCCGAGCCCCCCGCTACACGTCCGGGTTCATCAGCTTGGCGGCAATGACGCCCGCGTCCTCTGGCCTGGCGTGAACCTCCAGGCTTTTTGACTCGCCATGGCAGGTGAAGCCCGTGCCGGTGAAGTTCACGTACCCGGCGGAGAGCACCCTGGTGTAGGGAATCTGCTCGCGCATCTCGGCAAAGTCGATGCGCTTGGGGAAAATAATGGGCACCGGCGCGCCGGAAAAATCCTCGAACATGATGTATTTCATGACTTCCTCCAGGGCGTTGGCCCGGTCCTCTCGCCCCTGTGTACCGCAGGCGGCGTGCAAGGGCAAGACATGCGCCGCGCGGGGAACCGCCTGATGGACAATCTTTCGGCCATGGATTTCCGCCGCGTGGGCATTTGGCAAACAGCCTTTCTGGGCGACGCCGTGCTCACCCTGCCCTTTATTCAGGCATTGAAGCAACGCCTGCCCGAGGCGGAGCTCCATCTGTTCGTGCGCGCCGGGCTCGACGGGCTGTTCAGCGCCCAGCGGGAGCTGGCGAGCGTGCGGCCCTTCGCCAAGCGCGGCGTTCAAAGGGGCCTTCTCGCCGCCCGGACGCTGGGCAAAGCCCTGTCGGCCGAGGGCTTCGACCTCTGGATATCCCCGCACACCAGCCTGCGCAGCGCCTACATGGCCCGCGCCGTGGGCGCTCCCGTGCGCATCGGGTACGACGCGCCCTGGTACAACTGGCTGGCCTACACGCATCTGACCCAGCGCCGTTTCGACGAGCTGGAGGAGATTGAACGCATCTTCCAGTTGGGCGCGCCGCTGGGGATCTTTGCGGACCGCGCCCACCCCGCGCCCATGCCCAGGCTCGACCTGCCGCCCGAGGCCCGCGCCCGCGCCGAGGAAATTTTCGCCGGACTGCCGGACGGAAAAAGGCTCGGCATCCACCCCGGATCCACGTGGCCCACCAAATGCTGGCCGGCCGCGCACTTCGCCGAGGTGGCGCGCCAGGCGCTGGCCGCCGGAGCCGTGGTGCTGCTCTTCGCCGGGCCCGGCGAGGAGGACCTTGCGGCGCGCATAGCAGCGGACGCCGACGACGGCTCCGGCAGACTCGTCAATCTGGCCAACATGCTGACCATCCCGGCCCTGGCCGCCTGCTTGGGCCGGCTCGACGCCTGCCTGACCAACGACTCCGGCCCCATGCACCTGGCCTGGGCCCAGGGCGTGCCCCTGGCCGCCTGCTTCGGCCCCACTGTGCGCAAACTGGGCTTCTTTCCGCGCGGGCCCAACTCCCGCGTGCTGGAGACCAACCTCGACTGCCGCCCCTGCGGCCTGCACGGGCACAAGGCCTGCCCGCTGGGCCACCACAACTGCATGCGCGACATCGCCCCACGCCGCGCCTGGGACGTTCTGCGACCCATGCTCGGCCTGTAGCGCCAGCCTCCCCACGCCGCCCACCGCACGCAGGCCCTCCGCACGCAGGCCATTTGACGCGCCTCGCCCACCCCTGTATCATGCTTGCTGGCGCTGGGGCAGCTATACTCGCGCCGGGGCTCGTTCATGACCCAACTGCTCTCGTTCCTGTCCGACATCGCCCGCGAGGGCGCCGAACCCACGCTTCCGCCCGCGCGCGAGCTGGACCTGCTTCTGTACGCCCCCTGCCCGGTCAAGCTGGTGATGAAAGACGCCATTGACCGCGTGAGCGGAGAAATGGCCGCGCGCGGCGGCGCGCCGCTGGCCATGCATGTGCCCATGGGCTGCACCTCCGTCGATCCCTACGATCCGCTGTGTTTCGAGTCCGACCCGGACGCTCTGCCCGGTGTCATCGCCTCCATCGGCTTTGGCGACTTCTGGAAGCGCGGCTTTGTGCAGCGCTTCGCCGGGATTTTCGAGGCCGCGCGGCCGCCGGTGATCAGCCCGCTGTTTGAGCGCGCGGGCATGCTCGACCCCGACGGCGCGCGCACCATTTACGGCTGCACGCCGTATCTCTTCGTGGTCGACGAGGCGCGCATGGACGGCCTGCCCGCCCCGCGCACGTGGGAGGAGCTGTTGGCCCCGCGCTACCACGGGCGCATCACCATGTGCGGCGACGGCGACGACATGGCTGACGCCGTGCTGCTGTCCGTGTACAAGGACTTCGGCGACGCGGGCGTGCGCACCCTGGCCGAGAGCTGCCGGGGCTTCATGCACTCAAGCAGCATGACCAAGGCCGCCGGAGCCAGGGACGGCGGACCCGGGGCCATCTTCATCATGCCCGCGTTCTTTGCGTGCAGCACCAAACAGCCGCCCTCCGTGCGCGTCATCTGGCCCGAGGACGGCGCTGCCGCCAGCCCATTGTACTTCCTTGCAAAAAAGACTGAGGCTGCGCGCCTGGCCCCGCTCATCACGGCGCTGACCGTCGGCTTCGCCGCCATTCCCAGCGCGGCCTGGTTCGTCCCGCTGGCGCTCTCGGCCGCGGATTCGCCCCTGCCGCCGGAGGCCAGCCTCAAGTGGGTCGGCTGGGACTACATCCGCGCAAACGACATCAACGCCCTGCGCGACCGGCTCAACCGCGAATTCCGCACCATGCACCGCAAGGCCCACGGATTGCCATGCGCCTTGTGACTGTGGCCGGGCCGCCCTCGTGCGGCAAAACGTCCGTCATCGTCCACGCCTGCCGGCACCTGCTGGCCGGCGGCACGCCCTGCGCGGTCATCAAGTTCGACTGCCTCAAAAGCCGCGACGCCACAGCCTACGAGGCCGCCGGCGTTCCCGTCAGCGTGGCGCTTTCCGGCGGGCTCTGCCCGGACCACTTCTACGCCACCAACCTGGAGGAGGCCTTCGCCTGGGCGCGCGGCACCGGCGCGCAAACCTGCGTCATAGAGACCGCCGGGCTGTGCAACCGCTGCTCCCCGCACATCCGCGGTCTGCTCGCCATCTGCGTCATCGACAACCTCATGGGCATCGACGCGCCGGAAAAAATCGGCCCCATGCTGCGCCTGGCCGACCTTGTCTGCGTCACCAAGGGCGACCTGGTGAGCCAGGCCGAGCGCGAGGTGTACCGCCACCGCATCCGGCAAATGAACGCCCGCGCGGTCATCCGCCACGTCAACGGCCTCACCGGCCAGGGCTGCCAGGACCTTTCACGCATTCTGGCCCTCGCGCCGGAGGCGGGCGAGAACCTGACCGACCGCAAGCTGCGCTTCGCCATGCCCGCCGCCGTGTGCTCCTACTGTTTGAGCGAAATGCGCATTGGCGGCCGCTACCAGAAGGGCAACGTCAAGAAGGCCGTGTTCGCCCAAAGCCACGGCACACAATTGCTGGACAATGCGCCCGGCGAAACGGAGGACGGCGATGTCCCTTCCTGACGTCCTGCCCGCCCCGCGCGAGCTGACCCTTACCGGCGGGCACGACAAATCCGGCGCGCCGGAATGCGCCGCGCTGGCCTTCCGCGTGGGGGAGATCACCGCCCTGCTCGGGCCCACGGGCTCCGGAAAAAGCCGCCTCCTGTCCGACATTGAGTCCCTGGCGGCGGGCGACACCCCCAGCGGCCGCACGCTGCTGCTGGACGGCCGCCCGCCCACCGACGACGAGCGCTTCGAGCTGCAAGGCCGGCTGGTGGCGCAGATCACCCAGAACATGAATTTTGTGCTGGACATGGGCGTGCTGGATTTTCTCATCGCCCACGCCGAGAGCCGCAACGCGCCGGAGCCAGCCGCCGCGGCAGTCCGCGTGCTGGCCGCCGCCAACGAGCTGGCGGGCGAGCCCTTCGCCGAACGCACCCAGCTGACGCAGCTTTCCGGCGGGCAGTCGCGCGCGCTCATGATCGCCGACACGGCCCTGCTCTCCACCTCGCCCGTGCTGCTCATCGACGAGATTGAGAACGCCGGCGTGGACAAGACGCAGGCCCTGGCACTGCTGCTCAAAAGCGAAAAAATCATCGTCATGGCCACGCACGACCCCGTGCTCGCCCTTTCCGCCCACAGGCGGCTGGTGGTGGAGAACGGAGCCGTGCGCCATGTTCTGGCGCGCACCGAGGCCGAAACCTCAACCCTGAAACGCTTGGCGGGCATGGAGGCCGAGTTTTCGCGCATCCGCGCCGCCCTGCGCGTGGGCGGGGAGATCCGCTAGCAAGAGCCGCAGCTTGGTTTTGATGCCCCCCACCGTCAGCTGCGCCGCGACGTCAAACACACGCTTCCACGCGCCGACGGCATACGCGCCGCCGAAGCCCACCTCGCGCTCCACGGAAACGCGCGCCACCTCGACGTTGTCCGCCGTGCCGACGACGCTCTCCATGCGGAGCTTGGTTGTGCCCGCGCCACAATGTCCAGCTGGCGCGGCTTCCGCCTCTTGGCTTTCCGCGCGGCTTTGGCTACGCTGCCCATACAAAATCGTTACGGCGCATCCGCGCCGCCGCACGCCAAGGAGCCCCTCATGGAACTACTCTCCAGCCAGGTTAAGAGCTACATGGACCGCTCATCGTGGATCCGCCGCATGTTCGAGGCGGGCATTGAGCTCAAAAAGAAATTCGGCGAGGATCAGGTCTGCGACTTCAGCCTCGGCAACCCGGACCTGCCGCCGCCGGCGAGCGTGTGCCAGGGCCTGCGCGACATGGCCGAGACCGCCGCCGAGCCCTTCGCCTTCGGCTACATGCCGAACTTCGGCTACCCCGCCGTGCGCGAGGCGCTGGCCAAGCATGTCTCGGCCGAACAGGGCGTGAACGTGCCGGCGGACTGCCTCGTGCTCACCTGCGGCGCGGCCGGTGCCATTAACACCTTCTTCCGCGCGGTCATCGAGCCCGGCGACGAGCTGCTTTGCCCGGCCCCGTACTTCGTGGAATATGGCTTCTATGTGGAGAATCACGGCGGCGTGCTCAAAAGCGCCCCGGCCAAGGCCGGCACCTTCGACCTCGATGTGGCCGCCCTTGAGGCCGCCATTACCGACAAGACGCGCGTGCTGCTCATCAACTCCCCCAACAATCCCACCGGCGTGGTGTATCCCAAGCAGACCCTGATGGAGCTTGCGGCCATGCTCACGCGCAAGAACCAGGGCCGCGCCCGGCCCATTTTCCTGCTGGCCGACGAGCCCTACCGCTTCCTGGCCTTTGACGGAGCCGTGGTGCCCTCGCTTTTGCCCCTGTACCCATACACCGTGGTGTGCAGCTCCTTCTCCAAGAACCTCTCGCTGCCGGGCGCGCGCGTGGGGTACGCGCTGGTCAACCCGGCCATGCCGAACCGCGCCGAGCTGGTGGGCGGCATCATTCTGGCCAACCGCATCCTGGGCTTCGTCAACGCCCCGGCGCTGGGCCAGCAATTGCTGTTGAAGGTGCTGGGCACACAGGTGGACGCCGGCGTTTACGCCAAACGGCGCGACGCCATGCGGCAGGTGCTGGACGCGGCGGGCTACAAGTACCCTGTGCCGCAGGGCGCGTTCTACTTCTTCCCCCAGGCCCCCGGCGGCGACGATGTGGCCTTTGTGAACGCGCTGGTCGAGGAGCGCATTCTGGCCGTTCCGGGCAAGGGTTTCGGCTGTCCCGGATACTTCCGTCTGGCCTTCTGCGTGGACGAGGTGGTCATCCGCCGCTCGGCCGAGGGCTTCACGCGGGCCTTCAAGGCCTTCAGCAAATAGGCAGCCCTCGCCATTCGGCGTCCATTCGGACGGAGTCCATTCGGGCGGAGTCCATCCTTACCGCCACAAACGAAAAGCCCCTGGCTGCTTGCGCAGCCAGGGGCTTTGTTGTGCTTAGAAGCTTCGCGGCCTACCAGTTGGCGTCGGCGAAGGGGTTGGAGCCCAGGCCGAAGTCGGACTCGGGCTCGCCGCCCACGGCGGGAGCGCCAGCGGCATCGCCGCCAGCGGCGGGGGCAGCGGCATCGCCAGCGGCGCCGCCGCCGGCAACGCCGGCCACGACCACACCCTGGGCCTTCACCTTGGCCACTTCCTCCATCAACTGCTCCAGCTTCTTGATGTGCTCGTCCATCTTGGAGTTGGAGACTGCGAGCTTGGCGTCGCCGGAGTTGGCCTGCTCCTCAAGGGGCTTCAGCTTGGCCTTCAGCTCCTTGACCTCGTCGGTCTTGGCGGCGGCGTCCTTGGTCAGCTTCTCCACCTGGGCGGAGAGGGCGGCGTTGGCGGCGCGCAGCTCGGACATCTGGGCCAGAATGGCCTGGGCCTGGGCCAGCGCGGCGTCGGGCAGGGGCTTGATGGCGACCTTTTCGCCAAGCGCGGCCACATCGCCGGCGGCGGCCTTGGTCAGCTGGGGCTCCTGCTCATAAATCCAGGCCTTGGACAGGGCGGCGGCCACGGGCGCGAATTCGGCGTCCACCTCGCCCTGGGTCAAAAAGGACAGCAGCTCGATGGCGGAGCCATCGGCGGGCGCG
>MNUQ01000165.1:15782-20953 GCA_001871085.1 Desulfovibrionaceae bacterium CG1_02_65_16
CAGGCCACGAACGTGTTCATGGGGAAAACTTTCGCTTCAGCCATTGGAGTTCCTCCTTAATGGTCGGGAAAACCTTTCGTTCAGTTTAAACCCTATCGTCGCTTACTTCAGCTCGCCCATGGGCAGGCGGCCGATCTTTCTGGCGTAGGCCAGGGCCACAGTACGGTAGACCAGGTGCCCAAGCTTGGACCAGGGCAGATAAGCCAGAAGCATGAACACGCAGATAAGGTGCAGATAATACGTGGGATACGCGAGCACGGGCTGGCCCAGGAGGCGGAACACCTCGGAGCCGATGCCGGTGAGGGCGATGCCCCAGATGACGGTGATGAGGTACCAGTCGTACCAGTTGCTGGTGCTCTTGGAGGCGTCCAGGCTGGTGCGGCGGCTGGTCAGCTTCATCAGACCATACACGAGGCCCACGGCGCCGGCGTTGGCCAGCAGCTTCACGGGGCTCCACAGGGGCATGGGGGTGTGGCCGGCCCAGGCGATGAGCCCGACGAGACCGCCTTCAAGACCCATGATGTGCTCCAGGAACCACGCGCCGAACCAGTGGCCCGTGGCCACCACGCCGGTGACGACCATGAGCGCGATGAAGGAGTAGAAGACGAAGAGGTGCCCGGTGACCCGCTGCACGTCTTTTTCTTCCTCGCCGCAGTTCTTGAAGCGGCTGTGCTGGGCGACTTCGTTCTTCAGGGTGTCGATGAGGCAGGAGGCGAAGCTCGGCTCCGGCCCGCGGCCCACGATGAAGGTGCGGGGCATGCCCTCAAAGCTCTTGAGCAGCCGGGCGATGCCGCCCGCGAAGCAGAAGACCATGAAGAGGAACACCGCGCCGAAGATGGGGTCGATGAAGTAGTCGCCGGGGAAGAGCCCGCCGAAGATCACCTCGCCACCGGGGGCGACGGTGAGCTCATGCCCCTCGGCCACAAACAGCGGGAAGGCCGTGCCCAGCACGCCGGCCCGCATGCTCCAGATGAAGCCGTAGATCAGGGCGGGAATGAGCATCAGGAGGGGCAGGTACTTGGCGCTGCTCATCCAGGTGCCGATGATGCTCGGCTTGGCCAGGTTGCGGTAGGCCATGTTGCGCAGGGCGGCCAGCAGGTCGCCCGGCTTGGCGCCGCGCGGGCACAAGTCGGAGCAGGTGCCGCAATTGTGGCACAGCCAGATGTCAATGTCGTTGAGCAGGCGGTCCTTCAATCCCCACTGGGCCCAGACCATCTCCTTGCGGGGATAGGGGGCGTCGGCCGGGGAAAGCGGGCACGCGACGGAGCAGGTGGCGCACTGATAGCACTTTTTGAGCGACTCTCCGCCCACCTGCTGCAGTTCCTGAATGAATTTCAGGTCCGGTTGAACCCTGACGGTGTTCGACATGGTTCCAAACCTCCTAGTAGCCCTTGAACGGGTTGGGCCCGAACTTGGTGATGACTTCGCTCATGAAGCGGTCGATGATCTCAGGCACCTTGTCGTATTCGTCGATGGAGACTTCGTACTGCTCCACGCGTTCGGCTTCGACGCCGAGGCGGCCCAGGGACTCCGCAATGTTGGTCTTGCGGCGGCTGCACAGCTCGGAACCCTTGACGAAGTGGCACTGGTAGTCCGCGCCGTACTTGCAGCCCAGCATGATCACGCCGTCCACGCCCTTGCTGATGGCATCGGCCACCCAGATGGCGTTGACCGAACCCAGGCAGCGCACGGGCACGAAGCGCACGAACGGGCTCCAGCTCTTGCCGCGGAAGCCGGCCATGTCCAGCGCCGGGTAGGCGTCGTTCTCGCAGCAGAGCACGATGACGCGCGGGCCGCCCGTCACCATGTCGTCCGGCACGTAGACCTCTTTGATGGTCGAGCCGATCTGGTCGATGTTGTAGTTGTCGAAGCTGATGACGCGCTCCGGGCAGGCGCCCATGCAGGTGCCGCAGCGGCGGCAGCGCGTCGGATTCGGCTTCGGCGTTCCCTTCTCGTCGTCGTCCAGCGCGCCGAACGGGCATTCCTCGGTGCAGCGCTTGCACTGGGTGCAACGCTGGAAGTTGAACACCGGGAAGCTCATGTCGCCGCTGCGCGGATGCACGGCCACGCCGCGGTTGGCGGAGCCGATGCACTGCACGGCCTTGAGCACGGCGCCCGCGGCGTCCTCGCGCGCGGTGGCCATGGTCATGGGCTGGCGAACGCAGCCGGCCGCGTAAACGCCGGTGCGGCGGGTCTCGTAGGGGAAGCAGATGTAGTTCGAGTCGGCGAAGCCGTCGAACACGTCCAGGTCAGGGAAGCCCGGGCCCTGCCGGTAGGCGAAGTTCATGACCGGCTCGTGCGCGGTAGTGGGCACCACAGCGGTGGGCAGCACCACGAGGTCGGCCTTGATTTCGACATCCGGTCCAAGCAGCGTGTCCTTGGCGGCGATGAGCACGCCGCCGTCGGCGTCTTCCGTCACGCCGGTGATGCTGGCCTTGGAGAGCATGATGCCCGCCTCGTCCTGGGCGGCCTTGTAATAACGCTCGTTGATGCCCGGGACCATCATGTGGTCGTAGAGCACGTACGCAGCGGCGTTCGGCAGCTTCTCGCGCACGTAGCCGGCGTGCTTGAGCGCAACCAGGCTTGTGAGCTCGGAGCTGTAGGCCAGATGCTTGGCGCTTTCCGTGGAGGGATAGGCGGGAGCCTCGGCCTCGCCCTCGGCGGCGGCGGCGGCGGGCGCTTCGGCCACAGCCTCGCCCTCGGGGCAGGGCTCCGCGGCCACGGCGTCCTTGGTGCACAGGGTCACGTCGGTCAGAATGGCGACGCTGGCTGGGGCCTTGCCGTCGCTGGGCCGCTTGATCTCGCCCGCCTTGACCATGGCCTCGAACTCCGAGGCGGTGATGACGTTTTTGATGCTGCCGTAGCCCATGGGGGCCAGGAAGCTCTTGTCGCCGGGAACCCAGCCGGTGGCCAGCACCACGGCGCCGATGTCCAGCTTCTGCTCGCCGCCGGCGTCCACCGTGGCGGTGTACAGGCCGGGCGCGCCTTCAAGCAGCTTGAGCTCGGCGTTTACGAGCACCTTGATCTTCGGGTTGGCGTTCACCGCCTCGATGAGGCCGGCGATGCCGGTGTCCTCGGCCGTGGTGTACGGAGCCGAGAGAGGGAAGGACTTGTACATGGTCGCGGCCTTGCCGCCCAGCTGCGCGGCTTTCTCGACGAGCACCACGTCCTTGCCCATCTTGGCGGCCTCAAGCGCGGCGTTAAGGCCGGTGAAGCCGCCGCCCAGCACCATGATGGTTTTGAAGGTCTCGGGCAGATCCGGCGTGGGGATGCGGCTCTTGGAGAGCTTCATCATGCCCATGCGGATGTAGTCCTTGGCCATGAGCGGGAGCTGGTTGGGGACGCTGGGGTCCTCTTTGTAGCTCCACACGCACTGCTCGCGCAGGTTCACGCGCTCGACCTGGACCGCGCCGAACTGGAAGATGTCCCACTTTACGCGGGGTGAGCAGGCGCAGAGCACCACGCCATCCAGGCCGTGCTCCTTGATGTCCGCCTCGATCTCGGCCTTGCCTTCCGGGCTGCACAGCACGGCGCTTTTCTTCACCACGGGGGTGATGCCGGCAAGCTTGCCCTTCTTGGCGTAATCAACCAGCTCGTCCACATTGAGGGACGTGCCGATGTCGCACCCCGAACAGATATAAACTCCAAGCTTTTCAGCCATGAGCTACCTCCCCACCACGTTTTGAATGGCTTTCAGGGCGGCGCCGGTGCCGGTCTGGGCGGTCTTCATCACGTCCAGGGGCATTTTGGCGCAGCCAGCGGTGAACACGCCCTTCTCGGCGTCACCGGCCATAAAGCCGTCGTCGTCCATGGAAACCGGAATGGGCAGCTTGGAGCCCGCGCAGCTGGGCTGCATGCCGGTGGCCAAAACGACGAGGTCGAACTTCTCCTCACCCTTGATCCCCGTGACCGCGTCCTCCACGGTGACAATGGGGCTCTGGCACTCGCACTCGACGATCTTGGCGACCTTGCCCTTGACGAGCGTGAGCTTGTCGTCGGCCGTCACCTTCTTGAGGAAGTTATCGTAGCGGCCGGGGGTACGCAGGTCGATGTAGTAGATGGTCACGTGCGCGTCGGGGCACTTCTCGCGAATGTAGGTGACGTGCTTGAGCGAGGCCATGCAGCAGATGTAGGAGCAGTAGTTGAGGTGGTTCTCGTCGCGGGAGCCGGCGCACTGCACAAAGGCGATGCGTTTGGGCTCGCGTCCGTCGCTGGGGCGCAGGATCTTGCCGCTGGTGGGGCCGTTGGGGGCCGCCAGACGCTCGAACTGCATGTTGGAGACCACATTCTTGAGCTTGCCGCCGCCCAGATTGGTCAGCTTGGCCATGTCGTAGGGCTTCCAGCCGGTGGCCACGACGATGGAGCCCACCTGCAAATCAACGGTCTTCTCGGCGTCGGCCGTGTTCACCGCGCCGTAGGGGCAGGCGGCCGCGATCTTGTCCAACTCGCCCGGGGCGCAGGCCGCGGCGTCGACGACGTAGCGCTGCGGAAAGGCGAAGATGTGGGTGCGGTAGGCGACCTTGCGGTCGGCCACGCCCAAATCGAATTCGCTGGGCACGCTGGTGCTGGCGGCCTTTTCGCACTCGCCGCACATGGTGCAGTTGGCGTTGACGAAACGCGGACGGATCTTGATCTTCACGTCGTACGCGCCCGGCCCGCCGGTGACGCTGGCCACCTCGGCCATGGTGAAGAACTTCACCTTGGGGTTGTTCTTGATGCGCTGGAACTGGATTTCCAGACCGCAGGAGGGCGGGCAAAGCTTGGGGAAATATTTGTTGAGCTGCGCCACCCGCCCGCCGAGATATGGATTGGTCTCGACGATGTAGACCTCGTGGCCGACTTCCGCGGCTTCGAGGGCGGCGGTGATTCCGGCAAATCCGCCGCCGACGACGAGAATACTGTTGTTCGACATTCGCTGTCCTCCCTCTGTAGTGTGCCAGGCCGGCTTGCCTGCCCGCCCGGGCCGATGGGCCCATGCCCCGGCTTGGGATTCCCCATGCCCGACAAGGCAAGGCGCGAGAGCGGCTCCCTGTGGAGCCTCGCTCGTGCATACCCTTGTGTGGGCGGAAATGGCCCAGCCGTGAAAATGGCCCGAACCCGGACTGCAACAGCAAAGTTCCAGCACGGGTTCAGACCACTTCCCCGCCTGGGAAGTGTGGCGGCCGCGGACT
>MNUQ01000165.1:20963-32825 GCA_001871085.1 Desulfovibrionaceae bacterium CG1_02_65_16
AACTCAATTCCCTACTGGGCGTCGGGAATGATCTGGATGTAAGGCTTCTTGAAGATCTTCACTTCTTTCTTGGCCGGGTCGTACTTCGAGTTCACGAAGCACTTCCACTTGCTGTCGTCCAGGCCCATCGCGTCGCCACGATAGTAGAAGCCGGGGTAACGGGTCTCTTCGCGGAACTCGATGTGCTGCAGGTGCAGGCGCACGGTCCACAGACGGTGGAACTGCTCCCAGCAGCGCATAAGCTCGTGCAGGTCGCGGGCGGCCAGCTTCTTGCTGTCCTCTTCCATCATGCCCATGAGCCAGAAGGCGGTCTTCAACAAGGCACCGGAGGTCATGTACAGGGTGGCGCAGCCTCCGCCGTACTCGTCGGTGCACTTGATGAGGCGCATCATGAAGTTCTTGGGGGTGATGTAGTTCGGGTTGATCTCAGGAGCCGTGGAGGCACCCTTGAACTGCTCGTAGGTGTACATGGGGGCGTAGATCTCTTTGGCGAGATCGGCGGGCTTCACAGCCAGGGTGGGCTTGAAGTCCTTGTGGTCCTGCACCCAGCGCACCATCTGCTTGCCGGCGATGCGGCCTTCAGCGTGGGAGCCGGAGGAGAACTTGTGGCCGGAAGCGCCAACGCCGTCAGCGCAGGTGAACAGGCCTTCGACGGTGGTCATGCGGTTGTAGACCTTGCCGTTGGCGGCGCGGACTTTGTACTCCTCGGGAACCCAGGCCTCGTCCGGACCGGAAACCCAGATGCCGCAGCAACCGGAGTGGGAACCAAGCAGGTACGGCTCGGTGGGCATGATCTCGGAACCGCGATCCTCGGG
Source organism: Desulfovibrionaceae bacterium CG1_02_65_16 (assembly GCA_001871085.1). Classification (GTDB taxonomy): domain Bacteria; phylum Desulfobacterota; class Desulfovibrionia; order Desulfovibrionales; family Desulfovibrionaceae; genus Humidesulfovibrio. The sequence goes on from MNUQ01000165.1 coordinate 21,779, forward strand.
AGCGCAGTTGGTGCAGGCCCACAGGTTGGCCATGCCGACGCACATGTCGAGGAAGTCTTCCCAGGCTTCGCTCTCAAGGTGCTTCCACAGGGGGCTCTTGAAGTCGCCATTGATGGTGCTGGTCAGCGCGGTCTTGGTGTCCATGAAGATGGGACCACGGCCTTCACGCATTTCACGCAGCATCATGTGGTTACGCAGGCAGGTCGGGATGATGTGACCCTTGGCGTAGCCGCGATCCTCGTAGGGCTTCAGCATGGCGCGGTTGGTGGCGCAGTAGTCTTCGCCCTTGTAGTTGGTGGCCTTGGCCTTGAACAGCAGGAACCAAGCGCCGACCGGGCCGTAACCGTCCTTGAAGCGGGCGGGCACGAAGCGGTTTTCCATCATGGTCATTTCGGCGCCAACCTGAGCGCACATGGTGTAGGTGGAACCGGCGTTCCACACGGGGTACCAAGCGCGGCCCATGCCCTCACCAGTGGAGCGGGGACGGAACACGTTGACCGCGCCGCCGCAAGCCACCAGGCAGGCATTGCAGGTGAAGACGTACACTTTGTTTTCACGGGTGCTGAAGCCCACGGCGCCGGCGATGCGGTTCGGGGTGTTGGCATCCAGGAGCAGCTTCACGATGAAGATGCGCTCCATGTAACGGTCATCGCCAAGAGCCTTCTTGGCGGCTTCCGCCACGATGACCTTGTAGGACTCACCGTTGATCATGATCTGCCAACGGCCGGAACGCACGGGGGCGTCGCCGTTGCGCACGGCGAAGCCCTGCGATTTGGCCTGGGCGCCGTCGAGGTTGTGGCCGTCTTTTTTGATCCAGACGGGCAGGCCCCACTCTTCAAACAGGTGGACGGAGTCGTCAACGTGACGGCCCACGTCGTAGATCAGGTCTTCGCGGACCAGGCCCATGAGGTCGGTGCGGACCATGCGGACGTAGTCGTCGGGCTTCTGGTCGCCCATGTAGGTATTGATGGCGGAAAGGCCCTGCGCCACAGCGCCGGAACGCTCAACAGCGGCCTTGTCCAGCAGCATGATGGAAATTCCACCAATTTTGTCGGCCCAGCGGCAGGCCTCGTAGGCCGCGCCGCAGTTGCCCATGCCGCCGCCAACCATCAGGATGTCGGCGTGCTTTTCGACAATGGTCGGCTCGGCCAGGGGGACGCCTTTGCAAACATCTTTTGCGGGAATCTGAGGCATAGCTAGCTACCTCCGTATGCTCTCTCTAGAGTTGATTTGAATTCAAGCCTTCGCGAAGCAAAGCAAGCGAAATCGCTGCTGATGCTAGTCGCAAACGGCGTCGAGCCAGCACTGGCTCTTGTCGGCCTCGGTCACATCAAACTTCTTCATGATCGGGCTTTCAGGGGTCTTCAGAGCGGTCTCGGTGAACAGCAGCTCGTTGTCCAGATCAGCACCTTCGGGCTTGCCGCCGAAGCAGTCGATGGAGCCTTCAGGAGTGGTGCGGATGGGGAACTTGAAACGCTTGACGGCGCCGCTGCGGAACTTAACGGTCCACATGATGTCTTCGGCCGAACGCATGGGGATGGAGGTACCACCCATCGGAGCGAAGTCGGCGTAGGGGCGGGCTTCAATGGCGCCCTGGGGGCAGATTTTCACGCAAGAGTAACATTCCCAACAAGCGTCAGGCTCCTGGTTGTAGGCGCGCATGGCCTCGGGATCCAGGATCATCAGGTCGTTCGGGCAAATGTACATGCAGGCGGTCTTCTCGCCACCCTTGCAGCCGTCGCATTTTTCCGGATTGACAAAGGTCGGCATAACACTTCCTCCTAACAGGTTTAAATTAAAGCAGTTACCGACACGATCCACAGCCAACTACGTGCTCATAAACGGGCACGGACTTGTGAAAACTCACGATTACCCAGCCCATTCGAGGGTGTCAAGACGAAAGTGAATTTTTGAACAAGGCTCTTGGCCCGCCAAACCACATCGCCCAACAACTCGGAACAAGTTTCCCCTTTTTTGCGCCCGTTCCGGATGCCGCCGGAGCATGGCGCAAAAACGGATGGCTTCTCGCAATCCTCTCGCAAGCCGTCTATTTTTTGCCGTAGCTTCCTACCTCATACCCCAGGTGGTCCAGTTTGCGCAAGCCCTTTTTCTAATTCTGGTGGGTCCGCAACCCCCACATGTTACAGGAAAACCCAAAATTACGGCACGTTGACCAACGCCTTGTCGTCCCTTTGCGAAAATGCTCTTGACACAACTTTCACAATCAGCGCATAGTGGGCTCTGTTCAACTTGTCCAAGGGCTGCGGCTATTACCGTCGCATTCTGCCCGCGGCTGCGCGTCGCCTCTTTTCGCGCGGCAGGGACAGCGACCCCTAGAGCCCCGTGGATCGCGCTGTGACGCGTCCCGCCGGGGTCATGGTTTTGGCAGAGGTTGTAGCACACTTAAACCCGGTAATTTGTAGGAGAAACGGAGATGGCATCGAAACTTGTTCCCCCTCATGGCGGTAAAGGCCTCGTCTGCTGTTTGCTCGAAGGCGCCGCGCTCGCCACTGAAATCAAGAAGGCCGAGGGCCTGAAGAAGATCGAGATCTCCTCCCAGGAGAAGGGCGACCTTATCATGATGGGCATCGGCGGCTTCAGCCCGCTGACCGGCTTCATGGGCAAGGCCGACTGGAAGAGCGTGTGCGAAAAGCTCACTTTGTCCGACGGCACCTTCTGGCCCATTCCCGTGATGCTCGCCACTGAAGACGCCTCCGTTAAGGCCGGCGACGAAATCACCCTGCAGCGCAACGGCACCATCATGGCCACCATGAAGGTCGCTGAGAAGTTCGAGCTCTCCGACGCCGAGAAGGTTTGGGAGTGCGAGAAGGTCTACAAGGGCGAAGGCGTTGACAGCCAGGGCGACTTCATGGCCACCGCCACCAAGGATCACCCGGGCGTCCAGATGGTTCTCGCCCGCAAGAAGTTCTGCCTCGCCGGCCCGGTGAAGGTCCTCTCCGAGGGCGGCTTCCCCGAGAAGTTCCCCGGCGTCTACAAGAGCCCCGCGCAGCTCCGCTCCGAGATGGACGAGCGCGGCTGGGCCAAGGTTGCCGCTCTGCAGCTGCGCAACCCCATGCACCGCTCTCACGAGTACCTGTGCAAAATCGGCGTTGAAGTGTGCGACGGCGTGGTCATCCACTCCCTGGTCGGCGCGCTGAAGCCCGGCGACATCCCGGCCGAAGTGCGCGTCGAGGCCATCAACGCCCTGGTCGAGCACTACTTCGTGAAGAAGAACGTCATCCAGGCCGGCTACCCCCTGGACATGCGTTACGCCGGTCCCCGCGAGGCCCTGCTGCACGCCCTGTTCCGTCAGAACTACGGCATCAACTATCAGCTGGTTGGTCGTGACCACGCCGGCGTGGGCGACTTCTACGGCATGTTCGAAGCCCAGGAGATCTTTGACAAGATCCCGGTCTCCGGCGTTGCTGGCAAGGACCTGCTGACCCAGCCCCTGAAGATCGACTGGACCTTCTACTGCAAGAAGTGCGACGGCATGGCCTCCATGCGCACCTGCCCGCACACCAAGGAAGACCGCGTCATCCTCTCCGGCACCAAGCTCCGCAAGATGCTGTCCGAGGGCGGCGACGTGCCCGACCACTTCGGCCGCGAGGAGTGCCTGGTCATCCTGCGGAAGTACTATGCCGGCCTCACCGAGAAGGTCGAAGTCAAGATGCAGAAGGCCGCTTCCGGCACTGGCATGTAATCGACCCGTTTACGGTTTGCACTCAAGGGCGTCCTCCGGGGCGCCCTTTTTTTGTCCCATTCGGGCCACCCATTCGGGCAAACCCATCTGAAGCATTCGCCAGGGCGGGGCCAGGAACTCCAGGCACTGGCCGGCGGTCGCGCTTGCCCGTCCAGACGCTTCCTGCTACCCTTCGCAAATGGGAAAGATACTCGTCACCGGCGGCGCCGGCTACATCGGCGCGCACACCGTCAAACGTCTGGTCCAGAGCGGACATGAAGTGGTCGTGCTGGACAACCTCTCCACCGGCCACCGTGACTTCGCGCGCTTTGCCGACTTCGTGCTTGGGGACGTGCGCGACCCGGTGATCCTCGACAGTCTGTTCGCCAGCCGGGCCATAGACGCCGTCATCCATTTCGCCGCCGCAAGCCAGGTGGGCGAGAGCGTGCGCGACCCACTCTTCTATTACCAGAACAATGTCAGCGGAGCGCTGGCCCTGCTCGGCGCCATGCGCAAGCACATGGTGAACACGCTGGTGTTCTCCTCCTCCTGCGCGGTGTACGGCCCGCCCTTCGACGGCCTGCTGACCGAGGACCACCCCATCGCCCCGCTTTCGCCCTATGCCGCCACCAAAAACATGATCGAGCGCATCCTTGAGGACATGGCCCGGGCAAGCGGGCTCAAATACGTTGCCCTGCGCTACTTCAACGCCGCCGGGGCCGACACCGACGCCGAGGTGGGCGAACGCCACCTGCCCGAGACGCACCTCATCCCGCTGGTGCTGCAAACCGCCCTTGGCCAGCGCGAGCGCCTGGAAATCTTCGGCGACGACTACCCCACCCCGGATGGCACGGCCATCCGCGACTATGTGCATGTGCTCGACCTGGCCGACGCGCACATCTCCGCTCTGAACTACCTGCAAAAAGGCGGCGCGCCGCGCGCCTTCAACCTGGGCAACGGCCAGGGGCTCTCCGTGCTGCAAATCATAAACGCCGCGCGGGAGGTCACCGGCCAACCCATCCCCGTGCACATGGCCCCGCGCCGCGCGGGCGACTCCACCCGGCTGGTGGGCGACGCCACCCTGGCGCGCCAAACCCTGGGTTGGGCCCCGAACCACGCTGACATCCACGACATTCTCGCCACAGCCTGGGCCTGGCATCAAAAGGAAGCCGCCTGCCTGCCCCAATCCCCGCGCCCCGCCGCGCTTTGACATTTTCGCCCATGCTGCTATCCTCAAAAAACGTCATAATTTCGGGAGGCCGCTTATGCTCGTACGCGATTGGATGACCAGAAACGTCATCACGCTGGGGCTCAAGACAACCGTGGTCGACGCCGCGGAGATCATGCGCACCAAGAAGGTCCGGCAATTCCCGGTCATCGACGAAAAGGGCGCGCTGGCCGGCATCGTCTCCGACCGCGACATCCGCGACGCAATGCCCTCCAAGTACCTCCCGGGCGACTCCGTCACCGGAGGCACGCTGGCCAGCCTGCGCGCGGCCGACATCATGACCGCCGAGCCCACCACGGTCTCGCCCACCACCCCAATGGACATCGTCGCGGGCATCCTCCAGCGCCACAAGTTCGGCGGCCTGCCCGTGGCCGACGAGGCCGGGCGCATCGTGGGCATCATCACCGTGGCCGACGTGCTGCGTTTTTTGTGCACCGCCTCCGGCTTGCAACGCGGCGGTTTGCAGGTGGCCCTGCGGCTGGAGGCCCGGCCCGGCCCCCTGGCCGAGGTGCTGGCCTTCCTGCGTGACGAGGGCGTGCGCATCGGCTCGGTGTTCACCTCACACGATCCCGCCGACCCTGGCTACCGCAACGCCTATGTGCGCATTTTCGACCTGGGCGGCTATACGGCCAGCTCGCTGGTGAACGCGCTGAAGGCCAAGTACGCCATGCTGTTTTACGTGGAGGATGGCCGCACCACCATGGTGCAGGGCTAGACGCGCCGCCCGGCGGCGCACGCGCGAAGGCCGCGCCCGGGCATGCTGTCCGGGCGCGGCCTTCGCGTTTTTCCGATGCTGGTTGCCTGTGCCGGCACAATCCCGACGCCATAAGCCTGACGACACTCGCCTGAATAAGCCCGTCTGAATAGGCCTGCCTGCATAGGCGAGCGGGCCGGATCAGCCGGCCTGTTCGGATTCGTCGTCGAGCATGGACAAATCGCCGGGGTCCTCGCCGGTCTCGCGGCTTTTCAGGACGCGGCGCAGAATCTTGCCGCTCTTGGTGCGCGGCAGCTCATCGCGGAACTCCACGCTCTTGATGGCCGCAACAGGGCCAAGCTCCTTGCGCATGTGGTTCTGCAGCTCCACCATCAGCTCCACCGTGCCCGCAAATCCCGGATTGAGAATGATGAAGGCCTTGGCCGCCTCGCCCTTGATCTTGTCCGGCACGCCGATCACGGCGGCCTCGGCCACGGCGGGATGCGCGCGGAAGGCGTTCTCCAGCTCCGCCGTGCCCAGCCGGTGCCCGGCGATGTTCAGCACGTCGTCGGCGCGGCCCTGAATCCAAAGAAAGCCGTCCTCGTCGCGCTTGGCCACATCGCCCGCCAGATATTTGCCGGGGAAGCGGGCAAAGGCCTGTCGGTACTGAGCTTCGCCATCCTCGCCGTACACGCCGGTCATCATGGCCGGCCAGGGCTTGGTGACCACGAGCAGACCGCCCTTGCCCTCGGGCACGCTGTTGCCCTCGCGGTCCACCACGTCCACAGCCACCCCGGGCAGCGCGCGCGTCACCGAGCCGGGCTTGAGCAGCGAAATGGGCAGGGGCGAAATCATGAACATGCCGGTTTCGGTCTGCCACCAGGTATCGAGCAGCGGGCACTCGCCACGGCCGATGTGCCGGTAAAACCACAGCCAGGTCTCCGGGCCTATGGGCTCGCCCACGGTGCCCAGAATGCGCAAGGTCGAGAGGTCGTGCATGCGCGGGTACTGCGGGCCGAAGCGCATGAGCATGCGGATGAGCGTGGGCGCAGTGTAGAAGATGGTGACGCCGTACTTGCTCACAATGTGCCACATGCGGTCGGCCTGTGGATAATTGGGATGCCCCTCGTAGATGAGCGTGGTGGTGCCGGCGAGCAGCGGCCCGTACACCACGGCGCTGTGCCCGGTTATCCAGCCCAGGTCCGCCGTGCACCAAAAGATGTCCGTGGGCTTGATGTCGAACACGTGGTTGAGGGTGCGGTTGACGCCGACCATGTAGCCGCCATGGCAGTGGGAAACCACCTTGGGCGCGCCGGTGGTTCCGCTGGTGTGCAGCAAAAAAAGCGGGTCGCCCGCCTCCATCACCTCGGCCGGGGCCTCGCGCCGCTCGCGGCGCACCACGTCGTCGTACCAGAAGTCGCGGCCCTCCTGCATGTCGGTCTCCACCTTGGCGCGGTGCACCACAACCACGGAGTCCACGCAGTCGGCGCAGCCGCCCACAAGGGCCTCGTCCACAATGGGCTTGAGCTTGATGATCTGGCCATTGCGGTAGAAGCCGTCGGCGGTGACGACCAGCCGCGCGTCCACGTCGCGGATGCGGGAGCGCAGGGCCTTGGCGGAAAATCCGGCGAACACCAGCGCGTGCACCGCGCCGATGCGCGCGCAGGCCAGCATGGCGATGACGGCCTCGGGCAGGGGCGGCATGTAGATGACCACGCGGTCGCCCTTGCCCACGCCAAGCGTGCGCAGGGCCCCGGCGAAGCGGTTCACCTCGCGGTAAAGCTCGTAGTAGGTGAACTTGCGGCTGTCGCCCGGCTCGCCCTCCCAGATGAGGGCCAGCTTGTTCTTGTTGGCGGTTTCGATGTGCCGGTCGAGGCAGTTGTAAACGATGTTGCAGCGCGCGCCGGGAAACCAGCGGTAAAAGGGCGCGTTTGAATCATCAAGCACGCGGTCCCACTTCTTGTACCAGTCCAGCTCGTCGGCGGCCTCCTCCCAATAGCCCAGGGGGTCGTGCTCCGCCTGACGGCGGTAGGCCGTCAGCTCCTGCGGATTGACGTTGGCCTCCACCACCAGCTGCGGCAAGGGCCGAAACACGCGCAGCTCCTGCGCGAGACTATCCAAGGTTCCGCTCGGTTCCATGCTCTTGTCCTCCTCGGACGGCGGGGGGCCTCGCCCCATTCGCCGCCCCGGTCCCGCTGGCCGCTGCCGCATGCGGATGCATACACCAGGGCGCGCCGCGCGGGCGGTTGCAATTCGACGGACGGCGACGGCCCGGCGGTGAACGGACGAAAAAACGCCCACCCGCCCACGGCGCGGCCGCTGGTCCGGCGCTAAAAGCCCAGCACCTGCTTCAGGCTGGCTATGCGCCTGCGGCTGATGGGCAGTTCGATGCGCGTTCTGCCCGCCGTGCGCAGCATGAAGTTGCTGCCAGGGAGCGAGGCGATCTCCGTCACCATGTCCAAATTCACCAGATACTTGCGATGCACGCGGAAGAAGCGGTGCGGGGCCAGCCGCTCCTCCAGGTACTTCACGCGGTAGCTGGTGAGGTATTTCTGCTGGGCCGTGTGCACGTAGGAGTAGTCCTCGTAGGCCTCCACGAACACAATCTGGCCGTAGGGCACCAGGAACATGCGGCCGTCCTGGCTCACGGCCAGCTTTTCTATTTCCGGGGTGCGGGTCTGATTGGTGTCCCAGGCCTGCTTGAGGGCGGAGAGAAAATGCTCCTGCTCGTCGTCGCCAAGGGGCAGGGAGACGGTCTTGCCATCGCCCTCGGGCCAGCCCCCGGGGCCGCCTTCCGACCAGCCGCCCGGCCAGCCGCCCGGCGAACCGCCCTCCTCGTCCAGACCGCCCCGGGGCGCGGCCTCGTCCCATTTCTCGGGCATGGGCACCTCGCGGAAGCGGCTCTTGAAGGCCGAAAGCTTGGCGAAGGTCTTCTGCAGGCGCTCTTCCGGCGCGGGCCACAGCAGATAGTCCGTGGCGCCCAGCTCGAAGGCGGCGTAGGCCTGCCCCTCGCCCGCGGCCAAAAAAACCAGCGCGGGCTTGTTCTTCCGACCGGAGAGCATCTGCGCCAGCTCCAGGCCGGAGACGCCGCCCGGCAGGTCGAGGGACAGAAAGAGCGCGCCGTAGGGAATGGCCTCGATGAGCTCCAGCGCCTCAAAGGCCGTCACCGCCTCGCCCAGCACGGACAAAAAGCCAGCGCCGGAAAGGGCCTGGCGCAGGTCGCGGCGGATGAGCGGGTCCGGGTGCAGGAGCAGCGTTTTGAGTTTGGCCATGGCGCGGCGGCCTTCGCCGAGGGCGGCGCATGCGTTGCGCCCTGGGCCGGATGGCGGGCGCGAGGCCGGGGCCTCACCTGGACTTGTGCCACAAAACATGCCCCGGCGCAAGGCTGGCTTGCGGCGCACCCCGGCCTGATGTAGCGTCGCCGCCATGAGTGAAGCCAAAAACGACGCCGCGCCCATCGCCGTTCTGTCCGACATCCACGGCAACATTGAGGCCCTGACCGCCGTGCTGGCCGACGCCGACGCGCGCGCGGCCAGCCGGCTGCTGAACCTGGGCGACATGGTGGGCTACGGCCCGGAGCCCGAGGCCTGCGTGCGCCTGCTGCGCGAGCGCGGCGCGCAAAGCGTGCTGGGCAACCACGAACTGGGGCTGGTGGAGGCCAGCGCGCGGGGCTTTTTCAACCCGCAGGCCAAGAAGGCCCTGGACCGTACGCGCGCGCTCATTTCCGACGATTCGCTGATGTATTTCCGCACGCTGCCGCGCGCATTCGAGGCCGAGGGGGCGCTCTTCGTCCACGGCTGCCCGCCCGGGCTGGTCACCAAATACCTGTACGAACTGGACGATGGCGGCTTGCGCGAGGCCTTCCGGCTCTATGCCAACCGCCTGTGCTTCGCCGGGCACACCCACGAGCTGGAGCGCATAAGCCTGCTGCCGGCCGCTGAAGGCGACGACGCGGGCAAGCTTGAGCGCAAGGCGCTGGGCAAGGGCCGGCTGGAGCTCGCCCCAGGCGCCCGGCACATCATCAACGCCGGGGCCGTGGGCCAGCCGCGCGACGGCAACAACAAGGCCAAGTATATTCTGTGGGAGCCCGGCAAGGACGGCGCGCCGGGCGCAATCGACGTGCGCTTCGTGTCCTACGACATCGCCACAACCGCTGCGGACATCATCGAAAAGGGCCTGCCCCGCGTCTACGCCGACAGGCTGTGGTAGTCGGCGCTTAAGGGAAAACGCACGGCCACCCGCGCCCCGCCGGTCTCGGCCGGGCCCATGTCCGCAACGCCCTCCAGCTGCTCCGCCGCGGCCTTCAAACACTGCAAGCCGAAGGAATCGGCCCCGAGCTGCGCCGGCTCGCCCGGGAAGCCCACGCCGTCGTCCTCCACGCTCAGCTCGGCTTGGCCGTCCCGCTCGCGCAGGCGCACCACGATGGTGCCGCCGCGTTCGCCGGGAAAGGCGTGCTTGATGGCGTTGGTCATGCCCTCGGCCAGGAATATGGCGCAGGGCACCACCTGCCCGGGGGCCAGCCCCAGCGGGTCCAGGTCGAGGACGAGGTCCAGCTGCGCCTGGGGCGGCGGCGGGGCCTGCGCGGCAAAAAGCGTGCGCGCCAGGTGCTCCACATGGGCCCGGGCGTCCACGGCGGACTCCGGCGCGGCGTCGCCCATGGCCTCGTGCGCCTGGGCCAGGGCCAGCACGCGTGCGCCGGCGTCGGCCAGGCTGTGCCGCGCCTCGGGGTCGGCGGTCTGTATTTCCTGGAAGCGCAGCATGCTGTGCAGGAGCGAAAAGCTGTTCTTGATGCGGTGGTGCGCCTCGCGCAGGCGGAAGGGTCCGGCGGGGTCCGTGTGCGCGCGCAAGGCCAGCGCCACCTCGATGGTGGCGCGGATCTGCGTGTTCTGGCAGGGCTTGAGCAGGTAGGCGGCGGGCAGGGCGCGCCGCGCCCGGCGCAAAAAGTGCTCCTCCCCGTGGGCGGAAAGCAGCACCACCGGAATGTGCAAGTCGCGCTGGATGGTCGCGCAGGCGTCTATGCCGTCCTCCGGCCCGTCGCAGACCGGCCCGGACCGGTCATCCGCGGCCAGGGGATCAAGCCCCTGCGCGCCGGGGCCGCCGCAGGGCATCACAATGTCCATGAGCACAAGATCAGGCCGCAGCCTCCTGGCCATGTCCATGGCCTGCCACGTCGTGCCCGCCACGCCGGCCAGCTCGAAGCCCTCGGCTTCAAGCAGCTCGCCGATCTGCATGGCGATGATGCTCTCATCGTCGGCCACCAAAATTCGCGGACGTTGACGGTTTGCTTCGCTCATGCGGCGTTCCTCGCTTGTGCCCTGCCGCAGGGGCCGGGGTCATCCGTGATTGATGATCTTTCCCGCTATATTGAAGAGATAGACGCGTGAGGAAAACCTGTCAACAGGCGCTTAGGCGGATTTTCACGCCAGCGGAGCGGGTGCGGCGG